>DATKEK010000336.1:0-34864 GCA_035512195.1 Burkholderiales bacterium
GACCGTGGCGGATCTCACTGCGATATCCAAAATGGCGGACGGCGACATCGTCCGCTGCCTCAAGCAGCTGGAGGATTCCGGCTATATCAAGGAATTCGCCAATCCCTCCGCCGGATACTCCGGCGGCCCGCCTGCCGACACCTCATACGTCGACGATCTCGATTTCACCAGCACGCTGGCGCCGGGCAAGCGCGTCTACCAGAGCTCGCAGACCGAGTGGCGCGCGCGCGAGCAGGCCGATCGTGCCAAGGCAGAGACCGAAGCCACGCAGAAGCGCGAGGACGCCGAGCGCAAAAAGAAACAGGAGGCGGAAAAGGCCGAACGCGAAGAGGCAGGCCGGCTTGCGAAAATGGAAGCCGAGCGCAAGGCAAAGGAAGCGGCGGCGCTGAAGGCGCGGCAGGAAGCGGAGCGCAAGGAGAAGCTTCAGGCCGAAGAAATGGAAAAGACCACCCGGGACCTGGCGAAGATCCTGGAGGCGGAACGCAAGGCCCTGGACCTGTCTGACAAGAAAAGGACAGAGGGCGTCGAGGTTAAGGCCCGAGAAGAAGCGGAGCGCAAGGCGAAAGAGGAGGCCGAGAGCAAGGTCAGGGAAGAGGCCGAACGCAAGAAGCGCGAGGAAGGCGAACGCCGGCGCAAGGAGGAAGAGGACAAGAAGCGCCGCGAAGAAGAAGAGCGCAAGCGTAAGGAGGAAGAGGAAGAGCGCAAGCGTAAGGAGGAAGAGGTGCGCAAGCGCAAGGAAGAGGAAGACCGCAAACGCCGCGAGGAAGAAGAAAGAAAACGTCGCGCGGAAGAAGAGCGCAAGCGCAAAGAGGAAGAGGAAAAGAGGCGGCGCGAAGAGGAAGAGCGCCGGCGCAGGGACGAAGAGGAACGTGCGCGCCGCGAAGAGGAAGAGCGCCGCGAGCGGGAAGAGGAAGAAAGGCGCCGTGAGGAGCGCGAGCGCCGGGAACGCGAGGAGACGGAAACATCCGGCCAGGACGAGCTCGCGGCTGCCAGCGTCGAGCTGGAGGAGATCGACCTGCCCAATATCGAGGATTCAGGCGGGTCGTTCCTGGATTCCTTCGAGCGTCAGCAGGAGTCCCTGAGAAAGCAGGCCGAAGAAGAAGAGCAGTCCAGGAAGAAGGCGGACGAGGAACGTCGCGCCGTCGAACGTGCGCAGCGTGAAGAAGATGCCAGGATCGAGGCGGAACATCGCGCGGCGGAGGAAGCCGAGCGCCGCGAGAGGATGGAGCGCGAAGAGGAAGAGCGCAGGGCGCGCGACCGCAAGCGCGAGGAAGAGTATCAACGCAGGATCGAGCAGGAGGAGTCGCACAAGAAGCAGGAAGAGGAAGAGAAGAAGCGCAAGGAGCAGCAGAAGGTCGAGGAAGGCCGCCGCACGCGCGAGGAGGAACTGGCGCGCAAGCGCAAGGAAGCAGAAGAGGCGGAGCGCAAGCGCCGGGAGTTGAAAGCGCTGCAGAAGCATGGCCGCGTGCGTTCTCCGCTCGATCGCATGAAACCGGTCGTCATCGGCCTGGCTGCGGTGGTGGCCATTGCAGTTGCGATCGTCGAGTTCATGCCGGTGGGCGGATATGTGCCGGCGGTGGAGAGGCTGGCGTCGAATCACATCGGCGAGCCGGTCAGCATCCAGTCAATGAGCATGTCCGCGTTGTCCGGATTCGAGTTCCGGCTCGAGAACGTCAAGATCGGCACCACCCAGGATGTGCAGATTGCCAGCGTCACTCTGGCGCCCACGTTCGATTCGCTGTTCAGTGCGCGCAAAGTCATACCGTCGATCGAGGCGGAGACGGTGAGCATCGCACCCGAGGCGCTGGGGCGGTTGCCGCGCTGGATGTCTGCCGCCACTGCGGACAGCAACGTGCAGGTGGAGCAGCTCTCGCTGCGAGGCGTCAGGATCGAGCGACGCGATTTCCAGATGCCGTTGTTGAATGCGACTTTCCGTTTCAATCGAGACGGCTCCATCGCGCACACGCGATTTGAAACCTCGGACGGCAAACTTTCTTCCGAGATCGTTCCGCGGGAGGGCCGGTGGGACGTGTCGGTGAATGCCAGCGGGTGGGTGCCCCCGCTCGGGCCTGGAATCGAGATAGCCGACCTGACCGCGCGCGGGAGCGCAATCCGGAATGAGCTGCGCATCGACGAGTTCGACGCGCGACTGTATGGCGGCGTCGTCACAGGCAATGTGCTGGTGAACTGGGCGGACGGCTGGAGAGCCGGCGGCGAGCTGGATGCGGCGCGGATCGACCTGTCGCGGCTGATGGGCGCGTTTACCCGCACCGCACGCACGTCCGGCGCGCTCGAAGCCAAGGGTCGGTTTGAGATGCAATCGAACTCGGTGCACACGCTGCTGAACAATCCGCGCATCGATGCCACCTTCACCGTGCGCCGTGGCGACCTGGATGGCGTGGACCTGGTGCGGGCCCTGCAGGCCGGTCGCGAAGGCACGACCGGCGGCTCCACCAAGTTCGAGGAACTGACGGGGGTGCTTGCGATCGCGAACCAGCGCTACCAGTACCGCAATCTGCAGCTCTCGGCTGGAATCCTCAACGCCGTCGGCAGTTTCGACATTGCGCCGAACCAGGATGTGAGCGGACGGGTTTTCGTGGAACTGCGTTCGCAGGCGAACCAACTCAGAAACAATCTGCTCATCACCGGCTCGCTGCGCGCGGTGACGCTGCGCCCGTAGAAATCTCTCTAGGCGCCGGCGTCGAGGTCGTCGCGGGTGTCGATGTCCCGCAGAATGCCGGGGTCCCCGCACGCGATTTCCGCCACCTCGGCGGCGTGCGCCTTTACCACCGAGCGTGCGCCCTCGTCACCTGTGATTCTGAGCAACTCGGCTCTGAGCGCGGCCGAAAATCCCACCGGGTTGCCGTGCCGGCCGGCGTGCACCGGAATCGCGATAGCGGCACCGTGTTCGATCGCGCGCACGAGCGCGCCGATGGTGCTGCTGCTTACGTAAGGCATATCGCCGAGGGCGACGACCCAGCCGCTGGCGCCGGTCGCCGCGTTCACGCCGGCCACCAGGCTGCGGGACATGCCGAGATGCGCATCCGTGCATTCGATCACGCGCGCACCTTCCGCTTCGAACAGCGACGCCAGCTTCGTGTCACCTGCGCGCACGACGACCAGCGCATCACCGAGCGCCGCTTTCAGGTTGCGCCAGGCAGCGATCCCAACTGGCGTACCGTCCGGCAGCGGATGCGCGATCTTGCCGCCGCCGAAGCGGCTGCCGCTGCCTGCTGCGAGAAGAATGCCGGAAATCAAGGATGATGGAGAGAAGAGCAGGGATGAAGGACGAAGGCGGAAGGATGAAGTGAAATTCGTCCGGGGAATCTCTTTTTCTACTGGACTGGCGAGCACATGCCGCTCGCCTTCACTGTGGTTACGTCACCCTTCATCCTTCCGCCCTCATCCTTGCCCTTAGTTTCCGCATGTGGTCAACGGGGTCGAAGCGGCTCTGCATCAGTATTGCGCAAGTCGTGATCTGGCCACAGGCGGATTCGCCTGGAAGTACTTCTTGATGCCGTCGAAGATCGCTTCTGCCATCTGCTGCTGGTATTTCGAGTCACGCAGCCTGCGTTCCTCGTCCGGGTTGGTCAGGAACGCCGTTTCCACAAGTATGGAAGGAATGTCGGGCGCCTTGAGTACCGCGAACCCGGCCTGTTCAACGTGCGGTTTGTGCAGGGTGTTCACTCCGCCGATGGCTTGGAGCACCGTGCGGCCGATCTTCAGGCTGTCGTTGATGGTAGCGGTCTGCGACAGATCGAGCAGCACCTGCTTCAGGGTAGCATCCTCGACGTCGATGTTCACACCGCCGATCAGGTCGGCCTCGTTTTCCTTCTTCGCCAGCCAGCTTGCATGAACCGAGGTGGCGCCCCGCTCGGACAATGCGAATACCGAGGAGCCGCGGGCATGTGGTTTGACGAACGCGTCGGCGTGCACCGACACGAACAGGTCGGCCTGGACTTTACGGGCAATTTCCACGCGCCGTGCAAGCGGCACGAAGTAGTCGCCATCGCGCGTCATCACCGCGCGCATGTTCGGTTCCCTGTCGATCAGCGTCTTGAGCCGCTTTGAGATCGCGAGCGTGATCTCTTTCTCGTGGGTGCCGCGACGGCCGATGGCGCCCGGGTCTTCGCCCCCGTGCCCGGCGTCGATGGCCACCGTGATCAAACGCACGACCGACGGCGCGGGCGCTGTGGGGCGTGACGGCGCGGGTCGTGCAGCAGGCGGGGCCGGGTCAACGGCAGCCCCGCGTTCCTGGCGCTGCAGCAGGGCCAGAATCGGATCGACCGGCTCCGCGGGGTAGACGTCCAGCACCAGCCGGTGGCCGTAGTCGCCGATTGGTTTGAGGGTAAATACCTGCGGCTTGACCTCTGCCTTCAGGTCCAGCACCAGCCGGATCACCCCTGGCTTGAAGCGTCCGATACGGATGCCCGCGACCAAGGGATCGTCCGCGGTCACCTGCGAGGGCAACGCCGCAAGCGCGTCGCTGAAATCGACCTCTTCCAGGTCCACTACGAAGCGGTAGGGTTCCGCGATGGTGAAGAAGCTGTGCGCGATCGGTGCCGCGGATTCGATTGTCACCCGCGTGTACTCCGGCCCCGGCCAGATACGCGTAGCGGAAACCTCGGTGGCTGCAAGCGAGGACTGCGCGCCGAGCAGAAGCAGCAGGCAGGCGCGACGCAGCCAGACGGCACAGCCGGCCCGGACGCTGCCGTAGCAGGCCGGCCGGTGACGCTTCAGAAGGGCAAGCGCGTCAGGCAAAGCTTTCCTTTCTCCGTCTCGGCGGCGAGCAAGACGCTTCGTCCGCCGCGCTCCACTTTCAGTCCAATATCGATGTCCGGGACGGGTAAAAAATCGCTCGCCCGCTCAGGCCACTCAACGATGCACACCGCGTTTCCGTTGAATGCCTCCCTGAATCCTGCATCCCCTAATTCCCGAGGGTCGTTGAACCGATAGAAATCAAAGTGATACAAGTTTAACCTAGAAAGTTCGTAAAGTTCAACCAGTGTATAGGTCGGGCTCTTCACGCGGCCGTCATAGCCGAGGCCACGCAGCACACCCCGGGCGAGGGTCGTCTTGCCGGCACCAAGATCGCCGCGCAGTGCGATCAGCAATCCGGGTTCGACGATTGCAGAGAGACGCCTGCCGAAACCCAGCGTTGCCGATTCGTCGGCGAGAAACAATTGCATGCCGTCGTCGCTCATCTCGTTGTGCCGCGGCGGACTGCGGCTTTTGCTGTGGAAGTTGCCATCTCCACGAACAGCCTCAGTGCCGGCAAGGCATCCTGTCTGCGCCATGCGAGGTGAATCTCGGTGAGCGGGCTGGCGTCCTTGAGTTGCCGGTAGACGACGCCGGTACGCTGAAGGTTCCTCAACGATTCGGGAATGATCGAAACGCCGAGATCGGCGGATACCAGGCTGACGATTGTCTGCATCTGGATCGCCTCCTGCTCGACGCGCGGGCTGAACCCTGCCGTTCTGCAGAAACTCACGATGTCGTCATACAGGCCTGGCGCCATGTGCCGCGGGAACAGGATGAAGGGCGAATCCGCCAGCGCGGCGAGCGGTATCTTCCCCGGCTTCGCGGCGGCCGGGTGGCGTTTTGGCAGTGCGGCGATCAGCGGTTCCCGCAGAATCGCCACCGATTCGAGCGCCGGTTCGATGATCGGCGGCAGCACGAACCCGACATCGATGCGTCCGTTCACGAGATCCTCCAGCTGTGCATCGGTGGTCGCTTCCTTCAGCGAGAGGTTCACCAGCGGGTAGCGCCGGCGGAAATCGCGCAACACGCTGGGCAACACGTTGTAGTCCGCGACGCTGATGAATCCGATCACCAGCTCGCCAATCTCGCCGCGCTCGGCGCGGCGAGTCATCAGCACTGCGTGATCCAGTCGTCCGAGAATCTGCCGCGCTTCCTGCAGAAACACGTTTCCTGCCTGCGTGAGCGATACGTGACGCTGTGTGCGATTCAGCAGACGCACGCCCAGCTCTTCTTCCAGCGCGCGGATCTGCGTCGACAGCGGCGGCTGCGACATGTGCAGCCGCTCGGCGGCGCGGCCGAAATGCAGTTCCTCGGCGACGGTCACGAAGTATCGAAGGTGGCGCAGTTCCATGATTCGTGCCTGCTATCAAAACCGTACGAATAATATATTAGACGTCGGCTCGCGACCCGCACAGAATGCACAGCTTCAGCAGTCCGGCGTTAGAAAACGGGGAGACTAGAGATGGCAGAAAACTGGCGCAGCAAACTGATCACGGGCGGCGTCGCCCGCTCGCCCAACCGCGCGATGTTGCGCGCGGTCGGGTTCAAAGACGGCGATTTCGACAAGCCGATCGTCGGCGTGGCCAACGGTCACTCGAACATGAACCCCTGCAATGCCGGCATCCAGCCGTTGGTGGATCGTGCAATGGCTGCGCTGGAGGCGGCCGGCGCCAAGCCGCAGGTGTTCGGCGTGCCGACCGTGACCGACGGCATCGGCATGGGCACCGAGGGCATGAAGTACTCGCTGGTCTCGCGCGAAGTGATCGCGGACGCGATCGAGACCTCTACCAACGGCCAGATGATGGACGGGGTACTGGTTGTCGGCGGCTGCGACAAGAACATGCCGGGCGGCATGATGGCGATCGCGCGCATGAACGTGCCGGCGATCTACGTCTACGGCGGCACCATCAAGCCCGGCAAGTGGAAGGGCCAGGACCTTACCATCGTCAGCCCGTTCGAGGCGGTCGGCGCGTTCTCCGCCGGCAAGATGAGCAAGGAGGACTTCGACGGCATCGAGAAGAACGCCTGTCCGACCGTGGGCGCATGTGGCGGCATGTACACCGCCAACACCATGTCCTCGTCGTTCGAGGCGCTGGGCATGAGCGCGCTCGGTTCCTCTACCATGGCCTCGCCTGACGGGGAGAAGGCGGATTCGGCCGAGGCGTCGGCGAAGGTGCTGGTCAATGCGATCAGGAACAACATCCGCCCGCGCGACATCATCACCCGTAAGTCGATGGAGAATGCGATCGCGCTGGTGATGGCCACCGGCGGCTCCACCAACGCGGTGCTGCATTACCTCGCGATCGCCTCGGCCGCGGAAGTCGAATGGACGATCGACGACTTCGAACGCATCCGCCGCAAGGTGCCGGTGCTGTGCGACCTCAAGCCTTCAGGCAAATACGTGGCAACCGATTTTCACAAGGCCGGCGGCGTGCCGCAGGTGCTGAAGACGCTGCTGGTCAACGGTCTGCTGCACGGCGACTGCATGACCATCACCGGCAGGACGCTCGCGGAGGAACTGAAAGACATTCCGAACGAACCGAGAAAAGACCAGGATGTGATCCGCCCCTGGAACAACCCGATGTACAAGCAGGGCCACCTGGCGATTCTCAGGGGCAACCTTGCCACCGAGGGGTGCGTGGCCAAGATCACCGGCCTGAAGAACCCGTCGATCACCGGCCCGGCCCGCGTGTTCGATTCGGAGCCGCAGGTGATGGAAGCGATCATGGCGAAGAAGATCAATCCGGGCGATGTGGTGGTGATCCGCTACGAAGGCCCGAAAGGCGGGCCGGGCATGCAGGAAATGCTGGCGCCGACTTCCGCGATCATCGGCCAGGGGCTCGGCGAATCGGTCGGGCTGATCACCGACGGACGTTTCTCCGGCGGCACCTGGGGCATGGTGGTGGGGCACGTCGCGCCCGAGGCATTCCTCGGCGGTACCATCGCGCTGGTACAGGAAGGCGATTCGATCACCATCGACGCGCACAAGCAGCTGATCCAGCTGAACGTCCCGGACGCTGAGCTGGAAAAACGGCGCAAGGCGTGGGAGCAGCCGAAGCCCAAGTACAACCGCGGGCTGCTGGCGAAGTACACTCGGTTGGTCTCGACCGCATCGAAAGGTGCGATTACCGACGGGTTCGAGGACTGAAAAAGGCGCCGCCCGGCGGGCGGCGCCTTTTCGGTTTCGGGCGTGCGGGCTTTGCGTCAGGACGGCTGCTTGCTGCCCTTGCCGAGACCCTGGTAACGCAGCCGTGCGAACTCGACCCACTCGGCGAGGAATTTTTCCTGTAGCGCGTCCAGCACCGGTGCCGGCACACCGGATTCGCCGAGCGTTGCCAGTTGCGAGCCGCTCAGGCCGGCAGGCAGAGTGGTGCCGATGGTGCCGATGCCGCCGGTTGCCACCACATTGTGCAGCCGCGACCCGTGGATGCGCTGCACGAGTGCCTCTGCAGGCATGCCTTGCTGCGCGAGTTTGGCGACCTCATCGACGGTAATGCCGGGAGCGGTGGGCCTTCCGGGATTCGAGGGTACCCATGTGGGAACGCCGCGCGGCCGCGAGAAGTCGCTGATGCGATGCACGCCGGAGGCGTCCGCCATGCCGCTGCCGCCCGCCTGTAACGAGGCAAGGTCGACCGGCTGCGGATAGCAGGTGGTGCAACCGCCAAGCGATTCGCCCAGCACCCAGTAGCGGGTCAGCAGATCGACGCTGTCCACGAACGACTGCTGCAGTCTGTCCAGCACCTCGGGAGCGACGCCGGCTTCCGCCAGTGCCGGGAAGTCCGAACCGCGCAGCGCGTAACTGGTCTTTGAAGTCCGTACTTTCGAAATCACTTGGGCCGGCGGGGCGCCGGTCTGGCTCAGGTCGACCACTTCCGAGATCGGCATGGTCGGGCGCGGGGTGAAGACGCTGCATCCGGAAAGGCCGATCGCGGCAACCGCGACGAACAAAGCGAGCGAAAAAAAACCCCGGAAAACCGGGAACATGGGCTTCATCGATGCAACCTGCATGACTCCTCTCCTGGTTGCTGGGTCCCCTGCAGCAACGCCCCGGCTCAGCGCGGGATGACAAGATAGGGGGCAGCCCAGGGGCGGTAGGGGTAGCAGCCGATGCAGCCGTACGGCCAGAACGGATCGCGATAGTACATGCGCTCCTGCCAGCGGATGCTGCTCACATAGGCCTGCTGCAGGTAGTCGAGCACTTCGTCCTCGACGCCTTCCTCGCGCAATTGCGCCAGTCGCGATCCGCTCAGCGGATAGACCGCGCGGGTTTCGCGCAACTGCCCGACGATTGCTTCCGCGGGAACGCCGTCCTGGCTCATCTGCACAACCTCCGCCAGCGACGGCGGCGGCTTGCGCTGCATACCGGCGCAGCCACCAAGCGCGAGCGACAGTACGATCAGCACAGCCAGTGGCATGCGAGTCGGTTCTTGCATTGCGAAATCCCGAATCCGGTTAACACTCAAAGCATAGACCTTTGTGTCTGCTTGCAGTTCCTGCCTTGACGCAGGTCGACTTCGGGCAGCAATGCCGGGCTAGAGTGCACGAAAGTCAGTCCGGGAGAAAGAACTGCGAACGATCCTGGGATTGCTTGTTTTTGCAGCGATGTCGGGCGCGCAAACTGCGTCCGCGGATGAGCGCGCGCGCGTTCTGCACGACACTTACTGTGTCATGTGTCACGACACCCGGGCCTACACGCGCTCCGAGCGCCTGGCGCAAAACCATGCGGAAATCCGTACGCAGGTCGACCGCTGGCAGAGCAACGTCTCGCTGAACTGGAGCGCGGCGGAAATCGACCTGATGACCAACTATCTTGCCCGACGCTACTACAAGGTACCCTGCCCGGCAGCCTGTTAGGCGCGTATGTCCGGCACGAGCTGGCGTTCCAGCAGGTCGATCTGATCCTTGAGCAGAAGCTTGCGCCGTTTCAGGCGGCGCATCTGAAGTTCGTCCTGGGTGTGATCCTGTGCAAGCCGCGCGATCACCTCGTCCAGGTCGCGGTGCTCCACCTTGAGCGCCTCGATCTTGCGGCGGATGAGCGCTGACTCTTCCCCGGTGAGCTCTGCCATATTCCTCCCTCCGGATTTAGCCGCCTCGCGATAAGTATAGGACGATCCAGCAGCGCCGGCATGCCGGCCGGCACCCCAATCGGCGGGGGTGAATGGGGCGTCTTTCCCGCCGACGTGCGCAGCGCTCAATAGCGGTCGTAGACTTCCAGCGCTTTCAGCATCGACTTCTCACGCCTGATGATCTCTGCGATCGTCGCCTCCTTGCGGTCGTAGTCCTTGAGCAGCGCAACCACTTTCTCCGCTGCGTGCTGCGGCACCACCACCACGCCATCGGCATCGCCGACGATATAGTCGCCCGGATGCACCATCACTTCCGCGCACTTGACCGGCACCTGCTTTGCCACGCTGACCAGCCTGCCGACCGAGGTAGCCGGGCCGACTCTGCGCGCGAACACCGGGTGTCCGATCTTGCGGATCTCGGTGGTGTCACGCACCGCGCCGTCGATCACCGTGCCTTCCAGCCCGCGCACGTGCGCAGTGGTCGCCATCAGGTTGCCCATGCCGGCGATTTCCAGCCCGCCGTCGAGTACGTACACCAGCACGCTGCCGGCCGGCGCCTCGTCGAGGATCTGCAATGCGTAGTTCGGATACTTGCGGGTATCGTTGCGCAGCACCGGGCGCAGCAGCGCGGTCCAGGCGCGGCCGACGATCTTGGTGTCGATGACCGGTTTCATGTCTGCCGACATCCAGCCGCGCGCCCCGGTGGCCTCGTCGACCGCGTCGGAGATATTGCCGGTGCTGTTTTCGGGCTTGCGCAGCGCTGCGATGATTTCTTCCGGCGTCATTGCGGCAGCTGCGGGCAGGGCAAGAGCGGCCGCCAGAACGGCCGTGAACAGACGTGCGAACATGCGGGTCCTCCTGTTTGTTATCGTGCGCAGGTTCCGCCGGCGGCGATGCCGCGCAGGTTTCCCACGCCGGCTTCGATCATACGGGGTAAGTGCACACCATGAAAATACAAGTCCGGCCGGCAGGCATCTACCCGATGCTGTACGCGTACTTCGACGGCGACGGCGCGCTCGACCGCGGTGCGATGCGGCGCCAGGTGGAAGCCTGCGTTGCGCACGGCGCGCACGGCGTGGCGGTGCTCGGCCTCGCGACCGAAGTGAACAAACTCGCGGATGCCGAGCGCCATGCGCTGGTGGAGTGGGTCGCGGGCGATCTCGCCGGGCGTCTGCCGCTGGCGGTGACCGTGACCGGCGCCACGGTCGATGAGCAGGTCGCATTTGCGAAACACGCACAGTCCAGCGGCGCGGCATGGGTGATCCTGCAGCCGCCGCCGCGCCGGGACATCGGCGAGCCGGAACTGATGCATTTCTTCGGCAGTGTGATGGACCGGGTCGATCTTCCGGTGGCGATCCAGAACGCGCCGGAATACATCGGCATCGGATTGAACGCCGAGGCCATCGCCGCACTGGCGCGCAACCACGCAAATTTCACCGTGCTCAAGGGCGAGGGTCCCGCGCTGCTGCTCCGCCGCGTGATCGAATTGACCGATGGACTGCTCGCGGTATTCAACGGGCGCGGCGGCCTCGAGCTGACGGACAATCTGCGCGCCGGCTGCGCCGGCGTGATTCCCGGCACGGACTTCTTCGATTACGAGGCGCGCGTGTTCGAGGCGATGCGCGCCGCAGACGAAGGCCAGGCAGAGGCGATCTATCGCGAAGTTCTGCCGGCGATCGTATTCGCCATGCAGTCGGTCGACCATCTGGTTTGCTACGGCAAACGCATCGCGGCGACGCGGCTGGGAATCGGCGCAGTGCACGACCGCGCGCCCGGCCTGCAGCCGACCGGGTTCGGGCTCGCATGCGCGCGGCGTTACGCAGCGCAGCTTGGTGCCCTGGCGTGAAAGGACACGAAGCGATGCGGTTGCTGATACTGAGTCTGGTTCTGTTCCTGACGGGATGCGCAAACGGCTCCGGGCGCGACGCGGTGCCGCTGGAAACGGTCGAGGGCCTGGAGATCGACCGCTATCTCGGCAAGTGGTACGAAATCGGCCGCCTGCCGTTCCGCGTGCAGGAAGGCTGCGTGGCGACCACGGCGACATACACGCGAATCGACGAAAAACACATCCGCGTGATGAACGAATGCCGGCAGGAACGCTTCGACGGCAAGCTGCGCAGGGCGAGCGCGCGTGCATGGGTCGCGGGGGACGACCCCGCCCGGCTCAAGGTGCAATTCTTCTGGCCGTTCCGGGCCGATTACTGGGTGATTGCGCTCGACCCGGAATACCGCTGGGCGATGGTCGGTCAGCCTTCGCGCAAATACCTGTGGATACTGGCGCGCGAACCGCAGATCCCCGAGGCCGTATACCTGGACTTGCTGGAACGCGCCGCCGCACAGGGTTACGACGTGTCCCGCATGCAACGCACGCCGCAGCCGCCGTCCTGACGGATTGGCCTGCCAGCAAAAGAAAACGCCCGGTTCGTTCCGGGCGTTGAAATCCGAATGTTTCGGCTTGCGGTATTGCGCCGGATGGCTGTTGCCGGGGATGCGTTGATCCTCGCACCCGCATTCAAATCCGGTCCCGGGAGATCGCGTGCCCGCAACTGCGGTGACCCCCGGAAGGCTGCAAATCAGGTTTCGTCTCTTACCAGTCTGGTGAGTTTTACTTCTTCGAGATACCGATCGCGCAGGCGGCGCCCGGCGATCTTTTGCTGCTCGATGTGGTAGCGGTTGGACGGCGGTCTGAGCAAGGCGTCTACGTAGTCCGCGCAATTCATGATGATCGGCCTTTGTTGTTTGTGCTCATCCTGCACACTCATGAGAACTCCCTGAAAACAGTTGGATGGATCGCGATACTTGCAGTACTGCATGCAGATATCGCACTTTTTCGGTGCGGCGGATCGTTGTGTGCGGAACGAGACCAACGACGCCGGGCGGATTAGTAGCACGACTTCGAGGTCTTCTTCCACCTCGAATTCGTTACGAAATCGACCGGATGTCTCCGGCTTGCGGGTTTCTGCAACGAGCTGCGAAGTAAATTGTGAACCGGAGCGTTCGATTGCCGCAGAATCACATCTGCGCGCGGTAGCGCTGGTAGTAGTTCATCACGCGCGGCACGTAGGTCATGGTTTCCGAGTAGGGGGGGACGCGCCTGCCGGCGCGCAGCACGGCGTTCTCGCCGGCGTTGTAGGCGGCGAGAACCAGTTGCAGATCGTTTTCGAACATGTCCATCAGGTCGCGCAGGTAACGCGTGCCGGCATGGATGTTCTGAGCGGGGTCGAGCAGGTTCCTGGCGCCGTAGCGTTCGGCGGTCGTCGGCATGAGCTGCATCAGGCCGGTTGCGCCTTTGCGCGAGCGCGCGAACGGGTTGTATGCGGATTCCGCCGAAATCACCGCGTGGATCAGGGCGGGCTCGATCCGGTGCGCCCTTGCCGCCGCACGAATGTGCTTGTCGTAGCGCTTGCGGTCCTGCGCGGTGAAGTGGCGAACCTCGGATGCGAGGGTGGCGGCAACGGCGCTCGGCTGTTCGCCGAGCTGCCGGTGGACCTTGAAGCGGCTGTCGGGCGGTACGTTGGTGTATTGCACGACGCCGTTGGCGTCCACATGACGGTAAATGTCTGCAGCCAGCGGCGTTGCGCTCAGTCCGCCGGCAAGCAGGACAAGAGAGATTGCTGTGTTGCGCATCCCGGTCAGGCCCTTCGGTTCGCTGTCCATCGAGGCTAACGGTCTGATTGTAAGCAAACTTCAGACCCGTGGGCGAAATTAAATGGCCGGGTTCGCGGCACGCCGACTTCGATGTCGTTGCATGGATGGCGGTGCGCGGTTCGTTGGTGCTGGTGGTTTTGCTTTGGTGCGGCGCTTGGCCGTCGCTCCCGCAAACGGGCCTATCGGCTAACGGGTCGCGACACGCCGCGTTTGATGTGGTTGCATGGATGGCGGTGCGCGGGTCGTTGGTGCTGGCGGCTTGTTTTGATGCGGCGTTTAGCCGCCGCTCCCGCAAACGGGCCTATCGGCTAACGGGTCGCGACGGCACCAGCACTGTGGCAAGGGCAAGCGTTACCAGGATCAGGGCGGCATATTCCGGCCAGCGCGGCTGCTCGCCGAGCACCAGCATGCCGGTGAACACGCCGACCACCGGGATCATCATGGTCGACAGCGCGGCGACGCCGGCCGGCGCGCTGGTGGCGATCTTGAACCATGCCCAATGGCAGAAGATGAAGGCGACGAACATGTTGTAGAGCAGTCCGACGGTGGCCGGGGTGCCGATCGGCTGCCACTTTCCCCAGTCGAGAATCAGCGCACCGACGATCACCGGAATTCCGCCGAGCGCGAGCTGCCAGGCGACGAACGAGGTTGTCGGCAATTGCGTCGGGTAGCGCTTCATCAGCACGGTGCCGATCGCCCAGGAGACAGCGGCGCCGACCACCAGCAGCGCGCCGACCGGTGCCGCGCGTAGGACCGCGAGCTCGCTGCCGATCAGCAGCAGCATGCCGCCCATGCCGAGCGTCACCCCGGCAATGCGGCGCGCGGTGAGCTTTTCGTTCAGCACGAAGATCGACAGCACCACCACCCACAGCGGCATGGTGTAGGCGAGGATTGCACTGCGCCCCGCCGGCAGCAGGGTCAAACCGTAGCCGATCAGGACGTTCCACACCGCGATGTTGAAGAACGCGGTAATCATCAGGCGCGGCCATTGCCCTTCCGGCACGCGCACCGTAAGCCCGCTGGCACGCGCGATCGTGAACAGGCCGATGGTTCCGGACACGAGGCAGGCGGCACGGAATGTCCACACCGGCAGGTCCGCCAGCGCGAGCTTCATCATCGGCCAGTTCAGCCCCCAGCACAGCGTGAGCAGGGCGAGGATCGCCCACATCGAGCGGGGGAGGGTCTGCATGGGCAAGGGCGAAGCGTGAACGATAAAGGCGGAAGGATGAAGGCGAGAGGCGGAAGGATCAAGGATGAAGACAGAAAGGTGAAGGATCAGGGATGAAGCGGAAGGATAAGGCGCGCGGACGGGATTAGGAGCGGGACAGGTGACGGTCGCTGTCCACGATACTCCGTCTCAGGCTGGCGCCGTGTATCGCGCCACGGTAGCATTGCGGCCCATGCCAGTATCCAATCCGGTCGTACGTTTCCTGCTGTTCTGGGGCGTGAACACGCTGTCGTTGTGGGTCGCCGACGAAGTATTCGCCGGCATCCGCTTCGAGACGGCGCAGTCGCTGTTCATATCGGGCCTGCTGCTCGGCCTGGCCAATACCTTCGTCAAGCCCGTGCTGGTGGTGCTGACGTTCCCGATCACGGTCGTCACCTTCGGACTGTTCGTGCTGATTCTGAACGCGTTCGTCCTGTTCATGATCGCGTGGCTGGTGCCGGGATTCCTGCTCGCGGGATTCTGGTCGGGCGCGATGATTGCCCTGTTCGTTTCCATCCTGAGTTTTCTGGTCAACCGCGCGCTGGGACTGAATACCGTCGTTGTGTCGCGCGGCAGATGAGCGCGAGCGTTCCCGAGCCGACGTACCGCGTCGCGCTGTCGGTTTTTCTGCCGTTTGCCGCCGCGTATTTTCTCTCCTATGTCTACCGCAGCATCAATGCGGTCATCTCGCCGGACCTGATCGCGGAGTTTTCGCTGTCGGCTGCCGATCTCGGCTTGCTCACCAGCGCCTACTTTCTCGCCTTCGCGGCGTTCCAGATTCCGGTCGGAATCATGCTCGACCGCTTCGGCCCGCGCCGCACGAACGCCACGCTGCTGCTGTTTGCGGCGTCCGGCGCGCTTTTGTTCTCGCTCAGCGCGAGCCTTCCCGGCCTGCTGATCGCCCGCGCGCTGATCGGGCTCGGGGTGGCCGCCGGACTGATGGGCAGTATCAAGATGTTCACCCTCTGGTTTCCATTGCAGCGTCTGCCCGGGATGACCGGCTGGGTGCTGTTCGTCGGCGGGCTCGGCGCCATGACGGCTACCGCGCCGGTCGAGGCCGCCCTGCAGATTACCGACTGGCGTGGCGTGTTTGCGGCGCTGGCGGCGATGACCCTGCTGGCCTCGGCGGCGATATTCTTCATTGCCCCGGAGCGCGAATCGGCCGGGCGCAATGAGACTTTGCGCGAGCAGCTCGGCGGGGTCGGCCGGGTATTCGCGAGCGCGGTGTTCTGGCGCGTGGCTGCCGCATCGGCGCTGTTCCAGGCGGTGAACATGGCGTTGCAGGGGCTGTGGGCGGGCCCCTGGCTTGCCGATGTGGCGCACATGCAGCGCTCCGCGGTTGCATTCAACCTGCTGGCATTGGCGACGGCCACCATGGCCGGCTTTCTGTTCTGGGGCGTGGCCGCGTCGCGTCTCGCGCGGTACGGCGTGACGCCGCTTGCGCTGCTGAAGTACGGCACGGCGCTGTTCATCGCGGTGCAGATGCTGCTGGCGTTCGGCGTGACCCGCGGGGCGACCGCGCTCTGGATCGCCTTTGGCCTGTTCGGCACCGCCGGCAGCCTCGCGTTCACCGTGCTGTCGCATGCGTTCCCGATGTCGATGACCGGGCGCGCGAACACCGCGCTCAATCTGCTGGTGTTCTTCTCCGCGTTCGCGACGCAATGGGCGTTCGGCGCGATCGTCAACTTGTGGCCGGTGGAGAACGGCAGCTACCATCCAGACGGATACCGCGCGGCGTTTGCGGTGCTGCTGGTATTGCAGCTGACGGCATTCGCGTGGCTGGTATTCAGCGCGCGCGAAGGCGACAAGCGCGCATCCGCCGACATGCGCTAAGCTAGCCATGGCGCCCGGAGCGCCAATCGGGACGCAACTGAAAACAGGGCCGCCAAGGATACCAAGGACACCAAGAGAAGCAGGATCAGACCGGACATTTCGGGTTTTCCTGGTGCCCTTGGTGCTCTTGGTGGTTCGTACTTGCAGTAGTGGTTGCCTTATGCACACGGCTGAGCCTTCGGGACAACTGAGCAACGAGGGGGAGAGATGAGAATTTATCAATGGGTAGCAGTGGTGGTTTCGATGATGTTGGCCGCGCCGGGGCTGGCGCAGACGTGGTCGCCGCCTTCGCTGGCGGAGCGCTGTCCGTCGAAGTGGGGCGCGGCGGACGAACGGGGGTCGGCGAATCTTGCGACGCCGGCAAACGTGCAGCGCGCGGTGCGACTGATACGCAGCGGGCAGACCGTGGAGCTCGGGCACAAGCTGGCGATGGACATGCCATTCTTCGGCACGCGGCGCTTCGACGTGCACTTGAAGCGCACCGGAGGGCCGATGGGGAGAAACAAGCGCTACACGAACGAAGAGCTGGTGATCACCGAGATCGGCCAGGTCGGCACGCAGATGGATGCGTTCATCCACCAGTCGATCGACGGGCAGTTCTACAACTGCGTGAAGACCGAGGACATAGCCACCCGCAACGGCTTCACCGCGATGGGCATCGACCAGGTGGGCACACTGATCACGCGCGGCGTGCTGATCGATATCGCTGCGCTCAAGGGCGTGGATATGCTGGCGATCGACTACGAGATCACGCTGGCCGACGTGCAGGCGGCGTTGCGGCGGCAGGGTGTCAGCATCCAGGCAGGCGACGCGGTGCTGGTTCACACCGGCTGGGGCAAGCAGTGGGGCGTGGACAATGCGCGCTACGTCAGCGGGGCCCCGGGCCTCGGGCTCGCCGCGGCGGAGTGGCTGTTGAAGCACGACGTGATGCTGCTCGGCGCCGACACCTGGCCGGTGGAAGTTGCGCCGAATCCGGACAAATCGCTGTCGCTGCCGATGCACCAGCTGGCACTCGTGGTGCACGGTGTTTACCTTATCGAAAATATGAAGCTCGACGAGCTGGCCGCAAAGAAGGTGTACGAGTTCGTCTTCATCGTGCAGCCGCTGAAGGTCAAGGGCGGCACCGGCTCGGCGGTGTCTCCGGTGGCGGTGCTCTAGTCCACCTGCGCGGGGCTCGTGCGTTTGACCCGATGTGACACGCATTAACTTCCGCGCAATCGTTCGTTTCACCAGGCGCGCGCCCGCGGCTGCGGGCGTCGCGCTTTTCATGGCTGCGCTGCTCTCCGGCTGCGCCAGCATGCGCAGCTACCAGTTCGAGATGAATCGCGCGATCGACCTGGTGGAAGTCGGGCATGTCGAGGCTGCGCTCGAAGCGCACGACGGCAACCATCGCGCCAGCCGCAGGCAGCTGCTCTACTGGCTGGAGCGGGGCGAGCTGCTGCGTCTCGCGGGGCGTTACGAGGAAAGCCAGCAGGCGTGGATGCGGGCCGACGCGCAGGTGCAGCAATGGGAAAACACCGCGCGCGCCCGGCCCGACCGGCTGCTGCGCGACGCCGTCTCGCTGCTGGTGAGCGACCGCGCGCGCGCCTACGAGGGCGCGGACTTCGAGAAGGTGATGCTGACTGCGCGCATGGCGCTGAATCACATGGCGCTCGGCGAGTGGGACCTTGCGCGGGTTGCGGTGCGACGCACGCACGAGCGCGAGGCGGTGATCGCGAGGCTGCGCGAGGGCCAGGTGGCGCGCGCGGAAGAAGAAGCGCAAAAGCGCGGTCAGACGCGCAGCTTCCGCGAACTCGACGGCTACCCGGTGCAGACCATCGACAGTCCCGAGGTGAACGCCCTGCGCAACAGCTACCAGAGCGCGTTCAGCCATTATCTCGCCGGTTTTCTGTACGAGGCGCTGGGCGAGCCTAGCCTGGCGGCGGCCGGCTATCGCCAGGCGATCGAACTGCAGCCCGGCATCCCGCTGCTGGAACAGTCGCTGGCCGGCCTGGATGCGCGGGTGTTCGACCGCGACCCCGGGCGCGCCGAACTGCTGGTAGTGATCGAGCGCGGTTCCGCTCCGGCGCGGGCATCGGCGCAGGTGAACCTGCCGGTGTTCACCGACGCCGGCATGCTGCTGGTGCCGGTGTCGATGCCGGTCATTCGCAATACGGGGTTCGTTGCGCCGGTGGACACGGTTTCGATCGACGGCGTCGCCGCCGCCAGCGTGCCGACCATCACCAGCGTCGATCTGATGGCGCGCAGGCAACTGCGCGACGAAATGCCGTGGATCATGCTGCGTTCGGTGACCCGCGCGACCGCGAAAGGCATTCTGCAACACCAGGCCATGCGACAGGACGATACGGGTCTTGCCGGCGCGTTGGCGCTGATCGGCACGATACTCACCGAGCAGGCGGACGAGCGCAGCTGGCGCACGCTGCCGGCAGAGATCTCGGTCGCCCGCGTGAATGTCGGCCGGGGCGTGCAACGGTTGAGGATCGAATCCGGCTCGCGGGTACACGAATTCGACGTCAACGTGGATGATCGCTACGCGTTGGTCTCGGTTCGCATGCTCGGAAACCGGGCTTACATTGCGGCGCCGCCAGCCCCGCAGGGCGACCGCGTGCGGGAAGCGGCCCCTTTTGTCATTGGGGCCGATGCGGCGTTCCGCTAAGATGGCCGCAACGCAGAAACTCAGGAGACAGACATGAGAATCGCAACAGCCTTGGTGGCGGCGGTGCTGGCAGCCGGACTTGCCGGCTGCAAGAGCACGGGGCCGCGCCCGCCGGCGGAATCCTGCCCGGGGTTTGAACAGGCCGGCTCGACCCAGCGCCTGGTCCGGGACAAGGTGCAATACCTCGGCAGCCCGGACGTGTTGGTGCGCGAACTGCGCTGCGTGGTCGACGATGGTTTGCTGCGGGTAGATATCGATGTCGAGAACGACCGCTCGCGTAACCAGCAGGTGGAGTTCCGGTTCCTGTGGTTTGAGCCGAACGGCATGAGCGTCGGCCCGGAAGAAGCGTGGAAACCGCTGGTGCTCTACGCCGGCGAGCGGCGTACCATCCGTACGCTGGCGCCCACGGTGCGGGCGCAGGATTTTCAGCTGGTGGTGAAGCGTTGAACGAATTAACGCAGTTTCAGGAGGTTGGCATGGCACGGTTTGGAATGACGAGGACGGCGATCGTCGTGATCATGGTGGCGGCGTTCGCCGCGGGCTGCAGCAAGCAGGTCCGCTACGGCGATGCGCAGGCAGTGGAGACGGTAACCCTCGATTTCGGTTCGACCGACATGCAGTTGATTGCCGAGGCGATGACGCGCTCCCTGATGCAGGCACCGGTGGTGGCGAGCGGCAACCAGCCGATCGTCACGGTGCAGGAGGTCAAGAACAAGACCAGCGAGTACATCGACACGCGTGCGATCACCGACTCGATCCGGGTGCAGCTTTCGCAGAGCGGACGGGTGCGCTTCGCGGTGGACGAGGCGGCGATGCAGCAGCAGATCTCCGAGCTGCAACGCCAGCAGAGCGCGTATTACGAAGAATCGCAGGCGGCGGAAATCGGCCGCATGATCGGTGCCGGTTACCGCCTGGAAGGCAACATCATCTCGATCGTGAAGAGCAGCCGCCGCGCAAAGGACGTGTTCTACAAGTTCAACCTGCAGCTGTGGAACGTGCAGAACGGCCTGATGGAGTGGTCCGACGAAAAGGAAATCCGCAAGACCGAGAGCTGATCCCGACTGCGAAAGGCGGTCAACCACCAAGGGCACCAAGAAATTCCTGATTGGTTTTTCTTGGTGCCCTTGGTGTTCTTGGTGGTGAGATGTTTTTCCTTGTCTGCTAGAGTGACTTGAGGAAGGCGAGCAGGGATTTGCGGTCTTCGGCGGGCATCTGCACGAAGGCGTCGCGCGAAATTGTCGCGGTACCGCCGTGCCACAGAATCGCCTCGGTGAGGTTGCGCGCGCGGCCGTCGTGCAGTAAAGCGCTCGCGCCGTTCACCGTCTCCGACAATCCAATCCCCCATAGCGGCGCGGTGCGCCATTCGCGGCCGCTCGCCACGAAATCCGGGCGGTTGTCGGCCAGACCTTCCCCCATGTCGTGCAGCAGCAGGTCGGTATAGGGCCGAATCACCTGGTTCGCGAGCAGCGGCAGCGGCGGAAAGTCGCCGGTTGTCATTTCGGGAACATGGCACACGGCGCAGCGCGCCTGTGCGAAAAGTTTTTCGCCGCGGATCACTTGCGGGTCGTCCAAGTTGCGTCGCGCGGGCACCGACAGCGCGCGTATGTACAACTCGGTGGCGAGCAGACGCGGCTGCTTGATCTCGGGGCGCCCTGCCGGCATCTGCTCCGTGCATGCCTTCTGTAGCGGCGGGCAGTTCTGCTGCGGATAGATCGGCGTGCTCAGCCCGAGGTCGTGGATGAATGCGGCCGCCACTTGTTCGCGCAGGGTCGGGTGGTTGGCTTTCAGGCCGAAGCGGCCGAGCACCGTGCGCCCCTGTTCGACATCCCAGACGTAGTTCGCGCGCCCGCGGATGCCGTCCACCGGTTCGCGCGCTGCGAACGCGAGGAGGGTTTCCTCCGGCACCGCTTCGAGCAACCCGAGGCCGAATACCGGCGGCGCCAGCCGCAGCGACACCAGCACTTCATCCCCGAGCGGGCCGAAGGTCAGGTTACCGATCACCGGTTTCGGCGAGCGCAGCCGCACCGTCTCGCCGTCCGGCAGCGTGACCGGGTGCTCGCGCCATTCGATCGTGACATCGCCTTCCGCCGGCACCACGCCGCGCACGCCGAAGGTCTGCAACTGCGTGCCGTATGCCGGGTGCGGTAGCGGACCGAACTCCGATTCGCCCGGAATACTCAGGCGCACCACCATGTGATGCCCCGGCTCGCCGCCGCTGAATATCAGCGTGCTCTCGCCCGGTTCGACCGAGATCCGTCCGCGACCGTTGCGTTCGTGACAGGTGGCGCAGGCCTCGGCGTTGGAGGTCGGCCCGCGCCCCCATTCGGCGTTCTCGAACCAGTAGAACGCCCACTTGTTGTGGAACATTCGGTGTCCGAGAGCGAACGTCTCGCCTTGTTGCGAGTCCAGCAGTGCAGTGGGGTGGGAATAGGCGGTTTCGCTAGCGTCGGCCACCGTCAGTGCGCCGCCGGACAGTGCGGCAGGCGGCAGAAGCTGCCTTTCGGCGACCAGTGCGCTAGCCGGAACCGCGGCGCACGCAACAACGAGAAGGCGGAAAAAGTGGTTTCGCATCGATCTACCCTGCTGCCTGCAAGGATTATGTCACTGAAAACCGGTGACCGTCCCGCAAGAACGGGCTTGCGCGATGGTGGCTTGATAGAATTGCATTTTTCCCGAACATGCGGGGCAGGTCGAGATCGTGCCGCCTGCCGCGTTCCAGTTACGCCACGAGAAACCAGGAGATCCCATGAAGAACACATCGACTAAACGAATGCTATTGATTGCGGTGGCGGGCGCATTGTCGATCAGCGCGTGCAAAACGCTCGATCCATACACCCGCGAAGAAAAAACCAGCAGCGCCACCAAGGGCGCGGTGATCGGCGCGGCCGGCGGTGCAGTGATCGGCGCGATCAGTGGCCGCGACGCGCAGGAACGCCGCAAGCGGGCGCTGATCGGCGCGGGCGTGGGCGGGCTCGCAGGCGGCGCGGTCGGTGTCTACATGGACCGGCAGGAAGCCGAACTGCGCAGGGAACTCGAGGGCACCGGCGTCAGCGTGACTCGCACGGGCGAAGACATCACGCTCAACATGCCCGGAAACATCACCTTCCGCACCGGCAGCTCGGATCTGGACTCGCAGTTTTTCGCCGTGCTGGATTCGGTGGCGAAAGTGGTCACCAAGTACGACAAGACCCTGGTCGAGGTCGCCGGGCATACCGACAGCGTCGGCGCTGACGACATGAACATGCGGCTGTCGCAGCGCCGGGCGGACACGGTCGCCCGCTTCCTGATGAGCCGCGGCATAAACGAACAGCGACTGATCCCGATCGGCGCCGGCGAAACGCGTCCGATCGCCAGCAACGATACCGAATCTGGCCGCCAGGCAAATCGCAGGGTCGAGCTGACGCTGTTGCCAATCAAGCAGGGCTGATGACGATTCAGGGAGCACGGAAGTAATGACGACTGCAACCGCAAAACGCGCGGCCGCTGAATCAACCTATGCGCGTGAGAATCTGATCGCCGGCAAGTGGATGCCGGCTTCCGACAGGCGCACGCTGGAAGTGGTGAGCCCGAGCGACGGGAAAGCCTTTGCCACCATCGCGCGCGGCACCGCGCAGGATATGAACGCCGCGGTGGCGGCGGCACGCAAGGCGTTCGAAGAGGGCGCCTGGCGTCGCCTGACCGCGGCCGAGCGCGGCCGGCTGATGATGAAGCTCGGTCAGAAGATTCTCGATCACTTCGACGAACTCGCCGAACTCGAGGCACGCGACACCGGCAAGCCGATGAAGCAGGCACGCGCAGACATCACCGCCGCCGCGCGCTACTTCGAGTACTACGGCGCGGCCGCGGACAAGGTGCACGGCGAGACGGTGCCGTTCATGGAAGGCTACATGGTGACGATCCTGCGCGAGCCTTACGGCGTCACCGGCCACATCATTCCGTGGAACTACCCGGCGCAGATGTTCGGCCGCACGCTGGCGCCGGCGCTGGCCATGGGCAACGCGACGGTGATCAAACCCGCTGAGGAGGCATGCATGACGCCGGTGCGCCTAGCCGAACTGGCGATGGAGGCCGGATTTCCGGAGGGCGCGATCAATCTGGTGACCGGGCTCGGCGAGGAAGCCGGTGCGGCGCTGTCTTCGCACCCGGACATCAACTTCATGTCGTTCACCGGCTCGCCGGAGGTGGGCACGCTGATCCAGGCCGCGGCGGCGAAGAATCATATCGGCTGCGTGCTCGAGCTCGGCGGCAAATCGCCGCAGATCCTGTTCGAGGATTGCGACATCGACGCGGTGGTGCCGGTGGCGGTCAATGCGATCGTGCAAAACGGTGGCCAGACCTGCTCCGCCGGCAGCCGGCTGCTGATCCAGCGCTCGGTTTACGACCAGTTCATGCGCAGGATCGCCGAGCGCTTCAATCAATTGAGGGTCGGCAGTGACGTCATGGATCTGGATTGCGGTCCGCTGATTTCCGCGAACCAGAAGAAGCGGGTCGAGGGCTTTGTCAGCCAGGCGGTTGCGGAAAAGGTGCCGGTACTTGCTGAAGGCCAGATCGCCGACGGCACGCCTGCCGGCGGCTATTACGTCGCGCCGGTGCTGTTCGGGCCGGTGCCAAGGGACAACCAGCTTGCCTGCGAGGAAGTGTTCGGTCCGGTGCTGTCAGCGATTCCCTTCGAAGACGAGGCGGACGCGGTCAAGCTGGCGAACAGCACCGACTATGGCCTGGTCGCCGGCATCTGGACCCGCGACGGCGGGCGGCAGATGCGGGTTGCAAAGGCGGTGCGTTGCGGGCAGGTGTTCATAAACGGCTACGGCGCGGGCGGCGGCATCGAACTGCCGTTTGGCGGCGTGAAGAAAAGCGGCCACGGCCGCGAGAAAGGCTTCCAGGCGCTGCACGAAATTTCGACTACCAAGACCATTGTGTTCAAGCACGGCTGAGAAACTGCAATTCATGAACAACCAAGGACACCAAGAACTGCAAAGACCCATGCTGCAAGCGTGAGAAGACTCGGGCAGGATCATCTATGTTCTCCTGCTCTGGTTTTCTTGGTGCCCTTGGTGCTCTTGGTGGTTCGCTTCTCCAAATTGAGCAATCGTCTCGCGCATCGTTACTAGATGCGCGAGCGGATCCAGTCGGTGAGGACGCGGGAGTCCATCGCACCGGAACGGCGGTCAATTTCTCTGCCGTTGCGGAACAGGATCAGGGTCGGGATGCTGCGGATGGCGAAGCGCGCGGCGGTTTCGGGGCTTTCGTCGGTGTTCAATTTTGCCAGTCGGACATCCGGCTCGAGTTCGGCCGCGGCGCGTTCGAAATGCGGCGCCATCATCTTGCAGGGTCCGCACCAGGGCGCCCAGAAGTCGACCACGACAGGCATGCCGCAGCGTTCGATCTGCGTCGCGAAACTGGCGTCGTCCAGAACGACTGGCTTGCCGGCGAAAAGCGGCTGCTTGCATTTTCCGCAGACGGGCTTGTCGGTCAGGCGCTGCGCATGCACGCGGTTGACGCTTCCGCATTGCGGGCAGACTACGTGTTTGTGATTTTCCATGGATTCAGGGTCCCGGGGTTTCCGCGTAGTTGGGGATGGTTCTGCCGGTTGCAAGGCCGGTCCCGGGCTTTTACGTGAGTTGAGCTGGAGCAGGCTATGCAGGCACCGACCTTTCAGGATGTACTCGCCGCGCGCAAGAGGATTGCACCGCATCTCAGGCCTACGCCGCTGCACCGCTATGCGCCGCTGGATGCGCTCCTCGGCACCGAAGTCTGGGTCAAGCACGAGAACTATCAACCGGTCGGCGCGTTCAAGGTTCGCGGCGGCATCAACCTGGTTTCTTCGCTGAGCGAGGAAGAGAAGAAGCGCGGCGTGATCACCGCGAGCACCGGCAATCATGGACAATCGATCGCGTTCGCCTCGCGTCTGTACGGCGTCAGCGCGCATATCTGCGTCCCGGTAGGTGCCAATCCCGGAAAAGTTGCCGCGATCCGCGGCATGGGTGCACAGATCATCGAGCACGGCGAGCGCTTCGACGATGCCGCGCTGCAGGCGCAGCGGCTCGCGCACGAGCGCGGTTACCGCTTCATCCATTCCGCGAACGAACCGCTGCTGATCGCGGGCGTGGCCACGCACACGCTGGAAATGCTCGAAGTGCAGCCGGACATCGACACCATTTTTGTGCCGGTCGGCCTCGGCAGCGGCGCGTGCGGCGCCTGCATCGTGGCGAGTACGGTGAACCCGCAGATTCGCGTGATTGGCGTGCAGGCGGAGGCGTCGCGCGCGGTACACGACTCCTGGAAATCCGGCCGCATCGTGAAGCGCCCGAACGATACCGCGGCGGAGGGCCTGTCCACCGGCGAGGCGGCCCAACTCACACTGGACATTCTGCGCCAACACTTGGCCGGTTTCGAACTGGTGTCCGAAGACGAAATACTGCAGGGCGTGGCATGGTGGGTCGAGTGCTGCCATACGCTGGCCGAGACTGCGGCGGGCGCGGTATTGTCAGCGGCCCAGAGTAAACGCACGGAGCTCAATGGAAGGAAGGTCGGGCTAATCTGCAGCGGCGGCAACATCACGATCGCGCAGCTCAGGCGCGCGCTGGATAAACCGCTGCGATGAGTCCCGCAAGCGATAACATGCCAGAATGGCGCTCGCCCGCGCAGGGCAGGTAAAACGGAGGAGGCGGAACATGCAGAAGTACCAGATGTATATCGGCGGCGAGTGGGTCGCGCCGTCCAGCAACGAATGGTTCGAGAGCTTCAACCCGTTCACCGGAGAGCCATGGGCGATGATCCCGCGGGGCAACGCGCAGGACGCCGATCATGCGGTGCGCACTGCGCATGCCGCATTTACCTCCGGGCCGTGGCCGGAGATGACGCCGACCCAGCGCGGCGCGCTGCTCAGGAAGCTCGGCGACCTGGTCGCGCAGAACGCACAGCATCTCGCGGAGATCGAGGTGCGCGACAACGGCAAACTGCTTGCCGAGATGGCCGGGCAGCTGAATTACTGCCCGCAATGGTATTACTACTTCGGCGGCCTTGCCGACAAGGTGCAGGGCGCGGTCATCCCGCTGGACAAGAAGGGTTACTTCAACTTCACGCGTTACGAGCCGCTCGGCGTGGTGGCGGCGATCACGCCATGGAACTCGCCGCTGATGCTCACCGCGTGGAAGCTCGCGCCCGCGCTCGCCGCGGGCAACACCGTGGTGCTGAAACCATCCGAGTTCACTTCCGCGTCGGCGCTGGAGTTCGTCAAGCTGGTCGAGCAGGCGGGGTTCCCCGCCGGTGTGATCAACGTGGTGACCGGCTTCGGCAAGGAAGTCGGCATGCCGCTGGTCGAGCATGCGCTCACGCGCAAGATTTCGTTCACCGGTTCGGATACCACCGGCCGCATCATCAACGAGGCGGCGGCGCGCGGCTTCAAGAAGGTCGGACTGGAACTCGGCGGCAAATCCCCGAACATCGTGTTCGAGGATGCAGTAATGGAGGACGCGGTGAACGGCGCAGTGTCCGGCATCTTCGCCGCCACCGGGCAGACCTGCATTGCCGGATCGCGGCTGCTGCTGCAGGAGTCGATTCACGACGAGTTCGTGAAGAAACTGCTGGCACTGGCGAAGACCGCAAAGATGGGCAATCCGATGAACCTGGAGACTCAGGTCGGCCCGGTGACCACGCGCCCGCAGTACGAAAAGGTGTTGTCCTACATCGATGTCGCCAAGAGCGAAGGCGCGAAACTGCAGCTCGGTGGCGGGCCGGCAAAGCGTCCCGAGTGCGGCACCGGCTGGTTCGTCGAGCCCACCATCTTTACCGGTGTCGACAACCGCATGCGTATCGCGCAGGAGGAAGTGTTCGGCCCGGTGCTGTCGATCATCCCGTTCAAGGATGAGGAAGACGCGCTGCGCATTGCCAACGACGTGCGCTTTGGGCTCGGGGCCGGCGTCTGGACACGCGATGTCGGCCGCGCGATCCGCATGTCCGAGCGCATCCAGTCGGGCACGGTGTGGGTGAACACCTATCGCGCGGTGAGTTTTATGTCGCCGTTCGGCGGCTACAAGGATTCCGGCGTCGGCCGCGAAAATGGCCAGTCCGCAATCTACGAATACCTGCAGATGAAGAGCGTGTGGATCAACTCGGGTGCGAAGACCGGCAATCCGTTCGTGATGCGCTAGTCAAAACCCCCGCAGAGGCGCGAGGACGCGAAGCAAATCCGATCGATCATTTGTGAGGTGTCCGAATGTTCGGGGCGCCTGGTTTTTGTGCGTTTCCTTTGCGCACTTGGCGTCTTTGCGGTGAATGAAAATCTAAACTGAGGGGCGGCTCGTAGCGGCGGACGCTGATCTCGCGGCCGCGGACCACGATTTCGTACAGCCCGGGTTCTCTGGCGAGGATCTGCTCGGTGCGCTTGCGCACGATGAGCCCGCGCTCGGTGTAGCCGTGGGCGTGCGCCCACAGGTGATTGGTCATGGTTTCGGTGAAGCCGCCCTCGAGCAGCGGAATGCGTTGCGCGCCTACCACCGCGATCGGCACGATCCGGTGGAATCCCATCAGCTCGTGATCGACCTGCAGGTATTCGAGTCCGAACTGATAGCCGACCAGCGGGGTGGCGAGTTTGCCCAGCTGCGCCACCTGACCCTGTACGTTGATTCTGGCGACCAGCGTTTCCGGCAATGGGCGCGATGCGCCGGCGATCGCGAGTGTCGCGGTCAGCACCGCAAAAGTCGCCAGCGCGAACACCGAATCGCGCAAGCGTGAGATCGGTCCGCCGGTGCCGATTCCAACCACGCGCGCGATCAGCCAGCCGAGTCCGGCCCAGGCCACCATCGACATGCCGATGAACAGGCGCTCGACCGTAGACTGCGGATTCCATGCGCCGCTGCGCATGGCGACGGCTGCGGTGATCAGTCCGAACAGGGCGACGCCGAGTCCGGTCAGCATCCAGCGTACCCAGCGCAGCCAGCGACGCTCCTCGGAGCCGGTAAAAAAGTTGCGAATGCGCACTGCAATCGAGATACCGAGCGATTTGCCGCATTCTCCGCATACCGATTCGGTAGCCATGGTCAGCCGCGTGCAGTGCGGGCAGATCATCACCCAGTGACGTTCGAGCCCGATGCGCGCCGCGCGCATCTCCAGGGCGACGCGTACCAGCGGGGCGATCACCACATAGGCGATCATCAGCGTACCGGTCCAGAACGCGATGTCGGCGATCAGAGACAGCGAAGGCCCGAAGGATTTCTCGATGGTCTGCAGCAGGAGACTCAGCATGCGGCTGCACCCTCAGGAGGAAGTCGTGGCGAGGATAGCACGCGCGCGGAGCCGCGCATGCATGCTGCATTGGATTTGCCACGAAGGCGTTAAGTCGCCATGAAAACCCGGGAACTGAAACTCAAGGTAAAGGCGACCCCCTGGATGGGCGTACGATTACCGGGTCGGTCGCGCATGGCTGTATTCAGTGGTGGGCTACGTTCGCGAGCAGGGATTTCAGGTCCTCGACCGCGTCCTGCGCGACCTTGCGACCCTCTTCGATTGCGTCGGCTGCGCGATGGAAATCCGTCAATGCGAGCTTCGCGAGCCTGGGAGCGACCAGGACGTCCGCCGGTTCTCCGGCCAGACGGCTGCGGGTGACCCTGACCTGTATGATGTTGATGCTGGCCGCAAGCACGTCGATCATCGACGGCACTTCGTCTTTTCCCTTCTCATCGCCTGAAAACAGCGAACTGATTCCGGACTGCAGCTTGAGCAGGAGTGGATACTTTGCCGTTCCGGCCGGTTCGCTGAAGGCAGCTTTGTGCTTGTCGTGGCGACCGAGCAGGTCGGCGTTCAGATCCACTGCAATCACGACATCGGCGCCCATGGCGCGCGCGAGCGATACCGGCACCGGATTCACCAGACCGCCGTCCACCATGAAGCGGTCGTCGTGTTTTACCGGCGTGAACAGGCCGGGCAGCGCTATCGATGCGCGCACGGCATCGAGCACCGACCCGTCCCGCAGCCAGATCTCCCGGCCGGAGTGCAGATCGGTTGCCACCGCGGCGAAAGGAATCTTCATGTCGCTGATGTCCGCGTCGCTGAACTGGCTGCGGAAATGGCCGAACAGCTTCTGTCCCTTGATCAGCCCGCCGTCCAGCGAAAGATCGAGAAAGCGCACTACGTCCTGCCAGGTCAGTTCGCGGATTCACTCCTCCAGACGGTCGATCTGTCCACCGGCATAGGCGGCGCCGACCAGCGCCCCGATCGATGTGCCGCACACGATATCCGGTTTGATGCCGGCTTCCTCGAGCACGCGAACGACCCCGATATGCGCCCAGCCGCGCGCCGATCCGCTGCCGAGGACCAGGCCAACCTGCAGGCTGCGATTCCTGTTCATAGACGTTGTTGTTAGCCGGACCGGAAATGACAGATATGTCGCCTGTAACACCGGATGGCATTATACGGCTGGCCTGCATGCAGACGCTGCAGGGGATCACGAACCGACGGAGGAAGACATGCAGGAGCAGACGGACGAAGCGCAAGGCGAATCCAGGTGGGTGCGGATTCTCTACATGATTCTTTTCGGCGTGCTGTTCAAGGTGGCCGAATTCGTGATGTGGGTAACAGTGGCGTTTCAGGTCCTGATGACGCTGATATCCGGGGCGCCGAACGCGCAGGCGCAGCGTTTCGGACAGTCGCTGTCGCTGTACGTCTGCGAGATCTGGCGCTACCTCACTTACAATTCGGAACTCAAGCCGTTTCCGCTCAGTGAATGGCCGACACCATCAGGGCGTGAGGCGGATGGCGGCGAGCCGCGGAACTGACTCGTACGCGGCACGAAGGGGATTCTTGACTGAACTGCTGTTCTACAGCGACGCATACCTGCGCGAATGCGAGGCACGGGTGATGCGCGCCGGCCAGGATGGCATCGTGCTGGACCGGACCATCTTCTATCCGACCGGCGGCGGACAGCCCGGCGACAGCGGTCTGCTGCGCCTTGCCGGCGGGCGCGAAGTGCGAATCGCCGACGCGCGCAAAGGGTCGCAGCCCGGGGAAGTGCTGCACGTTCCCGCAGCTGGCGAGACGCTGCCGGAAGCCGGCGAGCACGTGTCGGCGATTCTTGACTGGGACCGCCGCTACCGGCACATGCGCGTGCATACCTGTCTGCATGTACTGTCGGCGGTGATACCGGCCGGTGTCACCGGTGGCGCAGTGCGCGACGATTCCGGGCGGCTGGACTTCGATCTTGCAGATACGCGGCTCGACCGCGAGGACGTGGAAGCGCGCCTGACCGCGCTGATCGCCGGCGGTCACGCGGTGACGTCGAAATGGATCAGCAGTGAGGAACTGGACAACCGCCCTGGACTGGTGAAAACGATGAGTGTGAAACCGCCGCGCGGGGCCGGGCAGGTGCGGCTGCTGGAAATCGCGGGCGTCGATCTTCAGGCCTGCGGCGGCACCCATGTCGCGAATACTGCCGAGATCGGCGAAGTACGCGTGTCGAAAATCGAGAACAAGGGCTCGCGCAACCGGCGCGTCAGCATCGCGCTTGCCTGAAACATAAACCCGCGCGGTCCTGACCGCGCGAACGCAACCATTTTCATTGCATGAACTTGCCGATACTGAAGATTATCGTGGGCGCCGTGGTGCTGTTCTGGGAACGGCGCGTGGTGCTGGTCCGCGTGCTGTGGGCGCCGATCCTGATCGGGCTGATCCTTTCGCTGCTCAGTTCGTCGTTAGCCGGGGGCGACGGCGGCGGGGCGTCGGCGGTGTTGTTGCTGGCGCCGCTGTTGTTCGTCACCGCGATACTTGCGGTGCGCGCCCATCGTGTCTACCTGCTCGGCTCGGAGTCGGTGGCGGAACTGCCGCCGTTGTCGTGGTCGCAGACCGAAACGCGGTTTCTGCTTGCCACGCTGTCGCTCGGGCTGGCTTTTCTCGGGCTGATGTTCTTCGCCGGCATGGTGTTCACGCTGGCCGGCGCCCGGCCGCCCGGTTCGCTCAATCCCGGCGCCATGCTGATCGCCCTGCCGGCGATGTACGTCATCGCGCGCCTGCTGCCCGCGCTGCCGGCGATCGCGGTCGGCGACGAAACCGGCCTTGCGAACGCGTGGAGGAAAGCCTGGGCGTCTTCGCGCGGCAACGGCACGCGGGTGCTGGCGGTCTGCCTGCTGACGCCGCTGGCGATCAAGGTGCTGCTGGAGCTGTTCGCCGCCGTGCCGATTCCGGGAACGGCGGTGATTTCGACGCTGGCCGGGTGGGCGGTGATGCCGGCGGAAGTGGCGCTGCTGTCGCTGACCTATCAGGCACTGAGGCGCACCGAGCCGGAAACGCCGCAGCGGTTGGAACAATAGAAATCAAAAGCAAGCGGGCGGCGACCCGGCCGCCAGCGCTCCATCGCCGGATGCCTTGCGGCGCCTGCGAAAGCATCAGGCCCGCAATGGTTTGACCTCCGCCAGCGGGCGAATTCGCTTCGGCAACACGCCTTTCAGTTTCTCATGCGCCTGGCGCAGTGTTTTCTCGGTGGTCGCCCAGTCAATGCAGGCATCGGTCACCGACACACCGTACTTCAGTTGCGAAAGCTCCGCCGGGATCGACTGATTGCCGGCGTTGATGTTGCTCTCGAGCATGAAACCGATGATCGACTGGTTGCCTTCGATGATCTGATGTACGCAGTCGTGCATCACCAGCGGTTGCAGCGAGGGATCCTTGTTTGAGTTGGCGTGGCTGCAGTCGACCACGATGTTCGCCGGCAGTTTGTGTTTCGCCAGCTCTTTCTCCGCCAGTGTGATGGTGACCGAGTCGTAGTTCGGCCCGTTCGATCCGCCGCGCAGCACTACATGGCCGTAGGCATTGCCGCCGGTGCGGATGACCGCTACCTGGCCCTTCTGGTCGATGCCCAGGAAACTGTGCGGGCGCGACACCGAGAGCAACGCGTTCACCGCGGTCGGCAGGCTGCCGTCGGTGCCATTCTTGAACCCGACCGGCGTGGAAAGCCCGCTGGCCATTTCGCGGTGCGTCTGCGATTCGGTGGTGCGCGCACCGATCGCGCTCCACGTGATCAGGTCGCCCAGATACTGCGGGCTGATCGGGTCCAGCGCCTCGGTACCGGCAGGCAGGCCGAGCTCGTTCACGTCGATCAGCAGCTTGCGCGCGATTTGCAGGCCGGCTTCGACGTCGAACGAATCGTTCATGTGCGGGTCGTTTATCAGGCCCTTCCAGCCGGTGGTGGTGCGCGGCTTCTCGAAATACACGCGCATGACGATATACAGGGAATCCGCAACTTCGTCGGCCAGCTTCTTCAGGCGCTGCGCGTAATCCATCGCGGCCGCCGGATCGTGAACCGAGCAGGGCCCGATAACCACCATCAGCCGGTGATCCTTGCGGTCGAGGATGCGCTCGATGGTATTGCGGCCGGCGAGAATGGTCCGCTCGGCCTTTTCGGTCAGTGGCAGCAGGCGCTTGATCTGCTCGGGCGATGCGAGCACGTCCTGCGAGCGTACGTTGATGTTGTATACGAGTTTTTCGTCCATTTTTTGGCCTTCCGGAGACGACAGCGGCCGCTTTCAGCGGCCTCTCAGGCTTGAATTGTATGCGATCCGCGTTCGGGCTCAAGCCCGAGGCCGCCGCTGGCAAAAGAGAACGCGGCCGCTCGGGCCGTCTGCTCCGGGCTCGGATCGGTGATCCCCGCGTCTATCAGCAGCGCTTCCGCGAGCGACAGGCTGATGTGCACCTCGCCGTATCCCGGTGTCCGGTCGCCGGCGTAAAACGCATACAGAGCTCCTTCGCAGTCACGTGGTCTGCTGCGCCGCATGCAGATTTTACGTGCCAATTCAGGCGGTTTCCAACCGTGTGTTCAACGGTCGTTCCGGGGCGGCAGCGCGCTCCCGGAACCGTTCCGTATCAGCGGCACTCAGCGCGCGTCCTGCGCGCGAAACCAGGCCAGCGTGGCGCTTATCGCATCTTCGAGTGGTGTTGGCCGGATGCCGAACGTGTGTTCGAAGCGGCTCGAGTCCATGACGAAATCGGCATCGAACTGGTAGAGCATCTCCTCGAGTTCACGCATCTGCGCATTGAAACGCCCGAGGACCTTGACCAGCAACCGCGGCGCGGCGCTCAGTTTGGGTTTCCTGCCGGCAGCGCGATAGACCAGCTCGACGAACTGCCGCGAACTGATGGCAGGCGCGGAGGGCGTGTGCCAGATGCCGCCGAGCGCATCATCGCGCTGCGCTAGCGTAACCAGCGCGCGGGCAAAGTCGTCCACATAGGTGTAGGTGTGCAGCTTGTCCGGGTTGCCGAGAAGTTGCGCCGGCTTGCCGGCGAGCGCGCGCCCGAACACGCGGCTGCCCATGACTGCGTTGTTCGTGGCATGCGGGCCGAAAAAATCCGCACCGCGCCCCATCGCGACCTTGACCTGTCCCTCGCGATGGGCCTGCAGCAGCCGCTGCGCCACGGCTGAGCGAATGCGGCCCTTTCGCGTGGTCGCAGCATCCGGCAGTTCCTCGTGCATCGGGCCGGAAACCTTGCCGTACATGTACAGGTTGTCGCCGTAGACGAGCGGCGCATTCGCCGATGCCGCGCCCGCGATGATGCCTTCCGCGATTGCGGGCAGGTGCTGCCATTCCGCGTAGGGCAGTCCGATGCAATGAAAGACGGCGGCCGCACCTTCGCATACCTCGCGGGTCTGCCGCGGGTCGGTGGCGTCGATGCCGCCGACCTGGGTGTCGAGATCCTTCGCGAAGCGCACCCGGCCGGAGTGGTTGATCATTCGCACCGGTTTGCCCTGCGCACGCAGGGCCCGCATCACGGCGAGCGCAAGCGGGCCGGTGCCGAACACCACCTGCAGGTCGTTCACAGGGCGCGGACTTTTACCAGCCTGTGCGGCTGCTGCGCGACACCGAGCGGATTGCGCAACGGCCGCCCGAACTGCGGAGACTCGATCTCGAATATGTCGCCGATACGGGTTTCCACTTTCCTGGTGAAACTGCCGGTGGCGGCGCCGAAGTAATGCACGTGTGCGTCGCCCGGAATGCGGAAGTCGCGGTACTTGAAGTGATGGTGCTCGAGGTTGGCGATCGAGTGGCTCATGTTTTCTTCGCCGGACAGCCAGTCCTCCTCCCAGATCGTCTTGTCGCCGCGCAGCAGCCTCGCCCGGCCGGACACGGTTTTCGGCAGTTCGCCGAGCAGCAGCTCGGGCCCGTAGGAACACTGGCGAAGCTTGGAATGCGCAAGATAGAGATAATTCTGTCTTTCCATCACGTGGTCCGCGTACTCGTTGCCGAGCGCGAAGCCTGCGCGGAAGACGTGGCCGTCTTCGCCGATCAGGTAGATGCCGACGACCTCGACCTCGTCACCGCCGTCGAGCGCGAACGCCGGCAGTTCGAGCGGCTGTTCCGGCGCGACCACCCAGTGCCCGTCGCCCTTGTAGAACCATTCCGGCTGCACGCCGATTTCGTCTGCTGCCGGCTTGCCGCCTTCCACACCCCATTTGAACATCTTCATCGAGTCGGTCAGCTCGGACTCATCTTTCTTCAACTTCTGATGCATCGAATCGCGTGCGGCGGCGCTGCCGAGGTGGGACAGTCCGGTACCGGTGATCAGCAGATGGTACGGGTCCGGGTGGTCGAACGGCACGAGCACGCGCTGCTCATCGATCGCCTGCGCGTAATTTTCGCTGCTGCCGCCGAGTCGTTCCTGAGCCAGCTGTTCCAGGCGCTTGCCGCTGCGCGCGGCTTCGAGCGCCAG
>DATKEK010000337.1:0-5571 GCA_035512195.1 Burkholderiales bacterium
CGAGCAGTTGTGGAACTACAAGGCCCCGTGGGCCGCCCGACGCTTCCTCGAGCGCTGGACCTCCACGGCCTTGCGCAGCCGCCTCGAACCGCTGCGCAAGCTCGTGGCGACCCTGCGCAAGCATCAAGACGGCATCCTCGCCTTCGTGCAGACCCGCCTCACCAATGCTGTCAGCGAGGGCCTGAACCGCATCGTCAAGATCGTCAAGAACCGCGCCAGCGGATTCCGCAACCTGCCGCCGTTCGCTGACATGATCTACCTCACCGTGGGCAACCTCGATATCCCTGCGCAAATCCCTCAGCGCTTTCGTACACTGTGAACACGCATGAAACTACGGCGCAGACCGGCTCACATCGCTGTGAACGCGTTGCGAGTACCGGATATAGCCAGATAAAGACGGCGAGCTTGCCTGTTGGACGGAGCGCGATTGGGAAGGACGGTAACGGATGCCGATTGACGGCCGCGGAACGATCCGTGGCCGGTTACCGCCCCTGCCGTAGGCAACCAGTGTCCATATCCCGCCCACCGAATCCCCTACGCACCCCGGGCGAGGCCGGCGTGCGCTTCGACGCGGTGGACGCCCGCATGGTCGGAATGATGCGGTGCGTGCTCGCATCCTCCGCCCTGGTGATTATCTGGATCGACCCCTCCGAACCCCAGCGCTGGGTCGAACTGACCTACACTTCCTTGGTCCTCTACTGCGCCTACAGCGCGCTTCTGGCGTATCTTGCCTACCGTTCCGACTGGCCCACGCCGGCCCGGCCCACGCACTGGATCGACGTTCTGTTCTACGCCTGCCTGGTGGCGCTCACCGAGGGCACGGGCAGCATATTCTTCCACTTCTTTCTGTTCTCGATACTGGTCGCGTCGTTCTCCCGAGGCTTCCGGGAAGGTATTTCGGTTACCGCGGCTTCGCTGGTGTTGTTCCTGACGGTCGGGCTGATTGCCGCCCCCGGCGGGCACGACTTCGAACTCAACCGCACCCTGATCCGGGGTGTCTATCTCGCCGCCCTCGGATACATGATCGCGTTCTGGGGCGGCCACGAGACGCTGCTCAAGCGCAGGCTCAGGCTGCTGCGGGAAATCAACAACCTCGGCAACCCGCGTTTCGGCCCGGAGCACGCCATCGAAGCCAACCTGAGCAGACTGCTGGCGTTCTACGACGGTGACGCCTGTGTGCTCGTGCTGAAGCATTCAGGCCCGCCCGCCAGATACCGGCTTTACCGCGTCACCTCCGGGAATCGGCAGCCCTCCGCCACCATGCAGGAGATCACCGAAGGCGCCGCCGGTCCCTTGCTGCGCCTGCCGGAAGCACTCGCCGCCGTCTATCGGAGCCCGGAAGTTTCGCGGTGGCGGAAATTCGGCAATTACTACGCCTGGGATTATGACCTGCGCGCGCGGACGAACGCCCACCAGGACCAATGCGCCGCACTGTCCAACCTGCTGGAGACCCGGGTATTCATTACCGCACCGTACGCGCAGCAGGACGAGACGACCGGCAGGATCTACCTGACCCTGAAGCGAAGCGCGGTTTCGCCGTCCGACGTCCACTTCCTGGCACAGGCATCCGGCGCGATATCGACCGTCGTCGAAAGCATGCGGTTAGTGGAAGAGCTCATTGCCAGAGCTTCCGAACACGAGCGCCTGAAGATTTCCCGGGACCTGCACGATACGACGATTCAGCCCTACATCGGGCTCAAGCTCGCGCTGGATGCCCTGCAACGTGACGCGGGCGCGGACAGCGAGGTTTCTAAGCGGATCGCGGATCTCGTCGAGATGACCAACGTAACGATTCAGGACCTGAGAAATTACGCGAGCTCCCTGAAGGACAACCCCTCGATGCCGGCCGAGTTTCTGATCTCGGCCGTGCAACGACAAGCGGAACGGCTCCGAAAGTATTACGGCATCGATGTCGAGGTAAACGCGGATATTTCGTCCGAACTCAGCGCCGGTACCGCGGCCCAGGCTTTTCAGATCATCTCCGAGGCGTTGAGCAATATCCTCCGGCACACGTCGGCGAAGGCCGCGTTCGTTTCCATTGTCCGCGATGGCACCGACCTGTCTGTGATCATCGGCAACGAGGCGAACGCGGGCAATCCCGTGGTGGCCGAGTTCAATCCGCGGTCCATCCGCGAACGCGCGCGTTCCCTCGGCGGCACGGCCGTCGTCGAGCAACGGGCCGATGGCTATACTTTGGTCAACGTGAACTTACCGATGCGGGTGGCATGACTGCATGGCCGAAATGATTGCCAGCGCCCCGATCCGGGTCTTCCTGATCGACGACCACCGCAGCATTCTGTGGGGGCTCGAGAAACTTATCCAAAGCGGCGGACCGGCGATGACGGTGGTGGGCAAGGCCACCAACTGCGCCGAGGCTGTCGGTCTGCTGGGCGGGGCCGCTCCCGACGTGATCCTGCTGGACATCGATCTCGGACAGGAAAGCGGGCTGGATGCCATACCGCAGATCCTGGCGCGAACCGGCGCGAAGATACTGGTGCTGACCGGCGTGCGCGACAAGAGCGTACAGGACAAAGCGGTGCTGGCCGGCGCCCGTGGCGTGGTCGAAAAGGAAAATTCTGCCGAGACCATACTCACCGCCATCGCCCGGGTGCATCAGGGGCAGCTATGGCTGGACCGGGACGCCACGGGCCGGGTATTCGTCGAATTCCTGCGCAAGGACACGGGGCCGCCCGCCGATCCGGAACAGCAGAAGATCGAGTCCCTGACCGCGCGGGAACGAGAGATCGTCGCGGTGACCGCGACCAATGCCGGCGCCAGCGCCGCGGCCATTGCCCGCATGCTGCACGTCAGCGAGCACACCCTGCGCAACCACCTCACCGCCATATACGGCAAGCTGGGGGTTGCCAACCGACTCGAGCTTTTCGCCTACTCGCAAAAACACCATCTCTACAAGCTTCCCGGCTGAAGTCCTGCCCGCGTTTCCGCGGGCGCGGGAAAGGCTACGCGCGGGAAAGTAGTAGAAACCTCCTGTTTGCGGCCAGGATAAACCTCCCGTCGCACACCGCTCCCCGTAGCGGCTTTCTCCCCCTGAAGAAAGGACACGGCGCTCATGCGAAACGTGATGCGTGCGCTCAAGGTCCGCTCATGAAAACGGAGGCTGTGCCGTATCGCGGGCAGCGAAAAGAGGAACGGATTGTTACCTCCGTGCCCGTGGACCTGGGCGGGTCGTCAGGTATCACCAGGGACGTCAGCGCATCGGGGATTTTCTTCGAGACCGACGCCGCCTTTGCACCCGGCAGCACGGTCAGATTCAAGGTGGAGCTGGATACGCCCAGCGGAAAAATGAAGCTCAGGTGCTGCGGCAGCATTGTCCGGGTCGAGCACCGCAACGGCAAGGTCGGGGTGGCGGTGCACATCACCGAATCGGTGATGGAAGCCAGCAAGTAATCAACGCAGTGATCGGCGGTTCGATCACGAATTGAAACGAACGTTGCTGATTAACGTTCTTGTATCGAAAAGGAAACACGCGATGAAGACGAAACTGATAACGCCTCTGAAACGTGCAGGACTGGCGTCCCTGCTTGCTGCCAGCATGATCGGTATTTCTTCGCCAGCTACGGCTGATGCACCTAACATCGAACTCCTCACGTTTAACGGGATAGGAGGACCTACGCCGACGATCTTTGTTCCATCATTCCCCGCCGTGATTAACGTGGCTATGTCAGTCACACATTCTGAAGTCAGAGACCTACATGACCTCGATCTAAAATTGAACTCGGCGTCAGTGCTTAACGGTGGTAGCGTGATCGACACCCCATTCAAGCTTGACGGTAATAACGGTTGTAACGCTGCGATGATTCCGGCTAACGGTGTCGCAACGTGCAACGTGACGCCTCCGTCCGATGCGTCAGCGACATTGAAATTAGAGATTCCGGATAACGGCCAGTACTCTGTATTGCTCTCGATAAGGCACCGGGGGCTCGATGGTGATTCAGACTCGGATGTTGAGACTATTGAGGTAGCGTTACTGAACGTCGAATATCCGGCGCCGCCGGCTGTGGCCAACGCCTACATTAACAGCCAGTCTTCGGCCATCCGGAAGCAGTTTTCTTCGAAGGTTCGCGGGTGTGTAATTTCCATGATTGCAGAAAACCACGCCAAGGATTCCGCGTACGGCGACAAGGGCGGTCCGTACGAAGAGGAGACGATCCAGAGGGACGTGTCTTTCTTCAGTTTTAACTACTGTAATGGTCCGGGCTTCTGATATTCGGAAGAAACCAAGTCGAATCACGGTTGTTCCAACCAACGCCCGAGGCGCGGTGCGCCTCGGGCTCTTTTATGCCCGGCGGCAAGGCCCGAGAAAGCAGGCGAAAACCCCCGCATGCGGGGTCGTGGAGGAGCCTGTCTTGATGACCGGGTCGATTCGCTTCTTACCCGCAAGTCCCCCAGACATCAGGGGAAACGGCGGCAACAATTACCGACCGAACGTGCCGCGAAGCGGGCTCCGTCAGGTTCGATTTCGCAACGGTTTTCCCTCCGCCAGCATGTGCTCGATGCGGGCCACGGTGGCGGGCGTCTCGCATAGCGCGAGGAAGGCTTCGCGCTCCAGCACCAGCACGTCCTGCTCGCTCATTTTCTCGCCTTCCTTAAGTTCGCCGCCGCAGAGCACGCGGGCGAGGTGCTTCCCCACCGCCCGGTCGTGGGGCGTGGCGATGCCCCTGGCCTCCAGTGCATCGAGTATGGCCTGCATGGCGTCCAGGCCTTTCGTGCCGAGCGCGGTGAACGTCGATTCTTTCGCCGGCGCATAGTTTTCCGCAAGCGTCAGCGCGCGGGCTTTCGCTTCCGGCAGCAGCCGGTCGCGGTTCATGCTGAAGCGATCGCGCTCCCCGAACATCCTGAGCGGCTTGGCCTCACTTGTACGCGCCCGGGATCTCGTCGATCACGCCCGCATCCTTGCGGCACTCGACACCGGCAGTCTGGCGCGCCAGGTCCGCCTGCGTAAAGGCCTGCTTCGCCTTCGTGCGCGACATGCGCCTCGGGCGCCCCGCACGCACACGCGCTCGCCGTGCGCCCGTACGCATCGCGGCCGCACGCGTGCCGGATCCGGATAGCCGCAAGCGTGGCGCGAGCGCACCGCCGAATCCTGGCCGCACGTATGCGAGATGCTGCGCGGCAGACACGATCGCGCCGCGCTCGCGACGTGTTAGCCTCGGCGCACGCGGCAGGATGACCGCGGCTGCGCCGCAGGGAACCATCAGCATGGCCGATTCGCTGTTTCGCTCGAACCTGCGCGACGCGCAGCCGCTGATCGTGCGTGGCGAGGGCGCGTACGTCTTCGACGCCAACGGCGCGCGCATCTTCGATGCCAGCAGCGGCGGGGTGATGGTGGCCAACATCGGACACGGGGTCACCGAGGTGGCCGATGCGATGGCGCGTCAGGCGAGAACCCTCGCCTACGCCTTCCACGGTCGGGTCGACAATCCGGCCGCGCTGGCACTTGCCGAGCGCGTGACCGCAGCCGCGCCACCCGGGCTCGACTCGATCTTCTTCGTCAGCACCGGCTCGGAGGCGACCGAGACGGCGGTCAAGCTCTCCCGGCTCTTTCACCTC
>DATKEK010000338.1:0-3220 GCA_035512195.1 Burkholderiales bacterium
GCATGACGGAAACCTCGCCGGTCGCAACGATCTCGAAAGTCACCGCGCTCCAGCAGAAACTGAACGAGGACGAACGCTTTGCGGTGATGGCTTCGCAGGGCTACCCGTTGCCGCTGGTCGATATCCGCACGGTGGGCGACGAGGGAATCGCGGACTGGGATGGCAAGACGGTTGGCGAGATACAGGTGCATGGGCCGTGGATCACCGGCAGCTATCACGATCTGCCGGCCTCGGTGGACAGTTTCACTGCGGACGGCTGGCTGCGTACGGGGGATGTCGCTTCGATCGATCCGCTCGGGTTCGTGCGGATCACCGACCGCACCAAAGACCTGATCAAGTCCGGCGGCGAGTGGATCAGTTCGGTGGACCTCGAGAACGCGATCATGGGCCACCCCGCGGTGCAGGAAGCGGCGGTGATCGCGGTGCCGCACCCGAAGTGGGCCGAGCGTCCGCTTGCGGTCATCGTACTCAAAGCCGGCGAGCAGGCGACCGAAGCCGACATCAAGTCCTATCTCGCGCAGAAATTCGTCAAGTGGATGGTGCCGGATGCCTATGTGTTCGCCGACGCCATTCCGCGCACCTCGACCGGCAAATTCCTCAAGACCGCCCTGCGCGAGCAGTATCAGAACTGGAGTTGGGAGTAGTGACGATCGTTGATTTACCACGAAGGCACCAAGGCACGAAGGAACACGAAGAAAATCAAGAATCGAATCTCGTATTTCTTTGTATCACTTTGTGCCTTGGTGCCTTCATGGCGAGATCTCCCGCTTTGTGGCTGTCCGGCGCTCGTAAGGAGTCCGTCCAATGAACTTCGAGCTGAGCGACGAGCAGCGCCTGATCAAGGACACCGCACGCGAGTTCGCGCGCAAGGAGATCCTGCCGGTTGCGGCGCAGTGCGACGCGGAGGCCCGCTTCCCGATGGACGTGCTGCGCAAGGCGCACGAGGTCGGACTCCTGAACATGACCGTGCCCGTCGAACATGGCGGCAGCGGCTGGGGCGCGCTCGAGCTCGCGCTGGCGACCGAGGAACTGGCGTGGGCCTGCGCAGGCATTACAGGCGCGCTGGGAATCAACGCGATCGTGGCCGATGTTTTTCACTGCGCTGGATCGCCCGATCAACGGACTCAGGTATTCGGGAGATTGCTCGCCGGAGAAGTGGGTGCGTACGCGTTGACCGAACCGGGCGCCGGTTCCGATGTCGCGGCGATCGCGACGCGCGCCGACCGCAGGGCGGACCGATACGTTCTGAATGGTTCCAAGTTGTGGATTTCGAACGCGCCGCTCGCCGGCATGTTCATCGTCTTCGCCAAGACCGATCCGGAAGCCGGCCACAAGGGCATCAGTGCGTTCCTGATCGATCGCGACACGCCAGGCTTGCGAGTCGGCGAGCCGCTCGGCAAGCTCGGGCAGCGTGCCGCGCCGGCGGCCGAGGTGTTTCTGGACGATGTTGAGGTGCCTGCGGATGCGCTTATCCAGGGAGAAGGCGCGGGATTCCTGATCGCGATGCAGGTGTTCGACCGCTCGCGGCCGATGGTGGCGGCGCTGGGGTTGGGGTTATTGCAGCGAGCGCTGGACGAATCTCTGGAGTACGCGAAGACGCGCAAGACCATGGGCCGGCCGATCATCGAGCACCAGGCGATCGGCCACAAGCTGGCCGATATGGCGCTGCGTACCGATGCCACCCGGCTGCTGGTGCGCCATGCGGCATGGCTGCTCGACAGAGGCCGCCGCAATACGCTGCAGGCCGCTTACGCCAAGACCTTTGCAGCGGATACCGCGATGTGGGCGGCAACTGAAGCGGTGCAGATTTTCGGCGGCATGGGCTACAGTACCGAGTATCCGGTCGAGAAGCTGTTCCGCGACGCCAAGGTGCTGCAGATCTACGAAGGCACCAGCGAGATCCAACGCAACATCATCGCCCGGGAGCTTTCGCGACAGTAGCGCACAATGCAATAAAAGGTGCGAACCACCAAGGCACCAAGGACACCAAGAAGGGCAATAACAATCCACGGATATGAACTTCGATCCGGCAAGGCATGACTCAAGAGTTCATCCATATCGCTTGCTTGATTCTCTTGGTGCGCTTGGTGTCTTGGTGGTCGATTGCGGGTTTGAGTCTGGTCAGCTTGAAGTGAGGTAATACATGAGCGAAGCAGTCATCATAGAGGCGGTGCGTACGCCGTTCGGACGGAAGGGCGGGGCCTTGCGCGAGGTGCGGCCGGACAGCCTGCTGGCGCACGCGATTGACGGTCTGCTCGAGCGTGCGGATATCGAGCCGGCAAAAGTGGAAGACGTCATCGACGGCACGGTGACACTGGCGGGCGAGCAGGGCGCGAATCCCGCACGTCTCGCGGTGTTGCTGTCGAAGCTGCCGGAGACGGTTTCCGGCGTTTCGCTGAACCGCATGTGCGGCTCGTCGCAGCAGGCGGTGCATTTCGCCGCGCAGGCGGTTGCCGCCGGAGACATGAACTACGTGATCGGCTGCGGTGTCGAGAGCATGACGCGCGCGCCGATGTTCCTCGATATCTCTCTCGGACAGGAGAACCAGGGGTTCGAGAGGCTGAATCCCGAATTGTTCCGGCGCCATGACCTGATTCACCAGGGCGAGAGCGCAGAGCGGGTAGCCGAGAAGTGGGGCCTGTCGCGCGAAACGCTGGACGACTTCGCGAAGGAAAGCCACCGGCGTGCGGCTGCGGCGCAGGAGAAGCGGCTGAATCGTGAGATCCTGCCGACGCCGGGCGTCTCGTCCGAGGCGCAGCCGATGCTGCTCGATCGCGACGAAGGCATTCGCGCCGTGGTGGACGAAGCCAAGATGCGTTCGCTCAGGCCGGCGTTCCGTCCGGAAGGCAAAGGCGTCATCACTGCCGCCAATTCAAGCCAGATATCGGATGGCGCGTCCGCGGTCCTGATCGCGAGTGCCGAAGCGGCAAGAGCGGACGGGCTCAAACCCAAAGCGCGGTTTCGTGCGCGGGTCGCGGTCGGCTCCGATCCGACCCTGCAGCTCACCGGCGTGATCCCTGCGGCGCAACTCGCGCTTAAGAAAGCCGGCGTCTCGATCGGCGATATCGACTGGATCGAGATCAACGAGGCGTTCGCATCGGTGGTGCTGTCCTGGGCGAAAGAGCTGAAGCCCGATATGGACAAGGTCAATCCGTGGGGCGGCGCGATCGCGCACGGGCATCCGCTGGGCGCGACCGGCGCCGGCCTGATGGCGAAGATG
>DATKEK010000339.1:0-6237 GCA_035512195.1 Burkholderiales bacterium
GGGCGGCCGGCTCCGCCGAAACGTGCCGCGACGCCAGCATTATAGGAGATGAGCCGCGCGCGCCCGATGAATATTGAGCGACGCAGATGGTGCTTGCTAGGGACGGCGCAACGAGGGCAGCGACAGTATCGCCAGCGCCAGCACGATCAACGCCATGCCGATGAATTCCAGCGGCGCGGGGCGCTCACCCAGATGCAGCCAGGCCGCGAATGCGCCGATCACGGGCGTAGCCAGGGTGCCGAGGCCGGCCATGCCGGCGGTCAGGCGGCGCAGCGCGTAGTAGAACAGCATCCATGCCACGCCGGTGGCGAGGATGCCTACATACGCAACGGTCAACAGCAGACCCGCGCTCCAGTCAACCGGCTGCGAATCGACCGCCCAGCCGACCGCACCGAGCAACGGTGCTGCGATCACCATCTGCCAGAAGGCGATCAGCATGCTGCCGGTTGCGTGCCGCTTCTGCAGCGTCTTCACGAATACCACGCTTGCGCCCCAGGAAGCGCCGGCTGCTACCGCCATCAGCCCGGCGAGCGCGGCGCCCCCGAGCTGCCAGGGCGCGACCAGCACGATCAGGCCCGCGGCGGCGACGCAGACCGCCAGCACCTGGACGCGAGAAAGTTTCTCGTCCAGCGCGATTCTGGCGAACATCAGCACCCAAAACGGCATGGTGTACACGATTACCGCGATGCGGCCCACTCCGCTCCACTTGAGCGCGGTCATGGTCAGGCCGAAATTCGCCGCGAGCATCACGCCGAGTATCACGAGCGGCCACCACTGGTCGCGAACCGGAAGGATCGGCTGCCGCGACCGGTACATGAACGGCAGCAGGCAGGCAGCGCCGAGTACGAAACGCAGCGCGGAAAAATCGAACGGCCCGGCGAAGGACAGCCCGATCTTCATGACTACCCAGTTGTAGCCCCAGATAAGCGACAGCAGCGCGAGCGCGAGCGTCGCGCGCGTGCGTTCCTGGTCATCGGAGTTCATGGTCGAAGATGTCGTTCTGGCAGGGCGCGCTCGGCGGCGCGCGGGGCGTCGATGGGCGGCAGTGTACCGGCGGCCTGACTTCTGCGCAGCCAGACCAGACGTTCGCGGCTGGAGAACGCCACGCGGCGGTGCAGTCGTGGATGTTCGGCGCAATGCAGCTGTTGCCCGTGCGCTCGCTTATCGGTCCGAAAGTCATATACTCGAACCTCTCTATCAGCACGATATTCTCCTCGCCGTTCAGGTCAACGGCACGCCTCGGAAAGCTGCGGCGAACTTCAGGGAGCAGCAGAAATATGATCGAGAAGAGTTTGACGAGTCTCGGGATCGAACTGCCCGAACCCAGGAAACCGGCATTTGCGTACGTGGCAGTGTCCCTGCACGCGGATGTTGCCTATATCAGCGGTCAGCTTCCGTGGCTGGATGCGGACAGCGTCATCTCCGGCAAGCTCGGCCGGGATGTTGATGTCGAGCGCGGAAGACAGGCCGCGCGACTGTGTGTCCTTCATGGTCTGGCGAGCCTGAAAGCGTCGATCGGCAATCTCGACCGCGTGGAACGGATCCTCAAGCTCACCGGTTTCGTGGCCTCTGCAGACGGGTTCACCCAGCAGCCCGCGGTGATTGATGGCGCGTCGACTTTCCTGAACGAATTGCTTGGAGAATGCGGGCACCACGCGCGCAGCGCGATCGGCGTGGCCGAACTGCCGCGTGGCGCGGCAGTGGAGGTCGAGATGATCGTCGCGTTGCGCGATCAGTCTACACGGTAGCGGCGGATGACTTCGGGATCCGGATCTACCCCGAGTCCGGCACCGCCGGGCAGGCTGATCATGCCGTCGCGTGGCGCAGCGGCATCGCCGTACAGGCGCGCTTCCAGATCGACGAAGCGCCACTCGGCGAGCGGATCGCGACCGAATGTGGCGTTGACGTGCAGGCCCGCGAGCAGCGCGGGCCCGTCGTAGAAAGTGTGAGGTACCACCGTCACATTGTGCGCTGCGGCCAGCGCAAACACCTTGCGCAGTTCCGTGACCCCGCCCATTTTCGCCGGGCTTGGCTGCAGATAATCAACCGCCCCGGCCTGCAGCATCTGCTGGTAATGTGCCAGTGTTGCAGCGTTCTCACCGGCGGCAATCGGGATGCCGCTGGCAGCGCGCAATTCCGCCAGGGCTGCGTGATCCTCCGGCGGCCACACCGGTTCCTCCAGCCAGAACGGCTCGACCTCGCGTAGTCGTGCCGCCATCTCGGATGCCTGCTGCAGGTTCCACGGGCAGTTCACGTCCAGCATGATCGCCGTATCGGGACCGGCGGCCTTGCGCGCGGCGCGTATGGATGTCAGTTCCACTTCGTGCAGTTTCACGTGCGCAAATCCCTGTTCCAGCGCGCGTTCGACGCCTGCCGCCACCAGCTTCGGCTCGGTATAGCGCATGAGGCTGGCGTAGCTGCGCAACGCCGTGGCCGAACTCCCGCCGAGCAGGCGGTGCAGCGGCTGCCCCATCGCCTTGCCGGCGATGTCCCATAGCGCGATGTCGATTCCGGACAGGCCATAGAGCACCGGCCCGCCGCGACCGAAGATATGCAGCTTCTGCTGCATCTCTTGCATCAGGCTTTCCGCGGCCAGCGGGTCGCGGCCGATGTACAGCGGCGCGATGATCTGGTCGATTGCCGCACGCGTGGCGGGAATGACGTTGTAGCCGAAGGCTTCGCCCCAGCCGGTGACGCCGGCGTCGGTATCGATCCTGACCAGCAGCGCGTCTGCAGTGGTCCATGGCTTGCCACCCCAGACTTCGGCTTTGGATTGCGACGCGCCCCGATAAGGGATGCGCACAAAGATCGTTTCGATCGCGGTGATCTTCATTTCTGGTTTGCCATCACGGAGGATGGGCTCGACCCTGGCGTCTTCTGCTGGCGCAGTTGTGCCAGGGCCTGGTCAAGAATCATGAGTGCCGAGCGCATGAACAACAGCAGGATCGCCAGGCCGATCAGCAGGTCCGGCCAGGCGGAGTGATATGTGCCGCCAAGGACCGACGCGACAATCACCGAGGTGCTTGCGATCACATCATTGCGGCTGCACAGCCATGTGGATCGCATGTTCAGCCCGGCATCGCGGTAGCGGTACAGCAAAACGAAGCATAGGAGATTGGCAGCCAGCGCAGCGGTGGCGGCGGTACCCATGAGCATCGTGGCGGGAACCTCGGGGGCGCCGAGCTTGCCGATTGCGTGAGCTAACACCAGTACGCCGGGAAGGATCATCAGCCCCGCTTTCAGCAGCGCCGCTTTTGCTTCGAGCACAGGTCCGCGACCGATCACATAGAGACTGAAGCCATAGACCAGTGCATCACCAAGCATGTCCAGCGAGTCCGCAAGCAGTGCCGTTGATCCCGCTATCAGCCCGGCGGTCGTGCCCACCAAGAACATCGAGGCGTTGATCGCCAGCACCGCGATCAGAACCTTGCGATACCGATTTGCGAGGAGCGCGAGATCGCAGGTTTTGTTTTCGCAGCAGACAGACATGGGCGGGAGAAACGGGCTGAGGGCCGAACGTGCGCGTAATATCGCATAAACCGTTTTCGAATTCGCGGCCGCTGAGCCGCGGATGGTCAGCGGGAGGCTTTGCGCAATGGCGTCGCCGTCCACCGCACCATCCTATAGACTACGGGCTGGCGCACACATGTGCGGACTTGTTTCTCGTAAGATTTTATCTGGGGGATTTGGAGAGATGCAGACTTTTCTTTCAGCTGCGCTGGCAGGCGCACTGTCTTTCTTGTGGCTGGCACCGGCACAGTCGGCCGACTGCCCAGAGGACATACCTAGCCGCTATTGCGAACACCCCTGGTTTGCCGCCAACCGGCTCTCGCTGGACATGACCGATGAGCGGAGGAAGTTCAGCGCGTCCTGGGTATTCGAGATTGCGGACAACAACGATCTGCGGGTGGTGAAGAAGGAGACCGCTTCCGGCAAAACCATCGAAGGTGAAGTCATGATAGTTGGCGGACAGCGCATGCTCGCCCGTGGTTTCGAGGTGCCCGAGGGTAACGAACTCGGGGCCGTGGACGGTCCGGTGCTGTCCATGCAGATGGCGCTGCGGCTGCTGGAGTTTGCGCTGCCTGCGGGTCCTGACAGCGTCAAGACAAACGCCCCGATCAACTACAGGAGCGAGGTGGAGGCGCTGGCGCTGGCGACGCCAAGCGCAGACGGGGGATTTCCCGCGCCGTGGGAAGTGCGTGGCAAGGCGGAGCGGGTCGGCGACGGCGCGATCAGGTTCGACATGACTTTCGAAGCTGCAGTCAGGTCCGGCGATGGTCTCGTGCCGTACAAGATTCCGCTGAAAGGGGTCTGGCGCAGGGAACGTCCGTCGCCCCGCTTCGATGATGCGATGCCGCTGGAGGGCTGGAGCGTGCATCGCGTAAGCGTGCTGTCCAGTGACGACATGCGCCGCTACGACACGCTGGGAGATCTGCGTGCTGCGCTGGAGGCGAGCCGTTGAGCGGCTGACGGGACCAAACAGGAAAGCGACGGCACCTGCATGAAGTATCACCGGCTCGGCGCTAGCGGTCTCGAGGTGTCGGAGATCTGCCTCGGAAGCATGACCTGGGGTGAGCAGAATTCCGAGAAGGAGGCACACGAACAACTCGACTATGCGGTTGCCCGGGGCGTAAATTTTGTCGATGCGGCGGAAATGTATTCGGTGCCGCCGCGGGCGGAAACGCAAGGCCGGACCGAAGCGATACTCGGAACCTGGCTGAAGCGGCAGCCGCGCGAACGGCTGGTGATTGCCACCAAGATAACGGCGCCCGGACGCGGCTTCAGCTGGGTGCGCGGTGGGCCGGTTGCGATCGACAGGAAGAGCGTAAAGGAAGCGCTGGATGGCAGTCTGCAACGGTTGCAGACCGACCATGTCGATTTGTACCAGATTCACTGGCCGGACCGCTACCTGCCCCTGTTCGGCAAAACGTTCTACGATCCCGCGGAAGAACGGCCGACGGTACCCATCGAGGAACAACTCGAAGCATTCGCGGAGCCGATCAAGGCCGGCAAAGTGCGCTATCTCGGGCTGTCGAACGAGTCGCCCTGGGGCGTGTGCGAGTTTCTGCGCATCGCGCGCTCGCAGAACCTGCCGCTGGCGGTTTCGATTCAGAACGCATATAGCCTGCTGAACCGTGCGTACGAGATGGGCTTGTCCGAGGTGACACGCCGGGAAGGAATCCCGCTGCTTGCCTACAGCCCGCTGGGCTTCGGCCATCTGTCGGGCAAGTATCTGAACGGCGCCAGACCGGCGGGTGCTCGGTTGACGCGGTTCCCGCCGTTTGGGCAACGCTATGACAAGCCGAACGTTGCGGCTGCGGTTGCCGCCTACGCCGATCTGGCGAGAAACGCCGGCTTGTCGCCGGCAGCGCTGGCTATCGCGTTCTGCCGCAGTCGCTGGTTCTGCGCCAGTACGATCATCGGCGCGACGACGTTACCTCAGCTGATGGAAAATATCGATACCGAGTTGGTCGATCTGGCGCCAGAGGTGCTCGAGGAAATCGACCGGATCCACCTGCTTTACCCAAATCCCGCCATCTGAACGGGCCGGACCCGCCCTGACGTCCGTAAGCCCGCAAGCGTTTGACAGTTCCCGGTAAATTCCCGATAATCCGCGGTTTCGTTCGGAGGGGTTCCCGAGCGGTCAAAGGGGGCAGACTGTAAATCTGTTGGCTCAGCCTTCGAAGGTTCGAATCCTTCCCCCTCCACCGGCCATTTCTCTCTATAGAGATTAGATTTATTGGGGGATCGGGGCAGGTCCGGCGGGTCTGTGGACGGGGCGCCCGGAATATGAGAGTGACGCCGGAATGTTTCGGCTACCCCGGGCCATGAGTCGTCGGTTCGGGTTGAGACAGCCCGGTTTTGCGCGGGTGTAGCTCAATGGTAGAGCAGAAGCCTTCCAAGCTTACGATGAGGGTTCGATTCCCTTCACCCGCTCCAGAGGATTTCGAACCAACTGCGTAGGCGCAGCCCATGTAGCTCAGTGGTAGAGCACTCCCTTGGTAAGGGAGAGGCCGCGCGTTCAATCCGCGCCATGGGCACCAAACGATTCAGGCAGCAGCACAAAAAAGCAAACGACACAACGAGGAATTAAAGATGGCAAAGGGAAAGTTTGAGCGCACGAAGCCGCACGTGAACGTGGGCACGATAGGGCACGTGGACCATGGCAAGACCACGCTGACGGCGGCGATCACCCACGTGCTGTCGCAGAAATTTGGTGGAGAAGCCAGGGGCTAC
>DATKEK010000340.1:0-3077 GCA_035512195.1 Burkholderiales bacterium
GCGACACCTTGCAGCTCTTGTAACGCAATCGTTCCGCAATGTGCAGTGCATATCGTGTTTCCCGCGGTGGTATTGCGGAACAAAACCCGGATGCAATCGCTCAAACCCGCGGCATAATGATCGCGCGGTTATCCTGACCGCCGCAGACAATACCCGACAGGGATCGCAATGCATGCAATGACAAGACGTGCTTCGCGGCTTCTGGTTTCCGCCATCCTTCTGGGCAGCGCGTTGCAGTTGCACGCACAGGACTCCGCCTGTTTCGCCCCCGGGCAATGGCGCGTGCCTGCTGCCCAACCCGTCGTCACCGATGCAGCCGCAGTGGTTGCCGCAGCGCGAAACGCGCAGTTCGTGCTGCTCGGCGAGCAGCATGACAATGCGGATCACCACCGCTGGCAGTTGCATGCGCTTGCCATGCTGCATGCGGCCAGACCGCAGATGGCGATCGGCCTGGAGATGCTGCCGCGGCGCATGCAGCCGGTGCTCGACCGCTGGGTTGCCGGCGAATTGAGTGAGGCCGAGTTTCTGAAGCAATCCGACTGGGCCAATGTCTGGGGTTACGACTCCGCCCTCTATCTGCCGATCCTGCATTTCGCGCGGCTGCATCGCGTCCCGCTGATCGCGCTGAACGTGGAACGCAGCCTCCCCCGCGAAGTCGGCCAGCGCGGCTGGACCGCGGTCCCCGCAGCGCGCAAGGAAGGCGTCGGCGATCCGACCCCGGCGTCGGAAGCCTATCGCGCGATGCTGCGCCAGTGGTTCCGTTATCACTCCGACGAGGCCGAGACTGCGGAGGATGCGGTCAATTTCGAACGCTTTGTCGACGCCCAGCTCACCTGGGACCGCGCCATGGCCGAGGCGCTGTTCTCGGCATCGCGGCACGATCCAGCTGCATTGGTGATCGGCGTCATCGGTTCCGGCCATCTGCGCCACGGTCACGGCGTGCCGCACCAGCTGCGCGCACTCGGGGCGAAGCGCATCACCGTCTGGCTGCCGCTTTCCGCGGACACGCCGTGCAACCAGCTCACGGCCGGACTGGCGGACGCGGTGTTCGCGATCGGCTCGTCCAGCGAGGCGGTTCCGCAACGGCTCGGCGTGGTGCTGGATGAAAGCGACGGCGGCCCGCGCGTGCGCGAAGTCGCTGCCGGGAGCATTGCGGAACGTGCCGGCGTGCGCTCCGGCGACAAGGTGCTCTCAGTCGCCGGCGCGCGCATCGCCAGCGCAACCGAACTGGTCTCCGCGATCAAACGCCAGCCGCCCGGAACCTGGCTGCCGCTCACGGTGGACCGCAGCGGGCAATCGCTAGAACTCATCGCGAAATTTCCTGCCGAAGCGCAATGATGCTTCGGATACCGGCCATCGCGGCGCTTGCGCTCGCCACCAACCTTTCCTGCGCGCAACAGGAACAGCCGCATCTCGAGCTGCAGTTCGACTTCGATCCCGGCACCCGCATGGTATCGGCGGAAGCGGCTCTTACGGTGAATGCCGGCGGCCTGTTCGCGTTCGATCTGGCGCAACGGCTGTATGTCGAGTCGGCCCAGCTCGACGGCGCACCGCTCGGCGTGCAGCGCATCGAATCCACCGATGCCGTGCGCCGGTTCGAGATCTGGCTGCCGGAGGAGCGCAGACCGCGCACGCTGCGCATCCGCTATCGCGGCACGCTGCCCCCGCTCGATCTCGCGCTGTCGCATCGCGACGTGCTCGACTTCATGCCGCCGATGGGTTCGCCGGACGGCAGTTTCTTCCCCGCGGGCTCCGGCTGGTATCCACATCCCGGCACGCCATTCACCTACAGGCTGACCGTACGCACGCCCGCGCAACAGGTGGCGGTCGCGCCGGGCGCACCGATCGAGGAATCCAACGACGGCCTCGTGCGCAGCGCTACATTCGATTTTCCCACTCCGTCGAGCGGCATCGATCTGATGATCGGGCCGTACGAAGTGAAGGAGCGCCGGCACCGAATCTCCGGCAGGGACATACGGCTGCGCAGCTATTTCCATCCGGAGCTCGCTGAACTTGCCGATGCCTACCTCGATTCGGCCGGCGGGTTCATCACCCGCTATTCGCAGGCCATCGGCGCGTATCCCTACTCCGACTTCAGCGTCGTTTCCAGCCCGCTGCCGACCGGTTTCGGCATGCCGACGCTGACCTATCTCGGCCGCGAGGTGCTGCGCCTGCCGTTCATTCGCGAAACTTCGCTTGGTCACGAGGTGCTGCACAACTGGTGGGGCAATGGCGTTCACGTCGATGCGTCCCGTGGCAACTGGTCAGAAGGGCTCACCACCTTCATGGCCGACTACACGTACAAGGAAGACGCCGGCGCCGACACAGCGCGGGAGATGCGCCACGGCTGGCTGCGTGACCTGGCAACACTCCCTGCCGGCGCCGAGCAACCGCTGTCGGCGTTCAGGGCACGCCGCCATACCGCATCGTCCGCGGTCGGTTACGGCAAGTCGGCGATGTTGTTCTTCGCGCTGCGCGAACGCATCGGCCGCGAGAGCTTCGAGGCTGCTCTGCGCCAGTTCTGGCAGAACCATCGCCATGCCGCCGCGAGTTTCGACGACCTCGCAAAGGCCTTCGAGTCGGCTTCCGGTCAGGACCTCTCCACATTCTTCGCACAATGGCTGGACCGCACCGGTGCACCTGCCATCCGCGTCGGTCGCATCGAACCTTCGCAGGCCGACGGCTCGTATCGGCTCGCCGTCAACCTTGAACAGGATCGTGCCGACCACAGCGCGCGCGTTCCGCTGCGGGTGCTGCACGAATCCGGGCACACGGATTTCATCGCCGAGGTTTCCGGACAGACCACGCGCGTCGAGCTGGTGCTGTCGCAGGCCCCGCTTGCCGTGCAGGTCGACCCGGACTTCACCGTGTGGCGCAGGCTCGCGCCGTCCGAGGCCCCGCCGATTCTGCGCGACGCGGTCGCCGCATCGCGAATGAACGTGGTCGCGCTTTCGGAAGGACTGCGCAACGGCACGCTCGCGCTCGCCCGCGCGCTGGGCGAAGGCGAAGCGAAAGCGGCAACCGCGCGCGATGCACTGCGCTCCACCGATCCGGTGATGATCGCAGGTAGCGCAACC
>DATKEK010000341.1:0-11981 GCA_035512195.1 Burkholderiales bacterium
ACCGAGTACCACGGTCGCAAGGCCGGCACCTTCGGCGATTTCGGCTGTTTCAGTTTCTATGTGACCAAGAACGTCGTCACCGGCGAAGGCGGGATGGTCCTTGCGCGAAACGAGGAGGACATTTCCCGCATCAAGGTTCTCGCGCTGCATGGCATGAGCAAGGATGCCTGGAGGCGATTCAGCGACGAAGGCTACAAGCACTACCAGGTGGTCGAGGCAGGCTTCAAGTACAACATGATGGACATCCAGGCTGCGATCGGCATTCATCAGTTGCGCCGGGTTGAAAGTAACTGGCTGCGTCGCCGGGAAATCTGGTCACGATACGACGAAGCGTTCGCAGACCTCCCGATCGGACTGCCGTCGATGCCGGAACCGCAAACGCGACATGCGTACCACCTGTATACCCTGATCGTCGACCGCGCGCGCGCCGGGATCGATCGCGATGCCGTGCTGAACGCGCTCGACGCGCAGGGCATCGGGGCTGGCGTACATTACATCAGCATTCCGGAGCATCCGTACTACCGAGAGCGCTTTGGCTGGCAGCCCCGGGACTATCCGCACGCGTTGGATATCGGACGCGGGACTTTGAGCATTCCGCTTTCGGCCGGCCTTGCAGACGAAGACGTGAACGACGTCATAATGGCTGTACGTTCGGTATTTGCAGAGGACTGATTTGCCGGGGATGCCGTGCACCGCAAGCCATCACTGACAGAGCCGCTTGTGCTGAGTTTCAAGGCGGAACGTGACTACTTGCAGGGTGGAGACATTTGCCAGGCGGTAATGGAGCGCGCAGAGAGCCGCTTTGACGGGCGGATAGACAGGTTGCAGCTCGGAATACATCGCTTCATGCATCGGCAGCCCGACATGCACTGGCACGACCACGAGGCGGGTTCGGCAGATCCGGCAAGACCGGCTGTCGACTTTGTCGTCTCGTCGAGAGGGGCAACCGCCGCCGGTTGGCTCGAGGAAAGTCAACGGCCGGTACTGGACCGCATTCCGTTCGACGAGGAACAGATCCGCCGGTTGTGCGAGTTTCGCGCAGACTCCGTCGAAATATCGGGAGATTCCGGATATCTCCCGATCGAAGTGGCAGTTTCGATGACCAAGCAGCTGCACAACAGGATGCTGCCTGCGCAAGACGGCCGCTGGATCTTCACCCGGATCGATTTGCGCAGGGCGCTCCGGCGAGAAGATGCTTCTTCGCTATGCCTCAAGCTCATTGAGAACCTGTACAGCCGGCTGACGAAATCGAGCATTGGCGTCGCCGGCGAGGAAGTGGGTTACATGTATTTTTCCTTGTTGCGCCGATGATCGGAATCCGCTCGATTGCCAGCTACATCCCGCCGGATGCCATCTCCAACTACGACCGGCGCGAGGAGTTCGCACTGACCGACGCATTCATCGTCGAGAAACTCGGTGTGGAGCGCGTCTCCCGCAAGGGCGTGGGCGAGGAAACGTCGACAATGTGCGTCAGCGCCTTCTCGACGCTGCAATCGAAACTGCCTGTTGATCCGAGTGAAATCGAGTTGATAGTCGTCTGCACGCAGAATCCGGACGGTCACGGTATTCCGCACACGTCTGCAGTCGTCCACGGCGCGATCGGCGCGCCTGAGCGGTGCGCCGCCTTCGACATATCACTCGGCTGCTCCGGTTTCGTCTACGGGCTTTCGGTTGCAACAAGTTTCATGGCGGCTAACGGGCTGAAGCGCGGCCTGTTGTTCACGGCGGACCCGTACTCGAAGATTCTGAATCCCTCGGACCGCAATACCGTACTGCTCTTCGGCGACGCTGCCACCGTGACTTTGCTGCAGGCCGCAGACGGTAGAAATCCGTTCTGGATGCCCGAGCGCTTCCGTTTCGCAACCCGCGGGAAGGAAGGCGGTGCGTTGAACAACGACAGCGGCAACCTGGAGATGAACGGCCGCGCCGTTTTCAATTTTTCCGCTACGGAAGTTCCGGTGCAGATCCGGGCTTTGCTGGCTGACTGTGGTTTGACTCTCGATGCGATCGATCTGTATCTGTTGCACCAGGGCAGCCGTTTCATTGTCGATACCATCGCCAGGCGCATGCAGCTCGATCGCGCCAAGGTCCCGTCAAATCTCGCGCGGCAGGGCAACACCGTATCGTCGTCGATTCCACTGCTGTTCGAAGGTTTCCTGGAGAATGAATCGGTCAGGCGAGTGGTAATAAGCGGATTCGGGGTCGGACTGTCCTGGGCGAGCTGCGTTCTCGAACGGCGCCAGTGAACATTCAATGAGGGGAAGCAAACCAGTGAGCGTGACCGAAGAGCAGATTGCCGCGATTGTTACAGACGTATCCAGTCAGGCCAGGATAACCGCCGCCGACTTCGACCGGCCACTGAAAGATCTCGGGGTGGACTCTCTCGATGTCGCGGGGATCTTTCTCGCGATCTACGAGCAGCTCGGTGTGCGCGTGCCGGATCCGGAGATCGACCGGCTGAACACCATCAGGCTGATAGTAAATTATATGAACAAGAACGCCTGAAAGTGTTCGATGCGGGAGTTCATTCGATTTCTGGCCGTGCTTCCCCGCAGCGTACTGCTTGCCCTGGTGATCTACCTGCCGGGAGATGCCGGCGTGCTGCTGCGCCGCTGGTACTACGGCCGGCGACTGCGCTCGTGCGGACGTAATCTGACTGTCTTGCCCGGTGTGCATATCAGCGGCGAGCGCCACATCGAGATTGGCGACGACGTGACCATTCGGGAGAATGCCGTGATCCGTGCGGGAGGCAAACCCGCCGGCGCAGACCTGCGCGAGATCATCGAGTTTGGCAGTTACGCCGGCCGCGAGCGAGGCGTGATCAGGATCGGAGACCGCGCGCGCATTGCGTTTGGTGCCGTGATTCTTGGCTACGGCGGTGTAGCGATCGGGCGGAAATGCGGGATCGGGCCGCACTGCATCCTGCTGTCGGAGACCTTTCACCACAAGGGCAGGGATTCCCGTCGGATATACAAGTATTCGCAGGGCGCAGATCCTGAGGAACTATGCGTGCTCCAGGGTTTCGTCGAGCTCATGGACGGCGCTGGCATTGCGTCCAACGTCGTCGTGCTTCCGGGTGCCACCGTCGGAAGAGACGCGTGGGTTGGACCGAACAGCATCGTCCGGCTTGGCGGAGTGATCGAGAATGACGTCATCGCGAAGGGCGATCCTGCCGGCACCGTGTTTCGCCGGCATTATGCCGGTCCCCAGCCACCTGACGACCTTGCAGAGGTCGTCCCGGAGTGACGAATCTGCAGGCCTATCTCCGTCCTTACGGGTACACCAATCCTGCGCGCATGGTCATGCGGCGTGCTGCAGGCATGCTCGTCGATGCGATGGGCCGGTATCTTTCCGGCCGGGTCCTCGACATCGGGTGCGGAAGCAAGGCCAAGCGAAACCTTGCCGGCGATCGCGTCACCGAATACCTGGGGCTCGATCACGAAGGATCGGTGCACGACAAGTCTCAAGTCGATATCTTCGGAACCGCGTACCGCATTCCGGAGCCGGACCGATCGTTCGACGGCGCGATATGCACCGCCGTACTCGAGCACCTGGAAGAACCGCGTGCCGCCTTGGCCGAATGCCTGCGCGTACTCAAGCCGGGTGGATATGCCGTGTATACCGTGCCGCTGTACTGGCACCTGCATGAAGAGCCGCGCGACTTTTATCGCTATACCGAACACGGACTGCGGTACCTGTTCGAAGGCGCGGGATTCCAGGTGGTCGAACTGATTCCGGCCTCGGGGTTCTGGCTCACATTTGGCAGCGCCTGGAGTTACTATCTGCACTCGATCGCCCGTGGCCCGTTCCGTTACCTGGCGCGTCCGGCGATCGCCCTCAGTAATCTGGTTTTTCCCTGGCTCGACCGCATCGACCGCAGACTCAATCGCGAATCGCGGCGATTTACCTGGATGTATCTCGTGGTTGTGAGAAAGCCGGAATGATCGATTCGCAATTTTTTCTCCGTCCATAGTGGGACTTCGCCGGCAAGCTATCTCGGGAGCTGCGTGGACCGCAGTATCCACGACATCATGCGCCGCTTTGCAGTTTGTGCAACTCGTCGTGCTGGCGCGGCTGCTGCAGCCGGAGGATTTCGGCCTGATGGCGCTTATCGTGGTTTTCGTGGGATTCTTCCACTTGTATTCGGATGCTGGATTGAGCAGTGCCATCGTGCAGAGACAGCAAACGACGCACGAAGAGCTGTCATCGCTGTTCTGGTTGAACGTACTAGCGGGTCTGGGCATGCTCGCGGTTCTTCTGCTGTGCGCTCCGGCCGTTTCCTGGATCTACGGTGAGCCACGCTTGCGGCCGTTGCTGGCGCTGGCTGCATTTGCGTTTCTCGTACTTCCGATTAGCCAGCAGTTCCAGGCGAGACTGCAGAAGGCGCTGCGCTTTGACACCCTGGCTGCAGTAGATGTGCTTTCCACTGCCGCGGGCGTCGCCACGGCAATTTTCCTGGCTTACAGAGGATTCGGCGTTCGTTCTCTGGTACTGGGATTCCTCGCGTCGACCGTGGTGCGGGCGGCCGCACTGTTTGCTCTCGGTATGCGCGACTGGAGACCTCAGCTTCGCCTGCGTGTTTCCGATCTTGGCGGATATGTTCGCTTTGGCGGGCTCCACATGGCTGAAAGGACGGTCAACTACTTGGGGAGCAACCTTGACAGGCTGCTGATCGGCGCGCTAGTCGGAACGCACGGCTTGGGTCTGTACAGTATCGCATCGCAACTGGTAATGAGACCGCTGCAAGTCGTAAACCCGATTTTCACGCGCGTAGCTTTTCCGATCTTCTCCAGAGTGCAGAACGAGGATCAGCGCCTTCGGGCAGGCTTTCTCGACGGGATACGGGCAATAACGTTCGTTCTCTTTCCGATCTACATGGGGATGATCGTGTTGGCGGAGCCGTTGGTCGAAGTCATTCTCGGCGAGCGATGGTTGCCGTCGGTACCGATTCTGCAAGCGGTCTCCATACTCGGATTCTTCTATTGTTTGGGCAACCCGCTAGGGGTGCTGCTACTCGCCAAGGCGAGGATCGAGCTGGGACTGTATCTCAACGTCTGGAGGGTTGTGCTCTATGCGCTCGCGATTTCGGTCGGCGCGCGATGGGGTCTGCAGGGCATCGCTTATGCTCTGGTGATAGCCACTGCTGCCGGCTTGTTTCCGCTCGGATTCATCGTGCGCTGGTTGCTGGTGCGCATGAGGCCGTCGGAATACTTGTCCGCCTGGATGCCGACGTTGATCTCGGCGGTTGTCATGGGCGTCGTGCTGTGGGTCGCGAGAGATTTCGGGCCAGTGCCAGGGGCTGCCCTCGGAGAACTGATCCTTTACACGGTCGCAGGTGCGGCAGTATTTCTTGTCGTCGCGATTCCATGGCAGCGCGCGTTCCTTGCCAGTCTGCGCAACGTGCTCCGCTAGCGGCTTTATGTGCGGGATCGCCGGGTACTACTCCAGGGATGTGCGTAGCCGAGGCACCGGCTCTGTACTTGCCATGCTTCGGGCGATATCGCACCGGGGACCTGACGACCAGGGAATTTACTTCGCCGATCTCCGAAACGGAAGTGTTCGGGAATGTTCGACGTCCGCTAGCGACGCGCACGTTCGCCAGGTCCTGCCTTTGGCCGATTCGGTAGGGCAGCAGTTTCCGCATGATGTTGCCTTCGCTCACTGTCGATACTCGATTGTCGATCTGACCCCGGGTGGGCACCAGCCGATGCACGATCCGTCCGGCCAGGTCCACATTGTTTTTAACGGCGAGATCTACAACTTCATCGAACTGCGGCAAGAACTCGAAGGCCTCGGACACCGTTTTCGCAGCCAATCCGATACCGAGGTGCTGTTAACTGGATATCTCGAGTGGGGCACCGGCGTCTTTTGCCGCCTGAACGGTCAATGGGCGCTCGCGTTGCACGACCTGCGCACGGATGGGCTGCTGCTTTCCCGGGATCGCATGGGCAAGGTACCGCTTTACTACGCGGTTCGGGACGGGCGGTTTTACTTCGCGTCGGAAATCAAGGCCATCATCGAGGTTTGCGGCAACGTGTTTCCGGTCCGTTCGCAGGCCATCGACGACTACGTTGTCGAGGGTCGACGGGACTGCGATGGAACTTTCTGGGAGCATATCCACGACTTTCCCGCGGCGAGCTATGCATGGGTGAAGCCGGATCTCACTGTCGCGACGACGCGCTACTGGCAGCTCCCGTCGGAGCGCATGAGGGGGCAGGATATCGGCCCGGATGAGGCGGCCGCATCGCTTCGGGAGCAACTGGTCGAGGCAATTCGCGTCAGGGTTCGGGCAGATGTACCGGTCGCCTTCGAGTTGAGCGGCGGCACCGATTCGTCGGCACTTGTGGCGCTCGCCACGAGCCGATTACTCGGCTCGCTGACAGCCTACAGCGTGGAGTTCTTCGAGCCGAAGCACAACGAGGAGCCCTATGCCAGAGCAGTGGCCGAGCGCTTCGGGCCAAAAATCGACTACAGGGTGATCAGGCCGCGGGACGACGATTTCTGGCGGGACGCAGACCAGTTCATCTGGATCGAGGAAGAACCTTTTCATTCTCCCAATCTTCACACGAATCAATCGCTGCGGCGACAGATGAAAGCCGAGGGCAGCAAGGTTGTCATCAGCGGCGCTGCAGGAGACGAGGTGCTGGCCGGATACGCGGACGAGTACCTGGTGCCTTACCTGCGCGGCCTCGCAGGGAGTTTTCAGTGGGCACGCCTGCTGAAGGAAGCTCGGGCAAACACCGAACGCCCGATTTCGATGGCAACTGCACCGCGATTGGTTCTCGAGGCGTTATCCCCCGCCTGGGAGAGACAGCTAAGGCGGGCACGGTCGGGAGAGGCAGCATTGCTGGCCGGATGCTACCTGGCGCCGAAGGACGTGAAACCCCGGTTGCCCACGCCAGCTTCGTTCGATGCGCGTATGCGCAGCCTTATGGCCGAGGGCCGGATGAACTACTGGCTGCGCTCCGCTAACAAGAGCAATTTTGGCATTCCCATCGAGCCGCGTGCGCCGTATCTGGATTACCACGTCGTAGAGTTTGCGTTCAGGCTTCCGCCTGAGTACCTGATCCGGGATGGTTGGCACAAGTGGATTCTCAGGGAAGCGCTGCGCGAATTGCTGCCGGAAGAAGTTCTCTGGCGGAAGAGGAAGATGGGTTTTCCGTACCCGCTCGGGGCCTGGCTCCGCGCAAGTCGTGCCCTGGTCGATCGCAATATTGCCGAGTCGAGTTGTCCGTATATCGACCACGGGAGCTTGATGGTCGCTTATGAGCGCTTCTCCCGCGTTGCACCCGCCACGCTATGGCGGCTGGTTAACCTCGGGCTCTGGTGGAAGAGAGTGATCGACCGGGACAGCATCGTGACGGCGCTCAAGGCATGATCCGGGTTCTTCACAGCATTCCGAACTGGCTTGCGCAAACGCAGACCTGGATCCACACCCAGGTCGACTGCCTGCCGGCGGCCGACATCGAAAGCCACGTGGTCTGCGAGCGAACGGCCAATCTCGATCAGTTTCCGATCGCCCGTCTGCACGCATTCGCAGACGCCCCTGTTGTCGAGCGCGTGTGGGATCGCGCGCTGCGGCGCCTCGGCGTGCGCCGGCACCTCGGATTCCAGGCGCGCGTCGCGCGGAAAATCGGCGCCCGCGTCATGCACTCGCATTTCGGCAATCACGGCTGGACCGATCTCGGCGCGGCACGGGCAGCGGGCCTGCGGCACGTGGTGACTTTCTATGGCTACGACGTGAACGCGCTGCCGCGCCGCCCGCAATGGGGCGAGCGAATTCGCGAAGTGCTGCAGCGGGCCGACCTGGTCTTGTGCGAAGGCCCGCACATGCGCCGCAGCATCGTCGATCTGGGTTGCGCCGATGACAAAGTGCGCGTGCACCATCTCGGCGTGCGGCTCGATCAACTGCCGTTCAGGTCGCGTTCACTGGCAGAAGGCGAACCGTTGCGTGTTTTGATCGCCTCGGCCTTCACCGAAAAGAAGGGCATTCCCTTCGCAATGGAGGCGCTCGGACGCCTCAGGGACGAGATTCGATTCGAAGTCACGGTGATCGGCGACGCGCGCGGTTCCGACGAAAGCCGTGCGGAGAAGCAGAAGATACTCGACGCCATCGGCCGTCACGGTCTGCAGGCGCGGGTGCGACTTCTCGGCTTTCAGCCATACGAGGTGCTGCTGCGGGAAATGTACGGGCACCATCTCCTGCTTGCGCCGAGCGTCACCGCTGCGGACGGCGACACCGAGGGCGGAGCGCCGGTGACGCTGATCGAGGCAGCCGCCACCGGCATGGTCGTGGTCTCGAGCCGGCATTGCGACATCCCGAACGTCGTGCTCGACACGCAGACGGGTTACCTCGCGAATGAACGGGACGTCGACGGGCTTGCGGCAGCACTGCGAACGGCCGTAGATGAGTCCGCGCGCTGGCAGGAAATGCTTGCACGCGGAAGGGCCCGCGTCGAGAGCGAGTTCGACGCCGTGCGGCAGGGGCAAAGGCTGGCGGCGATCTACGGTGAACTGGCCGGCAGCTGAAAGCGCGGCCGGTATGCGATCACGCACGCCGCGGTTCGCCGCCGAACAGCAGCCGCGTGATCTCGGTGGCGGTTACCGCCCACAGGGCGAGCACGAACCCGATCGTGCGAATGCGGGTTCCGATCGTGAGCGAGGGTTGCAACGCGATGCGTTTGGCGCGCGACAGTGCTTCCAGGAACTGCGCGGCCTGCAAGCGAAGGAACCTGACCGGCGCCGCGTTCCTGCTGCCGCTCCAGGCGCCGCCGATCACCCGGCGCTTCTTGGCGAACTGGTACTTTGCATCCGAGCGGATCGGGTGTTTGACCACCACTTCCGGCGCGTAAACCAGGCGGTGGCCGGCAGCGCGGATTGCGCTGGAGAGCTCGCGGTCGCCGCCCGACTTGAGATGATTGGCGAAACCGCCGTGCGCGAGCACCAATGCCCGCCGGCTGATCCAGTTCGCGGTCACGCAGAAGCCGACACCGACGTTGCGCGACTGGTCGAAGGCAAACAGTCTTTCGTACACCGCCGCCGGGCCGTCGGAATCGCCATTCTCCGCGAACAGGTCGATACGGCCAGCGATCACGCCGAAGTCGTCTTCCCGCTGCGCCCGCGCGAACCCGCTCGCGAGCCAGTCCGGGGCCGCTTCACAATCCGAGTCGGTGAATGCGACGAACTCACCGCGTGCAATATCCAAAGCCCGGTTGCGCGCGCAGTACGATCCGGGCCTGGACTCTTCCAGCACCGTGACGAACGCGAATCCACGGGCCACCTGCGCGGACGCGTCGCTCGACCCATTGTCCACCACCAGCACTTCTATCCGCTCCCGCGGGAACGTTTGCGCCTCCAGCGAGCGCAGGCAACGCGCCAGGCGATCGGCGTCGTTCCACACCGGGATGATTACGGAGATGTCGCGTTGTTCGTTCATGGGTGAAAGATCGATCCGCGCCAGTGTCGGATCCGCATGGAGCCGAGCCGTCATTGCACGCCGGTGCGGCGCTTAAGATACCCTATGCGCATGTTGCACGTACGCATGCGCGCAGTCAGGCGTGAACCGCATTCCGGATCTTCGGCATCCGGCGAATGAGCGCCGGGCACGCCGCGCCGCCGGTACTGCTGCTCGCATTCAACCGCCCGGATACGACGGCACAGGTGCTCGACGCGATCCGCGCTGGGCGCCCGCGGCAGCTTTTCTTCGCGGTCGACGGACCGCGTGATGATCGCCCGGACGAGCGCGGGCAGGTGGCGGCGGTGCGCGCGCTGGCCGACACCATCGGCTGGGATTGCGAGGTGCGCACGCTGTTCCGCGACCGCAATCTCGGTTGCAAGCTGGCCGTCAGCCAGGCGGTCTCCTGGTTCTTCAAGCAGGTCGAGCTGGGCATCGTGCTGGAGGACGATTGCGTTGCGCATCCCGCATTCTTCCGCTTTACGGGAGAGCTTCTGCAGAAGTATGCCGACGACTCCCGGGTGGCGATGATCTCGGGCGACAACTTCCAATTCGGGCGCCGCAGGTCGGAGTTCAGCTACTATTTTTCCCGCTATCCGCACATCTGGGGCTGGGCGTCATGGCGCCGCGCCTGGCAGTGGTACGACCATTCGATGTCGCGCTGGCCGCAGTTGCGCGACAGCGGGTGGCTGCACGAACTGCTCGGCGACCACGCGGCGGCAGCCTACTGGACACGAATCTTCGACGAGACCCACGCGGACCGGAACGCCTCGTGGGCCTATCGCTGGACCTTCGCCGTGTGGGCGCACGACGGGCTGAGCACATTGCCGGGCGTCAATCTGGTGAGCAACATCGGCTTCGGCGGCGGCGCCACGCATAACCGCAATCGCTGGAACCGTTTCGCGGCGTTGCCGCTTGAAGAGATGCGTTTCCCGCTCGTGCATCCGGACAACGTCGTGATCGACGATGAAGCCGACCGCTTCACGCAGCGCACGATGTTCAGGCGTCCGTGGTGGCGGGCACTTGCGGGCAACCTGCTCAGGGCGATGCGCCGGTGAACGTCTGCATCTCGAAATGGCCTGTTCTCGCCGGAACGAAGCAAGAAGTTCCGACGATTGCCTCACCGGGCGAGCGACTATTGACAAACGACCGGTTGGACAATGGCGATCATTAAGGCACTGATTCGCTGGATCCGCGGTGCTGTGCGCGCGCTCGGATTCGACGTCGTGCGCTATCGCGAGCTGCCGCACGACCTGGATCCCGGCATCCGCAAGACCGTGGAGCGTGTGCGCGACTTCACCATGACTTCCCCGTACCGGGTGGCCGCCTTGTGCGAGGCGATCCAGTACATTGTGGAGAATCGAATCGACGGTGATATCGTGGAGTGCGGCGTCTGGAAGGGCGGGAGCATGATGGCGGCAGCCTATACGCTGATGCAGCGCGGCGACAGGAGCCGCAATCTTTTCCTGTTCGACACCTTCGAGGGCATGACTGCGCCATCCGGGAGGGATGTCTCGTTCACCGGACAGACTGCGGAGCAGTTCATGTCAGTCGGCGAAAAAACCGACCCCGAGTCGATGCTCTGCGTGGCGCCGCTCGAAGACGTGAAGAAGGCCATGCTCGACACCGGCTACGACGCTTCGCGGATCCATTTCGTGAAGGGAAAAGTGGAGGACACCATCCCTGGGCACGCCCCGGACAGGATTGCCCTGTTGCGGCTCGATACCGACTGGTACGAATCGACCCGGCATGAGCTCGAACATCTTTTCCCGCGCCTGGTGCCTGGCGGCGTACTCATCATCGACGACTACGGCCATTGGCAGGGCGCACGACAGGCGGTGGACGAGTACCTCGTGAAGCATGACGTGCCGCTGCTTCTGAATCGCATCGATTACTCTGGGCGCAGTGCGATCAAACTTCGATGAGATGGAACGACATGTATGCCACCCGCGCAGCGGATTTGGTGCCGATTCTTCCCGGATAACAGGCTGGTTTATCGTGCAGCGACCCTATTGGCGGACAGGATGAGTTCACGTGAGGCAACCACGGCATGCATCGTCTGTGGCTCACCGCGCGTGTCTGCAGCCGGCCAGATCGCCGTCGCGGACGTGGTGACGGGTTATCGCCGGCGATTCGGGCTCGACGTCTCCGGCCAGTTCGCCGGCCTCAGGTCGCTCACGGAGCTCAATTGTCCGGATTGCGATCTGCGCTGGTTCTGGCCTCTGGTGACCGGCGACGAAAGTTTCTACCGCGAGCTTGCCGGGCGTGCCTGGTACTACATGCATGAGAAACCGGAGTTCGCGATTGCGCGCAGATATATCGAGCCTGCGGACGCGGTGCTCGAAGCCGGCGCCGGTCGCGGCGCCTTTGCCGCGCAGTGCGGGGCAGCGCGCTACGTCGGTCTCGAGTTCAGCCCTGCAGCGGTAGAGCAGGCGCGTCAGTCCGGCGTGAACGTGATGGCGGAGCCGGTCGAAAACCACGCGGCCGCGCATCCCGGCAGCTATGACGTGTGCTGCGCGTTCCAGGT
>DATKEK010000342.1:0-4313 GCA_035512195.1 Burkholderiales bacterium
GAGGTTAAGGTAGGCGCGCAGCGCGTCCTCGTAACGGGAGATCTCGTCCAGGTCTGCCAGATCGTCGAAGCGTTCGGTTGCACCCATCTTTAATGTTCCTTGAGGTTGTTCAGATAACCAGTTTTCCGCCGATCAGCATCAGCACGGTTGCCAGCAGCGAGCGCAGCAGGCGCTCCGGCGCACGGCTGGCGAGCTGGCTGCCGATCCAGATGCCGGGGATTGAGCCGATCAGCAGGCTGCCGAGGAGAGTCCAGTCGACGTTGCCGATCGCTGCATGACCGAAGCCGGCGACGAAAGTCAGCGGCACCGCGTGCGCGATGTCGGTGCCGACCACGCGCAACGTCGACTGCCGCGGGTAGAGAAACAGCAGCGCCACCACGCCCAGTGCGCCAGCGCCCACCGACGAGACCGTAACCAGCACGCCGAGCAGTGCGCCGATGCCCACGGTGACCGGATCGATCCAGCGTTCGCGCCAGGCGGACGTCGCATTCGCCTGGGCACGCAACCGGATGCGGTCGACGAACAGCAGGGCGGTCGCGGTGAGAATGAGTGCGATGCCGAGGCTGGTGGTGATGACGCTTTCGAGGCGGCTGGTATCGACTGCAAGTGCCTGCAGCGTCCGGATGGTGAGCAGTGAAGCCGGGACGCTACCGAGACCCAGCAGGCCGACTACCCGCCAGTTCACCGCGTTGTTGCGCGCGTGCACCACGGCCCCCACCGTTTTGGTGAAGGCGGCGTAAAGCAGGTCGGTGCCGACCGCGATGGCCGGGTGGATGCCGACCATCAGCACCAGCAGCGGCGTCATCAGCGAACCGCCGCCGACCCCGGTCAGCCCCACGATGAACCCCACCGCGAGTCCGGACAGTGCGTAGAACAGCGTCATCGATCTGGCAACAGCACATAGGCAATTGAGCTTTGAGGTCGGGATGCTAAGGTGGGGGTGTCACAACAAGAAAGAATATATATTCACAATCTACTAACCAGAGGTTATATGGAGGCCGCTATGCTGGCATGGCAGGGTGCGGGTGGCGCGGGTGACGCGTGCTAAGATGCGGGCGTTTTCCATACGGGCTCGCTTACCCGTTTGAACAGTTGCCCCGCGCCGCCTTCCGCGAAATGTGTACGATTCCGCAGCGGAAAGAACAACCAGACCGGCGGTACGTGCGACAGGAGAATCCAGGGGATAGCAGCGTGGTCACAGTGAGTATCGTCTTCAATCTGCAGGCGCTCTACGTGGTAGCGGCCACCGTGCTGAGTCTGCTGTTCTACATCCTGATCCTGAAGTACCGGGAGCGGCGCAATCGCAACGCCATGCGCCGGATCACTGAAGCGGTCACGAAATACCTCAAATCGAATAGCGTGGAGGCGCACGTGACCACCTATCCGGTGCTGGGCGGCAGGCGGTTTGTGGTGCTGATCGAATCGAAGCCCAGCGAGAGGCTGCGCTCATCGCAGGTGGTGGAGCTGGCCGTGATCGAGGAAGTGCGCAAGGAAACCGAATTGCAGGTCGAACGGGTTTTCTGGCGGTTTCCGGTTTCGGTGCTCGGCAAGGATGCCGCCGAGGAAGATCTCTACATGGCGCAGGGTTTTGGCCGCCAGAAGTCGCTTGGTGGATACGACGTGGACGAGACGCCACTCGACCAGTTCGAGGAAGCCATGTCCCAGCTCAAACCCTCCGATACAGGTCTCGCGCGCTGATCGCCGCTGTCGCGGGCGGTGGTTTTGATTCCTGCGGATTTTCAGATCGGGCGATCCTGATTCCGGGCGGTCGATGTCCGCATGCATTCCTCGATGAACGCAGTCTCGTGCTCCTCGGGTGGCCTGGGCTCGTCGAATACCCGCGCGGCGGCGCCCGTCAACAGTTTCTCGTCGGAATCGTCCTGCACGAACCAGCGCAGCGGCGGAGGGAACGCCTGGATCATCATGATGTCCTCGGTGAGCCGGTCCATGAAGAACTCCCTGGTGATCCCCGAGTCGCGCGACATTGCGGCATGCTTGATGAACTCTCCGCCCTCGATGCACTCGTCGACGGGGATGGCGCGGGACGCGGCCGGTCCGGCGGCGATCAGGACGAGCAGTCCGGCCAGCGCAACAGTTCTTCTTTTCATCTTGTCCTCCGCTCGACGATCGCCGCCTGAATAGTGCGATCGTCCGAATGTGTCGTTCGTTCCGATGCGACGCTCCTCCCGGATTGTAGTGCAGTGCATGCGCTCTGCTATGCTTGATTCGTGCTGCACAGCAACGATTCGAGCGAAAGACATTTACGGGCGCAACGATGGACAGACTGACTGCGATGGAGTTGTTCGTGCGCGTGGTGGAGACCGGAAGTTTCTCCGCGGTGGCGCGCCAGATGGACATGACGCAACCGACCGTGAGCAAACAGCTTGCGGCGCTCGAGCAGCGCCTGAAGACGCGTCTGCTCAACCGCAGCACGCGGCAGCTGAGCCTGACCGAGGCGGGGACTTCCTACTACGAGGCATGCAAGCGGATCCTGGACAGCGTGAACGAGGCAGAGGGTAATGTCGGCCGGCTGCAGGGACAGTTCGCCGGGCAACTTCGGATCAACACATCGATCGCTCTGGGGCAGATGTACGTGGCAACCCTGGTGCTGAAGTTCCAGGAGCAGCACCCGGACATCGAGATCGATCTGTCGCTTGCGGATCGTTTTGTCGACGTGGTCGAGGAGGGCATCGACCTGGCGATTCGTGTCGGCAAGCTGACCGATTCGAGCCTGGTTGCGCGGCGCATCGGCAAGGCGCGCCGGCTGGCGATTGCAACGCACGCATATCTCAAGCGCCATGGCATGCCGAAAGTGCCGCAGGATCTGGCGGAACATAACTGCATCCTGTACGCCTACCTGTCCACCGGCAACGAATGGATGTTCCGCGGGCCGGAGGGGGAAATCCGCGTCCGGGTTTCGGGGAATTTCCGCGCCAACAATGGCGACGCCATTCGCCAGGCGGTGCTGGCCGATCATGGGATAGCAGTGGTGCCCGAGTGGATCGTGGGCGGCGAGGTCGCAGCCGGGCGCATCAAGGTGATCCTTCCGGATTTCGAGCCGACGCCGATGGATATCAGCGCGGTCTATCCGTCCGCGCGGCACGTTTCCGCAAAGCTTCGCGCGCTCATCGATTTTCTGCAGACAGAATTTCCGAAGATTCCCGCGTTGCGTGCCGGCTGAATCGGCCGTGTCGGCAGCCGGCAGGCGTGCTGTTACATCCTGATATGCGCAAATGTAACCGAATGTCAGTCGCGGTTTTCTCTGCAAGTGCCTGATGACATGCGGAAAAGATCAAACTTATCATTTTGATAGATTTGATCTTTCCAAAAATGTTGGCTAAGGTCGAATCGCGATTGCGGTTTTGGATCTGGAGTTACCCCCCTTGAGCAGAGGGGTTCCCGACACGGTGCGAACCCGTGACCGGGATTTCGATAAGCTGCCCCGGTCCAGCCCGCGAAACCTCGGCGTTCACGCCGGTACGAACCCGCTGTCGACCTCCCTTACGGTGGCGATCGTGCCGGTACCCACGACAGTGGCGTCCCCGCGACGAGGTTTCAGGCCGAAGCGAATGACGATGCTCTCACCGCTCGCGGAGGGGGTGCCGGCAAAGTTTCACCGGGCAGCTTATCTTTTTTTCGTGACTGGACTACCTCCCAAAAAAATAGGCCCGCTTATGCGGGCCTTTTCTTTTCCCGGGAGAGAAAAGAGCTAGAACTGCCAGTCGACGCCGCCGATGATCTGGCGTGTGCGACCGATCTGTATGCCGTCGGTACGGTTGGCGATGTAGGTCTTGTCACCGAGGTTGTTGCCGACCAGGAACAGCGAGAGCCCGTCGCGGCGCGTTTCGTAGTTCACGGTCATGTTGTAGAGGGTGTAAGACGAAATGGCACCGGTGCGGCCATTGGCTGCGCCGGGTCCGGTCTCAAGGTTGTCGGTGTACTGTTTGCTGACATGCTCCATACCGAAACGCACGTCCAGGCCCCGCGGGAACTCGTAGCCGACGGATGCATTCAGCAGATGCTCCGGCGCGTAAGGCAGGCGATTGCCCTTGATGTTCTGTCCGCCGGAGATCTGGTCGGAGTCGAACTTGGCGTCGAACAGCCAGGTGTAAGCCCCCAGCAGGTAGAGACCGTTGCCGGGAGCGCCGATCAGGTCGCCGATTTGCGCGCGCCAGCCGATTTCGAAGCCCTGATGCAGCGTCTTGCCTGCGTTGGCAAACGTCTGCAGCGGGAGGCCGACCGACGATCCATTAACAATTTGATCATCGAAGTCGATGCGGAAGAGAGCGGCCTCCAATGCCAGACCCGCACGC
>DATKEK010000343.1:0-11581 GCA_035512195.1 Burkholderiales bacterium
AGGCCTGGTCCTTGCCGCCGAGTTGCGTGGCGAGCACCGTCAGCACCAACGCCGCATCGCCGACCACACCCACCTCCACCGGCCGCCGCTGACCCACCACCAGCGGATCGATATCCACCTGTACTGTCCGCTTCGGGAATCGCGCGCCGGCGTTCACGTCGGATACCACGTCGATGCGTGAACCGACCACCAGCACCAGGTCCGCCTGCTCCAGCAGTTCGTCGTACAGGTTCAGCCGGCCCCAGCCGTCGCCAAGCGCGAGCGGATGCCGGTCCGAGATCGCACCCCGGCCGAATACGCTGGTCACCACCGGCGCGCCCAGCAGCTCAGCAACACGCGCGAGTTGCTGCGTCGCGTCCGCACTCTCCACCCCGCCGCCGGCATAGATGAAAGGCCGCTTCGCCGACTTCAGCGCCTCCGCCGCGCGCGCGATGCTCGCCGGATCGCCGCCCGGCCGGCTGTAGATCTCCGGCGACAACGGCGCGATTTCGCCTTCCCCGTTCTGCACATCCAGCGGCACCTCGATATATGCAGGCCGCGGACGCCCGCAGCGCATCGCGCGCATCGCCTCGCGGACCACCTTCGGAATATCGCCGGGCGCGGACACGCGCGTCGCGTAACCGCACACCGAACTCGCCACGCCGAGCGAATTCGCCAACTCATGGAAATGCCCGCCTTCGCGTTCGAGCTGCGCAAGCGTGTTCTGCCCGCCGAACACCAGCATCGGCGTCGACTCCGCGTACGCCATGCCCATTCCAGTCAGCGCATTGGTGAGCCCCGGCCCCGGCACCACGAAGCACGCCGCGACCTTCCCGGACGCCCGCGCATAGCCTGCCGCCATCAGCGACGCCCCCTGCTCATGCCGTACCGTGACCACGCGGAACGCATCGTCGCCGAACACCCCGTCGAACAGCGGCGTGTCGTGCGTACCGACGATCCCGAATACGTGATCGATCCCCTCGGCCTTAAGCGCCGCCGCGACCGCATGGCCACCCTTCATGCGTTGCATTTCTCCTCCAGTCCATATCTTGTTCTGAGTTTCCGGCAAGCGTTAATCGCAGAACGCGATCCGCCGGGTAGTGCGCCGAGTCTAACGCCATTCACCCGCCGACTCCCACTCTACCCGCGGGGCGAGGGAACACACACACCCGTAGGGGTGTGAAGCGAAGCAGAGGGCTGGGGAGAGGGGTTCGGAAAGAAGTGCTGGGAAGCAGGGTTAGAATGACGATCGGGCGAGTCGCGATTCGAGTTGGCCCCCGCTCCTCATCCCGTCCCGCCACCGCAGAGGCGCTCTTTTTCATTCCTGCTCATCTGCTTGATCTGATACTCGCGTTTCAATGCTTCGGATCGCGACACCACCGCTTCCTGGTATACCAGCACCACTGGGCGTCTGGCGCGGGTGTAGCTCGCGGCAAGCGCGCCGTTCGAATTGTGCTCCTCCACGCGCCGCGCCACGTCCTTCGCGATGCCGGTGTACAGCGTATCGTCCGCGCAGCGAACGATGTAGACGATCCAGGTTGCCATACGAGAACGTAGAGGTTTATCGAGAATCACCAGATCGGGCTTCGCGCGCATGCTGTTCGTTCGCGCCCCCTGCACCACTCTTCAATCAGGCAGGCCAGGACCCTGGCAGTTTGTTGAATTTCGCCGGATTGACGAGCCAGCTGTCGTCAGTTCATTCAGTTCAAAGCTCTCAACGCAGAGGACGCTGAGGAAGAACAGTCGATCCCCCTGCAGACTGCCAGGACTTCGCGGCAACACATTGCAAGGCGCACGGCTGCAGTTGGGCAGCCGCGCGGATCCTCCCTGAACTACGCCGCCGCGGACGCGAGGCGCGGGTCGAGACGGCGCGACAGCTCGGTGACGTTGTGGGTCGAGAGCAGGTGCGCATAGATCCAGCCGAGGTGGCCGTTGCGCAGAAGGTTGCCGGCGTCGGTGCCGCTGAGCTTGGTGAGCTTGTTCTCGTCGACGACGCTGAAGCCGTCGAGGTTGAACTTGGCAGCGTTCTTCGGGGCGACGGTAATCATCTGCGGCACCAGCAGTTCGAGGCGCTTGAGTTCCTGCCCGAACGCCTGCGTGCGCTTGGCGTCGGCCTGGTAGGCGTTCAGGAAATCCATCGCGCGCTTGAGCGTTTCGCTCTCGGTGCCGTCCTCGTTGAACAGCGGGTCGCCCTCTTCGGTGTTGAAGCCGGCGAAGTCTTCGTCGATACACACGTTGAAGTCGTCGGGCAGGCCCTTGTCGCCGAGCACGTAGGGATATCGGCGGATGAAGGCCGGTATGTAGTTGCCGGACCAGCGGCCGTCCGCGTCGACGAACAGGTTTTCATCCTTGCGCAGGCCGAGCAGCGCGATCGGCAGCGGCTGCTGGTTGGCATCGTTGATGAACAGGATCGGAAACTGCCGCGCAGCAGCGGCGAATTCGGTACCGCTCAGCGGCACGGAGTTGGTCTGCGCCGCATACTGGAACGACGGCACCGGGCGCAGCTTCAGGTTTCGATGGGTTTCGCGGCTGAGCACAATCGGTTTGTTGTAAAACAGAAGCGTAGGCATTACAGGCCTTTCCTGGTTGGTGTTGGATACTTGCTTGCCGGGTTGCGATGGCTGAGGCGTCGAGCCGCGCGTTTCGGGAATTGCGGCTTTCGGCGTGCCAGCCTTCGCGTTTCCGGAAGCGGACTTGCCGGAAGCGGGTTTGCCGCCGCGCGCCCTGGCGACCGGCGACTTTCCCGTCTTGGCCTTCGCGCCGCCGGATGGGGCGGATTTCGCTTTTTTCGATTTCGCCATTACGAGCGCCTGGTCGATTGCCACGAGACGAACTGTACCGCCCCGTCGCGCTTCGACCAAACCGCATGGAACAGCAGATCGAGGGTCTTGTCCTGGCCTTTCACCGCGACTTCGAACTTCGTATTGCCGGTGATGATGGCGAGGCTGCCGAAGGTGCGCACTTTCACTTCGCCGCGAGTCATGCTGCGGTACTTCACCGTGCCCGAGCGCATCGACTCGATGTAGCTCTGCTTGTCGTCGATCACCGCACTGGAGTGGTAGTAAACCAGCTCGTCGCCGATCATCTTTTCAAGCGCAGCGATGTCGCCGGAAGTCTGCGCCTTGTAGCGCGCGGCTTCGGCTTCGAGGGCTTCGGACTGCGTAATTGTTTCCGGCATATCGGAACGGCAATCAATGGGTAAGGCTTAGGGTAAACGAGGGGCGAGGGGGAGGGCAAGGCGTGGGGCAGATTGGGCAGCCTGGGAACTCAGGGAAAAGACTGGGCAAAGGCGAGATTGCTGCGGCCGCTTCGCAATGACAACTTTGTCATTGGCCGTCATCGCCAGGAGGCGCGACGAGCCGACGTGGCGATCTCGCTTTATCGTGTCGAGACCGGCCCGCTGTTCAGGCGGCAGCGGGAATCGAGGCGGAGACACGGCGTGTTTCGGTGATACGGCGTTTGGCCCAGCCACCGGAGCGGGTGGGCTGGATGCCTTGCGCTTCCAGCGCCCGGCGCAGATCTTCGAGCACCGCGTCGCGGCGGCGCAGGAAGCTGGTGGCGAAGCAGCGCCAGAACACCCAGCCGGTGCGTTCGAGCGCGCGCTGGCGGCGCATGTCTTCGACCCACTGCTCCGGGCCCTGGTATTTGTCGCCGTCGCACTCGATTGCAAGGCGGGTGTCGTCCGGGCCTTCGACCACGAGGTCGATGCGATACGCGCCCACCCGCACCTGCGGCATCGCGCGATAGCCGCTGGCGTTCAGCCAGTCGTAGATGTCGCGCTCGAGCTGCGATTCGCACAGGTCGCGCGCGTCTGCCACGCGCGGCGGCTGTTCGCCGAACGGACGCGCGAAGTGTTCGATCAGGCTGCGGCGCAGATGATCGGATTCGGCAAGCTGCTCGGGCTCGACCGAGCGCACCAGGATCATCTGATCCCGGGCGCGCGAGGCGGCGACGTTGAAGCGCTGCGCGAACACGTCGTGCGCAAGCGGCGCGCCCATGTCGTTCGGCGCCGCGACCATCGACAGGTACATGATGTCGCGCTCGCGGCCCTGGAACATGCGCGCGTCGCCGCAGGTAATGTCGTGGCGGCGCATGGCCTCGGGTCCGAGTTCCTCCAGCAGCCGCTCCCAGATGCGCAGCCCCTGCTCTTCTCCCAGCAGCGACACCACGCCGACGGTGCGGCCGGCCATCTTCGGGTCATCGGCGAGGCGGCGAATGTCGCGCACGATGTAATCGACCTCCTGCGTGTTGACGGCGTTCTCGCGCCGGCCGTCGGTAACCAGCACGTCGAGCAGCGGCGGATCGATGCGCTCGGAGCTGCGCGGCAGCCGCAGCGGGCGCAGTTCGTGGTGATAGAACTCCCTCTTGCAGTATTCGATGATCGGCGCCACGCAGCGGAAGTGCTCGCGCAGCATCACGCCGCTGTTGGCGAACACCACCTTGGCGAAGTCGTACACCGAGCGTTCCGGCGAGAGCTGCGCGCGGTACAGCGGCACCTGTTCGCCGAGATGGCGCTGCATCAGCGCGCGGATCCGCTCTTCGGCCATGCCGACCACCTGCGGCGAGACCTGGCGGTCGTCGCCGACTACCAGCACTTTCTTCGCGCGCAGCAGCACCGGCAGCGCGGAAAGATCGGACTGCGATGCCTCGTCGATCACCACCAGGTCGAAGCAGCCGAGCTGCGCCGGCAGCGCTTCGGATACGCGATGGTGCGGCATGATCCAGCACGGCACCGCACGGTGCGCCTCGGAGGCGGCGTAGCGCGCGTCCTGCCGGTAGCGCCAGGCGCGCTTGCCGGTGCCCTTGCCGATGCGCTGGATCGCGTTCAGGTAACCCTGCAGCGCGGCGCGCACGCCGGGCGTCACACTTTCCGCAAGCTTGAGCCAGGTGCGCTTGACCACCAGGTCCTGGTACACGCGTGCGAGATCGTGCTCGATGGCGGTGCGCGCCGCCGAGAGTTTTCTGACTTCGTCCTGCGAATCGATGATCGCCAGGTGCGTGGCCAGCCGGCGCAGCCGCCAGTCGCGCAGGAAGGTCTCGGGCAGCAGCGCGTCGGTGTCGCCTTCCGGCGGCTGCGACAGCGCCTGCGCGAGCTTCGGCGCACCGCATTTCGCGATCAGCCCGGTGACGCGCTCGACCGTGCGCAGATGCTCACGCTGCGCGTGCAGGCGCTCGAGTTCCAGCATCAGTTCGCCCCACGCGGTGACCGCCGCGGATTCGTCCAGCGCGGGCTTGCCGAGGCGCCTCGAGATGAAAATCCGCATGGCTTCGACCAGCCGGCCGCTGCCGCCTTCGAGCCGCACGCGCACGCTTTCGATCAGCGCCGCGACTTCGCCGAGGCGCTGACGGTTCAGGTGATACTCCAGCGCGGCCGCCAGTTCGTCGATCGCGGCCGGGTCTTCGACCAGCGCGCCGGCGCGCATCCAGCCGGGAAACACCTGCGTTGCCTGCAGCGTGAGCGCGCGCTGCAGCTGTGCGAGTTCGCGGATCGCCTTGATCAGCGCGTACTGCGCTTCCGCGGACAACTGGCCCTTGGCGTCGACCGCCAGCACGGTGCGCAGGCCGAGTTCGGGCGCGAGCGTGTTCCAGCGCACGGTGAGTTCCCGCCGCTTGCGCTGCAGCGAAACGAATGCGGCGAGATGCTGCCAGTCGGATGCTTTCGCGGGCGGCGCGCCGTTCACCTTCACCGCGTCGAGCAGCTTGCGCGTATCGGAGTTGCCGAACACCGACAGGCCGAACGCGCGCCTGCCCTGCGCCAGATTGCTGAGCGCCTGCACGAAGGCGACATCGTTCAGCCCGGCATCCGGCACCAGCACCGGCCGCTCGAGAAAAACAGTGCGCTGGGCAGCCATCCGTTCGAGTTCCAGGCCGAGCGCATCGAGCGCCTGGCAGGCGGCGGCCGGTTCGCCGCGGCGCAGGCGTGTGACCGTTTCATCGCTCCACGGCAGGCGCGCGGGGATAAGCGCTTCGCGCTGCATTTTCACTCGCTGCACGGCCTGCGCCAGCGCGCTCGCCGCAGCGATAGTGTCGGCGCCGGCATCGGCCGGCCACGGCAGCTCGCTGGTGCGCGATTCTTCCGACAGCCGCGCGAAGCGCTGCAGTTCGTCATGCGCCTTCGCCAGCGCGATCGCATCGGGGAATCCGTCCGGCGACGGCAGGTTGCAGCGCGCATACTCGATGTCGGCGCCGAGCTGCGCGCGTGCCTTGCGCAGGGCGGCGATGTCATCGGCGGTGAAGCGCGGCGCGTACTTCGAAGCGACGCCGAGCGCGTCCGGAATCCACTCGAACCGGCCGGCGTTCTCGACCACCTCGGCGGCGGCATCCTGCGGGTCGACCGGCTCGCCTTCGAGATCGACGCGAGACAGGTTGAGCCTGGCCCAGCGGCTGAGGTCGATGTCGATGCGCGCGAGACGCGCCTGCAGCGCATTCACCGCTTCCTCCAGCCGCGCGATCTCCAGACGCAGAGCTTCGCGATCGAGGCCCTGCACTTCGGAGGCAATTTTCTCGATCGACTGTTCGAACTGCTTCATGCCCTCCTGCTCGGAGGCGAGCAGCGAGATCGCCAGCGGGCGGATCTCCGCCGGCAGCATGTCGCGCAGGATCGACAGCGCGGGATCGCGCATCGACGTCACCAGCACGCGGCGGCCGGTGGCGAGCCAGTGGCAGATGATGTTGGCGATGGTGTGCGTCTTGCCGGTACCGGGCGGCCCCTGCACCACCACGCCATCGGAGATTTCCAGCAACTGCGCCACGCGCGCCTGCTCGTCGTTGAACGGCTTGGTGAAGAACAGGTCCTGCGCGCCGGCGGACTCGATGTTCTCGTGATAGACCGCGCTGTAGCCGCGGAACGCCGGCAATCGCAGCGGCGCCGCGTCGGCGGCCGGTTCGGTGACGAGCGCGGCCACCGCGGCCGGCAGCGTTTCGCCGTCGCAATCCTTTACCGCGCTGCGCAGGCGTTCGAGGTCCTGCATCAGCACGCCGCTGCCGCGCGGGCGGGCGAATAACACCCAGCCATCGGAAACCGTGAACTCTGCATCGCCCTGCCCGGCTGCAGCTTCGATCGCCTTGCGCGCGATCTCGAGCAGCGGCCGGTAGCTGTCGCGGTCGAACGGCGACACCGGCGCGACCGCCGCGGCGAGAAATTGCGCGGCAGCTTTTTCCGCTTCGGCCACGGCGGGATGATCGGGAGAAACGAAGGCCGCGAACTCGAAGCGCGGCGCCATATCGCGCGGGCGCACTTCGGCGGCCTCGGTCTGGCGGTCGAAGCCGATGTCGGCCATGCGGGTGACCAGCGGATAAGCCTGCACGCTGTCGCCCTGGCGGCGGGTGGCCACGCCCATGCCCCATACCAGTTCGAGCTGGTTCTCCGTCAGAGCACCGTGAATCTGCTCATGCAGGGTAAACAGCCGGACGTAGAACTGCGACAGGCGCCGGCGGCGGCGCTCGCGCTCGGCCCATGGCTGCCAGGCAGACTCGACATAGCGCGCGTGCTGTTTCTCGACCTCGGCGCGGAAGGCATAGTCGGCAAGGCAGATGCGCGCACCCGGCTCGACCGCCGGATCGGCGGCGTGGTTCAGGTTCGACGCCGACTGCCCGGCGTCGCGATGCGTGCCAACGGCGATCAGCGCCGCACCGTCGACTGCGTCCGCCAGTCCCGGCGCGGCCAGCAGCGGCGTGCCGACGTTCAGCCACGGTTCCAGCAAGGCGCTTTGCGGCTCCGGCGATAGTTCGGGGCTGGGCGGATGCGCCACCGACAGCCAGATTTCGTCGTCGGTGTCGGGCGCAGGGTTAAGGCGCGCACCTTCCAGATCCTGCGCCTGGTGATCGAACAGCAGAAAACTGTCGTGCGACGCCACGTTGGAAACCGCCCCCGAGCGCGCGCGCATCGATTCCTGTGCGTAATCGAGCAGCGCGAGCAGACGCCGGGTTTGCAGGTTCACGGCCTTGGTGTGTTTTTCTGGAATGCGGAAAACGGGTGCGTGTTTGGACGTATCGTAACTCAATACAGACAGCGCTGAGGTTCGAAGACTGAGGGGAAGTACTGTCAAGCCGGCCAAATCCCTGACACCTCAAACCGGGTTAATGGTTAACACTTTTTTCTAAAGCGCGTCTCTGAAGCGGTCCTCGCCACGAAACCCTCAGTCCTGCCTTACCCCGAGGCGAAACCGTTGCGCGATCAAAGCCCGAAATTCCCGGCGTAAAGCGCCTCCAGTTGTTCCATCGCCGCCTTCGGCAGCGGGCCGTTGGCTGCGCCGACGAGGGCTTCCTCCAGATGCGCCAGTTCGGCGAGGCCGATGACGGCGCAGGAGAGATCGGGGTTGCCGAGCACGAAGCGCAGCGCAGTCTGCTGGCGGGTGCCGTGCGCATCGCCGAGCGCGGCGAATACCGCGTGCGCGCGGCGTTCCTCGGTGGCGACGTCGGTGTCGCGCGTGATGATCACTTCGCGCCCGTGCCGCACATCGGTCGCCAGCACGCCGGCGGCGAACACGCGGATCGCCATCGTGCCCATGTCATGCGCCTTGCACACGGCGAGCAGATTGCCGAAGTCGTGGCCGGTCCACCTTGCCGGCATGGCGCGGCCGGCGCTGGGATTGAGCAGGTTGTAATACACCTGCGCACTGTCGAAACGGCCGCTGTCGATCGCCTCGCGCAGGCTCGCCGCTTCCCCCAGCGCAGTGATGCCGACGAACTTGGTCAGACCCTGCTCGCGCATGCGCTCGAGCGCATCGGCAACGCCGCCTTCGCGCAGGGCAAGGTCAGGCGTGATGGCATTGCCTTTCACCGTGGGTTCGATCGGGTTGTGAAGCTGCAGCAGATCGACCGATTCGAGATTCAGCCGCGCAAGGCTTTCGTGCAGGCTGCGCTCGACCTGGCCGGGAATATCGTCGAGCGCCGCGGTGTCGAGCATGAACTTGGTGGAAACATGCGGTGTGGAGTCGATTTCCTTCAGCAGCCAGCCGAGCGCCTGCTCCGACCGACCCTTGCCGTAACTCGGCGCAGTGTCGATCCAGTTAATGCCGGCATCGATCGCGCGACGCAGCGTTTTCAGCTTGGTATCGTCGTCCTGGTGAATCAGCACCCCGCCAACCCAGCCGCCTCCGAATACGATCTGTGAAACCTCGAGGCCGGTACGGCCGAACGTTTTGTATTGCATTGCGCGCCCTCCATGTTCTCAAGCAGATGTTACGGGATTGATACGGTATTGCATCGCGGACGCAGTGCACGGCGGAGGGCAGCGGGAGTTTCGATGCCGGCGTGTTCTTGAACCCCTCTCCCCCTCCCCTCTCCCACGAGGGGAGAGGGGAGTAGATTGTCGAAGTCACTGACGATACCGCTCCCATCAAAGGACAGGGGAATAATGTGTCCGGACCACTGACCCTTCCCCCCCTTGCGGGAGAGGTGTTGAGAGAGGTGTGAGCAAAACGGTCAACCGCATAAATTGCCCGAATCACCACCCCCCTCTCCCCTCGTGGGAGAGGGGTCGGGGGAGAGGGGTGAGTAAAAGACACACGGGAGCGGCGAAAGAGATGCTTCGACACGGAACGCGAAACGCCCGCGCCTTGCGCAGTCGAATGACCGACGCGGAAAGATGCCTCTGGCGACACCTGCGTGCAGCGCGTCTCACCAACACCCGATTTAAACGCCAGCAATCCCTGGGACCGTACATCGTGGACTTCGTATCCTTTCATGCGAAGGTCGTAGTCGAGTTCGATGGCGGGCTACACGCGGAAAGTACGACCGATCCCGTACGCGACGCGTGGCTCGCCAGGCAGGGTTTTCGCATATTGCGATTCTGGAATAACGAGGTGTTGAACAACACGGAAGCGGTGCTGGAAAGAATCGCCCAGCATCTGGATCGCACGCCCGCGCCCCGCTCCCGCAAGCGCAGCGGCGCGTAGCGGACCAGCCCTTGCATCACCTTGCCTCCGCGCGCCGGGATGTGATCGCCTCCCGCGCCCGGGTGGAAAAAGCCTTCACACCGTTACTTCACCGTCAACAACCAGGCGAGCACGTCGCCTTTTTCCAGCGCGGTGCATTCGCGCTTGAGAAGGAACCGGCAGTTGTGGCCGAGCCACTTCTCGACCAGCGCCGGATCGGTGTAGCGATCCGGATTGGCGGATGGCGCCAGCGCGGGCACGTGACGCTTCCAGCGCGGCGTGCCGTCTTCGCGCAGATCGTAGAAGTGATGACACATCCGGCATGGGATGCGGCGATCCTGGTGTCCGTGTATGCCCCGCCGCGGATCCTCAAGGTGACACGAGGCACACGACAGCTTGCCGTCGTCGGTGTCGTGCTTCCTGAAGTAGAACGCCTTGCCGCGCTCGGCGGAGAAGCCCCGGAATCCCGAGTCGGCCGCTCTTGCCTGCGCAGCGTAAAGAGCGAGAAAGTCCTCCGGCAATTCGGCGACAGCCGGCATGATGGTCAGAACCGCGGCGGCAAGAAACGCGATCCGGATCATGGGCAATAACCTATGCGGGCGCATGTGAGTTCCAAGTATGAGGGATGACGCAAGCAAAGGGCAGTGCGGGACTGAATACAGGCGAAACGACGGGGTCTGGACCATGGGACCGGGCCTGTGAATGCGGCTGACTCATCCTTTTACCGCACCCGCGGTGAGCCCGGCGACGATACGGCGCTGGAAGGCGAGAACCAGCGCGATCAGCGGCACGGTAACAATGACCGACGCAGCCATGATGTTGCCCCAGGGCAGTTCGTACTGGCTGGCGCCGCTCATCAGGGCGATCGCGACCGGAACGGTGCGCTGCTCGTTCGTGAGGGTAAAAGTGAGCGCAAACAGGAATTCGTTCCACGCGGCGATGAAAGCAAGGAGTCCGGTGGTGACCATTGCCGGCGCCAGCAACGGCAGGAACACCCGCGTCAGCGTCTGCCAGGCGTTGGCGCCGTCGATCAGCGCCGCCTCCTCGAGGTCCTGCGGCAGTTCGCGCAGGAACGCGGTGAGAATCCACACGGTGAACGGCAACGTGAACACCATGTACGAAAGCGTGAGCCCGATGAGATTGTTGTACAGACCGAGCGCGCGGATCAGCTCGAACATCCCGGACAGGATCGCCACCTGCGGGAACATCGATACTGCCAGAACCGCTGCAAGCAGCATGCCGCGGCCACGAAACTGCACGCGCGCGAGCGCATACGCCGCCGTCACGCCGGCGAGCATCGCCAGTGCCACGACGGCCGCCGCGACGCCGATCGAGTTGAGGATGTTGCGCCCGAACGGCTGTTCGCTGAAAACCGCGGCGTAATTCGCCAGGGTGACCGCATCCGGCAGCCATGCCGGATCGAACAGCCGCGATGCCGGCCGCAGCGAAGTCACCACGGCGTAATAGAACGGAAACAGCGCAAACAGCAGGATCGCCGTTACCAGCAGCCAGAAACAGGCACGCCGCACGGCTTTCATCGCAGCACACCCCTGTCCGCAAGCCGCACGCGGCCGGCGGTCAGCAGCAGGGCAACCGCGAGCGCGGCGGTGAAGAACAGCAGCGTCGCCGCGGCCGACCCGTAGCCCATGTCCTGGAAGTCCACCAACTGCTGGCGGGCAAAAATCGACATCGACATGGTGGCGACGTTGTTCGAGGTAAGCACG
>DATKEK010000344.1:0-3499 GCA_035512195.1 Burkholderiales bacterium
GGTAACTGGCTAAACGACACATATTTGCAACTCTTCCAGTGAGACGATGCCTTTCGTTGTCGCGCTCACTGGGGGAATCGGTTCCGGCAAGTCGCTGGTTTCCGATGCCTTCATGGATCTCGGGGCGACGGTGGTCGACACCGACCAGATCGCACGGCAGTTGACCGGCGCGGGTGGTGCAGCACTGCCGGAGGTCGCCGCACAGTTTGGAGAAGAAATGCTGCTGCCGGATGGCTCGCTGGATCGGGATCGCATGCGCGAGCTGGTGTTTCGCGACCCACAGGCTAGACAACGGCTGGAGCAGATCCTGCACCCGATGATCCGCGCACAATCGGGGAACGAGATTCGCTCTGCGAAAGGCCCGTATGTATTACTGGTGGTGCCGCTGCTGGTCGAAAGGGGAGGATACCGGGATCTCGCGGCCCGCACCTTGGTTGTCGACTGCGACGAGGAACTGCAGGTCGAGCGGGTAATGCGGCGCAACGACCTGTCGCGCGACCAGGCGTTGGCCATCATGCGCGCTCAAGTCTCCCGCCAGGAGCGGCTTGCGCGCGCCGACGACGTGATCACGAACGAAGGCCGGCCCAAAGACATTCAGCCGCAGATCGCACGACTGCACGACAAGTATCTGCGACTTGCAAGGACATCCACATGAGACCCGCGTTGCCGGCAGCTTTATTTTTTTCGGCTTTTCGGCAATACTTCAACTGCCACTCGTACAGAACACCGGTCACGTGATCAATTACGAGTTTCCGCTCAACGAGAAAATCCGCACGCTGTTGCGACTCGAGGATCTTTACGGGCGCGCGCAATACTTCGCCGGGCAGAGCGGGCCAGAGGAGCATCACGTCGCACTGATCTCCCTTTTCGAGATTCTCGATGTGGCGAGTCGCGCCGATCTCAAAGCCGACCTGATGCAGGAGCTGGAGCGCAAGAAACACCACCTCGAGTCCTTGCGCAGCAATCCGTCCGTTTCCGAGGCAGCATTGACCGGCGTACTAGGCGACATCGAGCAAGCCACATCCAACCTGTTTTTGAGTTCCGGCAAAACCGGTCAGGAGTTGCGAGAGAACGAGTGGCTCATGAGCATCCGTCAGCGCTCCGGCATTCCGGGCGGAGTCTGCGAGTTCGATCTGCCCTCCTACCATTTCTGGCTGAACCAGAGCGCCGAGAGACGCAAAGTCGATCTGGAAGAGTGGCTGTCCCCGTTCCTGCCGATTCGCAACGGCGTCGCAATAATTCTTCGACTTCTGCGCGAAAGCGGAAAGACTTCTTCACAAGTCGCGCAGCAAGGCGTCTATCAACAAATGCTCGCGGGACGCCTTGCCCAGCTGCTGCGCATCCGACTGGACAGCCGGTATGAATGCGTGCCGGAAATCAGCGCAAACAAGTACGCGCTGAACGTCCGGTTCACATCTGCGCTTGAATCGCAACGCCGCACCAGCACCGAAGACGTCGACTTCGAGTTGACATTCTGCCATCTATAGTCGCCATGGATCGCAATAAACCGCTCGCTATCACCTGTCCACATTGCGGCGCACAGACTGTCTGGCATCACACCAATGCGTTCCGCCCGTTCTGCAGTGAGCGTTGCAGGCTGATCGATCTGGGACACTGGGCGTCGGAGTCGTACCGCGTGCCCGAGGCTGACGACAACCGCAACAGAACGGACGGCGACGAAAGCTAGGCCTCGGACCTTTTGCCATTCCAGGCGCCGCGAATCATCGCAGCGCCGTGCGCCCCGCACGACCACGCCCTCTCGAGGTCTTCGGCCCGCAATCCGCCGAGCGCGTAGACTGGCATTCGCCGTCCCGGCGCCAGTTGCTCGAAACGTTTCCAGCCCAGGGGAGCCACGCCGGGGTGCGAATCGGTCGCATGAACCGGTCCGAGCACGGCGAAGTCGACCTCGAGTTCCTCGGCACGACACAGCTCAGCTTCGTCGTGACAGGATGCGCCACACCAAACCAGCGCCGGCCGCCTGCGTGCCGTCATCAGCTGGGCAGCGTTCAAGTGCACACCGTCCGCGCCGACCTCGATTGCAAGCTCCGCGCTGGCATTGACCATGACCAGTCCACCCGCGCGATGCGTTCTCTTCACCACCTGCTCTGCAAACGGCTTCAGGACTGCGATGCCCATATGTTTTTCGCGTATCTGCACCAGACGTAGACCGTCAGCCAACGCAGCATCAAGCTGCTCCAGTGCCCGGGTGGTTCCTGCGTACTGCGCATTGGTGATCGCGTAGACAGGTGGGAGCAACAGTGCCTTCAGGATCGGCGAGTTTGCCGGGAGCATGGGCTCGACAGAGGGTGCTTCGGGACGTTGCCAGGAAACCGACTGCCCTTCCTGCGGATGCAGGTCGCCGCTCCATTTCAGAACACGCAGGAAGTGAATCCTGACGGTTGCATGCGTATAGGTGTAGACGCGGCAGAGCCACGGATAGACGGTTTGCGCCTCGATGCCGAGTTCTTCGGCAAGCTCGCGCACGAGTGCCTCGCGCGCCGACTCGCCGGCTTCGAGCTTGCCGCCGGGAAACTCCCAGTAGCCGGCGTAGGGTTTGTCCGGCGGGCGCGACGCCAGCAGGAAACTGCCGTCATCGCGCTGAATGACCGCAGCCGCCACCTCTACGATGCGGTCGGCCGCAGCACCACTATTAACTGCGCCGCGAGCGCTCACGCCCTACCCGGTGACGACCTGCATAATCGCGCGCGAAATGCCAGGCTACGCGACCGCTGCGCGAACCCCGCAGCAAGGCCCATTGCAGCGCTTCCTTGCGCAACTGCTCGCCACCGGCTTCGACGCCAAGCTGACCCAGCCAGTACTCCACGATCGCCAGGTACTGATCCTGATCGAACGGATAGAACGATACCCACAGCCCAAAGCGCTCGGACAGAGATACTTTCTCTTCCACGGTTTCGCCCGGATGGATCTCCTCGCCGAGGTATTTGGTTTCGAGATTCTCCTGCATGTACTCCGGCATCAGGTGCCGGCGGTTCGAGGTCGCATAGATGAGCAGATTCTCGGAGGTGGCGGATATCGATCCGTCCAGGATCACCTTCAGGGCCTTGTAACCGGGTTCATCTGCATCGAATGAAAGGTCGTCGCAGAACAGGATGAATTTGGTCGGCGCCGCAGCCACCTGGTCGACGATGTCCGGGAGATCCACGAGATCGTGCTTCTCGACTTCGATCAACCGCAGACCCTTGGAGGCATATTTGTTCAGCGCGGCCTTCACCAGCGAAGATTTGCCGGTACCACGGGCGCCGGTCAGCAACACATTGTTTGCGGTGTAGCCATCGACGAACTGCCGCGTATTCTGGTCGACAAGTCTCTTCTGTTCGTCCACACCCTGCAGGTCGGCGAGCCGAATCCGGTGTGGGTGGCTGACCGGCTGCACGAAACCGCTACTACCCCGCTTGCGCCACCTGTAGGCAATGCAAGCCTTCCAGTCGGGAGCGGGAACCGGCCGCGGCACCAGCTGCTCGACCCTATCGAGGATGCC
>DATKEK010000345.1:0-6759 GCA_035512195.1 Burkholderiales bacterium
TCGCTTTCCGGGTTCGGCCGACGGCAATCCCTGTATACGCACGAGATTCGGTCGTGGTCCGGGCGGGTGCCGGAAGCGCTCTCCCTCATCCGCCGGGAGAAGGGTCGGGGATAGGGCAGATCCGTCGCACGTCGTCGAGCAAAGCAGAGAGCAGAGGGTCGGTTCTCCAGCCTTTAGCTCGAACAATGCAGCGTCGAGCACACAACCGAGCGTTCGTCACCCCCGCAACCCTTTGCGTTGACTGCGGGCGATCGCCCCGGACTCGAGTGGTTACTTCTTCCCGCTGAGCTTGTTCACCACACCTTCGGCGATGCGGTCGAACAGCGGCGGTGCGGGTTTCGGCTCTGCGGCCATGGTCACTTCGCCGATCTCCAGTAACTTCACCAGTTCCGCCTGCGTGCATTCCAGCGCGGTTTTGCCTTGCTGGTCGATGAACAGGAAGCGGGTCTTGAGCGGACTGATGTAGTTCAGCTTCGCAATCCGGTGTTTCTCCGTCTCGCCCCGCAACTTGATGCTCACCCAACAGCCGATCACGAGATTGGGCGGAAGCGCGGGCGGGGGCTTGGCATCGCTCGGCCCGCGCAGCGCGACGGTGAAATCCAGATCATTGACCTCCACTTCGCCTTCGCCGAACGGGTTGTTCACCTTTACCGGGGCGGAGAAATCCAGCGTCGCAACTTGCCTGGGTTTGGCTGCAGCCGGCGCAGGTCGCATAGGCGGCACTACCGGTTTCGGCTGAGCCGGCTTCGCCTGCGCCGGAGGTTTCGATTCCAGCGAGGGAAGCTCGAGGTCCGCGGGTGTCGGGGGTGTCAGCGGAACCGGCTGTTTCGCAGCCGGTGGCGGTGCGGCAGGTTGCACACCAGGCTTTTCTCGCGCCACGGATTCCGGCGGCGCGGATGGCGCGAAATCCAGCGAGGGCAGTTCGAGTTCCGCGACCGGCTCGGGTTTCGGTGCAGCCGGCTCGGCAGCGGGCGATGGTTCCGCATCAAGCGCCGGTGCGCCCGGCGCGGAAGGGGCAAAATCCAGTGTCGGCAACTCGAACTTGGCGACCGGCTCGACTGCGGGCTCTTCCGCTTCCGCGGTGGGCGAGGGTTCAGCGCCAGGCACTGGCAACTCCGGTTCGGCAGCTGCGGCGGGCTTCGCGGGCGGTTCAGTTTCCGCTGCCGGTTCGCGCGGCGCGGAGGGTGTGAACTCGAGAGTTGGCAACTCGAAACCCGCAACCGGCTCAGGTGCGGGCTCTGCCGGTTCGGCAGCGGGCAGCAGCTCTTCCCCGGGCTCCGTCGCGCCCGGTATCTCGGCGACAGGTGTAGCGGGCTCGATCGCGGGCGGCTCGGCGTGCGGCGCAGGTTCGTTTTCCGCGGCGGTAGCCGGCGCGCTCGCCACCTCCGGCGATACGGCAGTCGCCCTCGAGGGCGTCAGCATTTCCGAATGCAGTTTGCGCAGGTCGCGCAGCAGGCCCATGCGCACCTCGTCTTCCACGCCGGCCTGGGCCAGCGCATCGGACAGGTGCTTGTGCAGTTGCGGCACCTTGCCGACCAGCTCGCGGCGCTCTTCGAGGGTGTTCTTCGGCTCGACGCTCCAGATGAGCAGGTCCATGGTCTCGATCGCGGACTTCCATTCCTCGCTGCTTTCGCCGTGCCGGATCTGGGTGAGGATCAGGACCTTGATCCATTGCTTGACCAGAAAATCGGTTACCGCATCCGGAAACGTCGCGCCGCGCAGGCGCATCTTGATCTCGGTTTGCGCCACGGTCTTGGCGAGCGAGAGACTTTCTTCCTGCTCGATCTGTTTGCCGGCGGTCTGCGTTTCCTGCTCGAGACGCTGATCCTCTTCGGCGAGGACCGTCTGCAGTTGCTCGCGCACGGTGTCGAAGATGTCGAAGTCGTCCTCGAAATCCTTGATGAGATCGCGGAGGATTTCGTCCAATCGCACGAACGCCGGGCTGGAGGCATCGACGTCGTCAGGCATGCGCGCCGCGATCTCGCCGAGCGTGTCGAGCATCTGCCGCGCGGGATGATGTTTCCTGGAGAAGAACGCCTTGTCCGCGATCGCGACCTTGAGCATCGGGATCTGCAGCCGGCCGATGAGGCCTTTGACGGCGATCGGGATGTTCGGGTCGTCGAAAAGCTGGTCGAACAGCAGCGCCACGATGTCGAGCGTCATGGCGTCCATTTGGCTCATGCCGCTGCCGAGGCTGGTGTCTTTCAGTTCGCGCAGGACATTGGTGGTGCCGGGCTCGTTGACGATCGCCGCGAGCTGCGTAGTGTGGCCGGTCACCGCACTCACGTCGCCGACCTGCACGCGCGTGAGCGAACTCAACAGATCCGGGCTCTCGAGAATCTGCGGAATGGGCGCCCCCGCCGGTATGAAGGCGGGCGCACCGCCGGACGGTACACCGGGAGCCCCTGGCGGAACACCCGCTGAAACGGCGCCGCCCGGTGCCATGCCCGCCGGCGCGTGACCGGCCGCGCTGCCCGGTGCCGGCTGCGCCGTGCCTACCGGGTTCTTGGTGACGAGGTTTTGCAGGAGCGTAAAGAAGTCCTGCCCGCCGGCGCCGTCCTCCGTTTCCGCCGATTCTTCCCTGGCCTCGGTTTTCCTATCGCGTTCTTGGCGCACGCCGCCGACGCCGCGGATCTTGGGCAGGATCGCGTTCTGTACCAGCAGCGCGTTCACCGCCTTGTAGATGCCGCGGATCTCGTCGAGCACGTGGTCGTCGAACAGCTTCAGCAGCACCATCCGCACCGCAACGTTCGAGTCCACCTGGCTGCAGGTCTGCTTGTATGCGTCGCATACTGCCTGCGGCGCAAACGGGTTGTCGTCGGGATGTAAACCGGCGTCGCCGAACAGCACGCCGACGCGCTGGTCGAGGGCCACCAGCTCATCTTCGCAGTACTGGCGCAACCTCGCCGCCATGGCGTTGACCTTGAGGGTCTCGTTCAGATCGTCCTCGCCCACCAGCGCCAGTTCGATCGAGTCCAGGTCGATGTCTTCCAGCGTACCGCCGATTTTCTTCGCGTGATTGCTGCGCTGCTGGAATTCGCGCAGGTAGCGGGCGCGAAACTGCGTCTCGATCGTCTCGCGCTGGGCGAGCACCTTGTCGCGGGTCTCTCGATACAGCGCCTGTGTGCGCGGCTCGCGCGCGCCCTGCATCAGTTCCAGCAGCGCGTCGTCCGCCTGCTCGAGCATGGCGGAAACGGCGGTGACCAGCCGCTCGGCGAACAGGTCGCGGCATTGCGCCAGTATGTTGTCGAATGGCGACGCTTGTGACATTACGACCACCGTAAAGGGATTCGCGACTCGAACGTGATGATGATGAATTGTGCCGTATCTCGCGGCACGCGACAGCCAGCAGGCGTGGGCCGAGGGGCCCGTTGTGCCAGAACTGGTGGCGCTTACGGGCCCGGTTCGACGAGTCCCGCGCGACCGACATTGTGCCCGATAGGCGAGGCGAAAAGTTTGTGCAATAGCAACCGGTCAGTCCGGCATGCCGGGCGTGAACGATGCGCGTGGCGCTGCTGCCGTGGACGGGTCAGCGCGCGCTGGTCGTGCGTAGGTGGATCACATCGAGCATGAACCGCATCCGCTGCAGCGCGATGCTTGCACGGCAGTCCGTTGGCGACGCTGCCAGGGATCAGTTTTCGCGCAGCGGAGGTTCGGGCGTTCTGCATGCCGCCGGCGCGGCACACTTCACGGGGGCGCGTGGCTCGTAGTCGAGCACCCGGCCTGCAGGTGACAGCGAAACACGGCAGCATGCCAGCAGTTCGTTCTGCAGCAGTTTGCGGCCGCGGCTGGCGCGGGACTTGATCGCGGAGAGCGAGAGGCCTTGCACATCGGCGATGCTGCGCAGGGGATGTCCGTCGAACTCGGCGGCAATCAGCGTATCGCGATAGATCGGCGGCAGGCGCTCGGCCATGGGACGGAGGCACCCGGAGAGTTCGCGCATCGCGGTGTCGGACGCGTCGGGCGCTTCGTTGGCCAAGTCATCGGGCAGCGCCTCGGTCGACCGCTGGCGGCGGTGGTAGTCCATCGCCGCGTTGCGTGCGACCGCGTAAAGCCAGCCGGTGAGGTTCTTCGGCGCGTGCGCCTCGTCGCGCCCGGCGGCGAGCGCCTTTACCACCACGTCGTGCAACAGGTCCTCTGCGGCCTGAGGATCGCCGGTGTGCTTTCGCAGGTAGGCGAGCAGGGCGACGCGCAGCTCGACGTAGAGGTCCGCCATCTGCGAGGCAGGGCGGGTTGGTTCATTCATGCGCAGGCTCTCCAGTGCGGATCCGCATTGTGCCGCGGGACTCAGCCCTGTGCACCCCTTGCGCAGCACGAAGCGGCGGCCACATCGTTCGGGCCGCAGCAGGTGTTGGAACCGGCGTGGGCGTTATCGTCAGGTTCGCCGCGGCCGACGCCGTAAGTGGTTGATTCGCCCCTGGTGACGAAACTCTCCCACGCGATGCCCTGCGGATCGTGTACCCAGCCCTTCTCGCTCTTAGCGTAGCAGCAGGTGGTCTCGCCCTCGTCAAACACGGCAATATTTGCGTCCTTGAGTGCACCGGTAATGGCGTGGAGGTCCTGCTCGGACTCGACCTGGAAACCGAAGTGGTCTAACCCAGGTGCGTGTCCGAGCTGCGAGATCGCGAAGTTCACGCGCGGGTCCTCGAGCATCCATTTCGCGTAGTCATAGTGGCGCACGGTCGGCTGCGCGCCGAACAACGTGCTGTAGAACGGGATCGATTTCTCTAGGTCCCTGACCGAAAGGTGTACGTGAAAGTGCTTCATTGCGGTTTCTCCATGTGCCGGGCGCGAAAAAGCGCCCGCTCACCGGTAAAGACGCGGAACCTGGAAAATGGTCGCAGCAAACACCCGCGCCCGACCCGATGCAACGCCGGCGAGTCGGAACCGTTCCAATCGCAATCGCGGTAAAGTCCGGGATTCCGGCCGGCCGGGGGCTGGTGCCGGCCGCCGGCATAAACGAGAAGAGCCGAGAACATTCGATGAACGCCGCCACGCTGCCAGATTCACAGAAGGTCCCGTTCGGCGCCATTGCGCTGCTGGTCCTTCTCTATTTCGTTGGCGGCAAGCTCGGCATCTGGCTGACGGTGATGCCGGAAGGCATGGCGATCCTGTGGATTCCGAATGCGGTGGTGCTGGCGGCGCTGCTGATCTCCCGCGGCCGGCACTATTTGCTGATTGCGTTTTCTGCGATCGTTGCGGAGGTCGCGGTCTGCATTCCGGAGTTCACGATCCCCGAGGCGCTGTTGTTCGGCGTGACCAACGTTGCCGAAGCAACGCTCGCCTTTTTGCTGCTGCGCCGGTCCGGCTTCGACCCGAAATTCGGAAAGCTGACCGACGCAGTGAAATTCGTCACGTACGGTCCGCTGGTCAGCGCGCTGCTGGCCGCTCTGAGCGGTGCCGCGATCTACAGCACTTTCCGCGGCGACGAAACAGGCTATCTCGAATTCGTCCGGATCTGGTGGTTCGGCGATGGTCTTGGACTGCTGATCTTCACGCCGCTGTTCCTGGCGCTCTGGCCGGATGCATCCCGCGCATGGAGCGCGCCCGTGAGCCTGCGGCCTGCAGACGGAGTGGCGGCCGCGCTTGCCGCGCTGGTGCTGGCGTTGTTGATTCTCTCGGGCGACGGCTATTTCTTCGGCGTGCACCTTGGGCCGGTAGTGCTGCTGCCGTTCGTGATCTATGTCGCGGCGCGGTTCGACATCCGCTGGACGACCGCGGGGGTGGCGCTCACCGCGCTGCTGGTCGCCGGCCTGCTGCGCGCAGGCTACGACTTGTTCGGCCCGATGCCGCCGCGCGACGCGGTGATCAAGGCGCAGGAGTTCATTTTCATCATGAGCGTGATGGTCCTCGGCCTGAATACGCTGCTGTCGCAGCTGCGCGTAAGCGAACGCGAGCTCGGCGCTGCGAACCGCCGCCTGAACACGATGAACCGCGATCTCGAGGAACTGGTGCAGGAGCGCACCAGCAAGCTCAAGGTCCTGAACACACAGCTCGCGCATCTGGCGCTGACCGACGCGCTGACGGGGGTGTTCAATCGCCGGGCGTTCTTCGACCGCGCGCGCCGGGAGATGGACATTGCCAGGCGGCACGATCGCCCGCTCGCGCTGATGATCATGGACGTGGACCATTTCAAGGAAGTCAACGACCGCTTCGGTCATCACGCCGGAGACGCGATCCTGCAGAAGGTAGCGGAAATACTGAGCCGTGGAATCCGTGCCGCCGACACGTTCGCGCGCTACGGCGGCGAGGAGTTCGTGCTGCTCACCCCCGAAACTACGTTGAAGGGTGCCATGGACGCCGCGAAGCGGATGGCGCGGGCGCTGCGCGCGGAAACCATCGCGTTCGACGGCGGCGAAGCGCAAGTGACGGTGAGCGTCGGCGTGACCGTGATCGACGCGCGCAACGAAGACCTGGACGCTGCGCTGAAACGCGCCGATGAGGCGCTGTACTCGGCGAAATCGTCCGGGCGCGACAGGGTGATCGCGCTGCCGCCGGAGGGAAGTTCGCCGTTCCGGCCTTTCCGATAGCACCGGTTAAACGATAACAACCAGACAAAAGGGGGATCCCGCAATGGTCGAAGCACTCGTTGCATTCAATAACTGGATCAATGGCATCGTCTGGGGGCCGCCGTTCATGATCCTGCTGGTCGGCACGGGGGCCTACCTGACCTGGCGGCTCGGATTCTTCCAGTTCACCCATCTGCGCTTTGCCTGGCGACATACCTTTGGCGCAATGCTGCGGCAGACACGCCACGAC
>DATKEK010000346.1:0-2484 GCA_035512195.1 Burkholderiales bacterium
GTTGGATTCGGCATTTCGCCGCCCATGTAACCGGACTCGACGCTTTCCACGCCTTCGAGGCGATCGTAGACCGCTTCCAGGCACCAGAAACAGCCGCCGGCGAGCGTTGCGACTTCTTTGTCCGCGGGATTGGGCTCCGACATGGTTCAGCCTCCTGTGTACCGTGCTGGAGACGCTAGCACAACTGAACGCGGCAGTCCGCGACAACACCGCCGCTCAGGCGGCTGCAACGAGCGGCTGGGCGACGTCGCGGCGGGAGACGATACCCCGGTACAGATCGGCCATCCTGGCCGCCAGCACGTCCGCGTGCCACTCGCGCGCATACGACACCCCCTGCTCCGAGAGCCGTGCGCGCAGCGCGGCGTCGGCAACAAGTTGCACAATCTTTGCGGCAAAGTCCGCCTCGTCGTCGCGCGGAACCAGGGCGCCGCGCTGCACACCGACGATGTCGCGCGTGCCCATAACCGCGGTGGAAATTACCGGCAGGCCGAGGGCCATCGCTTCGAGCAGTACCAGGCCCTGGGTCTCGGTGCGCGAGGCAAACACGAACGCGTCGGCCGCACTGTAGCAGTCGGGCAGCCCGTGCCTGCGATCAAGATAGCCGACGAACAGCACGTGCTCCTGCAGATTGCGCCGCGCCGATTCCTTCTTCAGGTGCGCAAGCGCCGGGCCCTCGCCCGCTATTACCAGCAGCAGGTCCGGCACGCGCTGCAGTGCGAGTTCCAGCGCATGCAGCAGAAACCCGATGTTCTTCTCGAAGGCAACGCGACCGACGAACAGCAGCATCGGCCGGCCTTCGGCGATGCCATGTCGTCGGCGGAAGCCGGCGCCGTTGCCGCGCGAGAAATCGGCAGCCGGAATGCCTGTAGGCAGCACGTGCATCGGCGTATCCACTCCGTACTCTGCGAGGCGGTCGCGCATCGAGGTCGAAGGCACGATCAACGCGTCCACCCGTCGCGATTGCCCGCGGGAAAAGCGACGCGCGAGGCCGCGCAACCAGGTCTTCGGCATGAAGGGAATGTAGTGGAACAGGTATTCCTCGAAGAAGGTATGGTAGGTCTCGACCACCGGGACGCGAAGCTTCGAGGCGAGCTCCACACCGAGATAATGCGCAACGAACGGCGTCTGGATGTGCACCAGATCGAAGTTCTGGTCGTCCAGATCCGGCAGTAAGCGCCGGATGTCGCCTGGCCGCATCATGCGGTCTTCCGGGTCGAGCGGAACCCGGCGCGAGCGCATGCGCAGGATGTCTTTCTCGGCCGGGTAGCATGCCGGATACGCCGGCGCGATCAGGACGGTCCAATGGCCGAGTTCGGCAAGCTCCCGCCGGAACGTCTGGATCGACGTCGACACGCCGTTTACCCGGGGAAAGTAGACGTCGGAAATCATCAGAATGCGCATCGGAGTCCAGCAGAGGTCGGGAGAATGTTTCAAGCGTATGGGCAAATTGTTACAGGCATGAGACGGTCGGAAGCGGCGAGGACGGTGACATGATCGGGCTGCTGCAACGGGTCAGCGAGGCGCGAGTCGTGGTCGAAGGCGAGACCGTCGGACAAATCGGCGCCGGCCTGTTGGCGCTGGTCTGCGCGGAACGCGGCGACACGGAAGAGGAGGCCGACCGCCTGCTCGAGCGCCTGCTCGCCTGCCGCGTGTTCGAGGACGCAGCGGGGAAGATGAACCTGAGCCTGAAGGACCTGGGCTGCGGGCTGCTGCTGGTGCCGCAGTTCACGCTCGCCGCCGATACGCGCAAAGGCAACCGCCCCAGTTTCACGCCGGCTGCCCCACCGGATATTGGTGAGCGGCTGTTCGACCGCATGCTCGCCCGTGCCCGACAGATCCACACGCCGGTAGCGTGCGGACGCTTCGGCGCCCACATGCAGGTTTCCCTTGTAAATGACGGCCCAGTGACGATATGGCTGCGGGTGGAACCCGGCTCGACATGAACTCCCGGTGAGATACGGCAGTGAACCGCCGTGGCAGGTGCCAGCAGGCAAGGCCTGCGCCGATGCACGCCCTTTAACTCACCGGGCTCCGACAGCCGGAGCGGGACAGATCGAATCAGTCGATCAGTTCGCCCGCTCAGGATCAGCGGCGATGCCGACCGCTACGACCATCGCGAGGGCAACGACGAATTCTCCCAGCCTCGCGCATTGTTCAAGCTCCTCGGCGCGGCCCAGCGGAAACGTCTCGGGCAGAACATCGCAGAGTCCATGCACGGCGTGCCGGCAGCGATCATCGGCCGGCAGTTGGTGCTGTTCGACCAGGTCGACAAAGCCCTACGGACAGTCCGTACGCGACGGACTGAAGCGGGCGGGCATTGCGTACGAGAGAGAGTCGCCGCCTGACCCCCAGATGAGGGCTTGGGACCACCCACGGTCCCAGGTCCGCCCGGCCTGATTTCAGTACCGGACGCCTAGATCGAGCTCGTCGATCAGGGCGTTTTCTTTTTCTCGTTGGATCGAACTGCGGGGCAGCGGTATTTTG
>DATKEK010000347.1:0-5447 GCA_035512195.1 Burkholderiales bacterium
GTCCGCTGCGCTTCAGCCGCGCACTCAGTTCGATGTCTTCCATCAAAGGGATCGGCGCAAAGCCGCCTAGCTGCTCGAACAACGCACGGTCGACGAACATGGCCGGGTCACCGGTGGCGATTGCGGTCATGCGCGAACGCCAGTTCATCAGGAACCCGATCACGCGCAGCAGCGGGTGGGCGCCCGACAGCCGGATATCGAAACGCCCCCAGCGGCGGCCTGTCTCACGCATCGATAGCAATATCAGCCGGTCGGCATCTGCCGGCAGCAGCACGTCGGCATGCAAAAACAGCAATGCGTCGCCGCGTGCCTGCGCCGCACCGGCGTTCATCTGTAATGCGCGTCCGCGCGGCGTGCGCACGACGCGGTCGCACAGCGGGGCCGCGAGCGCCGTCGTGCGGTCGGTGCTGCCGCCGTCCGCCAGGATCACCTCGACGCCACGGGCGCGCAACGGCGCCAGTACCATCAGACAGGCCTCGATATTGGCCGCTTCGTTCAATACGGGAACGACTACGGACAAGGATGAAGGATGAAGGATGAAGGATGAGGGGCCGGACGCGTCGTGTCCGGGTTCGATGCGGCCTGCAGTCGGCTTCATCCCTCCGCCTTCATCCTTCATCCTTGCCGTTCAACCCCCAGTCGTAATCAAGGTAGCGGATCCTCGCGTTGCCGGCACGGATCGCCTGTTGCGACGCCGGGTCGTCGGCGAGCTGCGCGGCGTATCGGGCAAGCCAGGCGGCGACCGAACCGGCCTGCTTCGCGAAGTCCTCGCCGTACCAGTCGAAGATCTTCGACACGCGAAGTGTTCCCTTGGACGCATCGTAGCGATTGCGGCTGCGATCCGACAGGAAACGCACCGTGCCGTCCTCGAGCTGGGCATCGAGGCGGTCGGCGACGAAAGCGTCGGTGTGCAGGGCCGGGCAGTCGATCGAGGCGCAGTTCACCGCCATGTGTATGCGCGGTTCGTCGAACACGCCGGGCTCGCGGATCATGCCGTGCTCGACGTCGTCCAGATGACGCTCAGCACCGAGCAGCGTGAAGAACTTGCGTTTCCACGGGCCGCGGAACATCGACCCGAGATCGCGGATCGATTTCAGCTCCGGATAGCCGGTCAGGATCAGCTCGACCGTGAACGCGTTGTAGGCATTGATCAGGAAGGCCAACTGCTGCGGCTTCGACCAGCCGTTGTACTCGTCCCGGCTGACCGCGGAGAGCGATTCCAGATATGACCTGAGCGCGGAGCGATCGCGGATGAACCCCGCGTAATCCACCTGGCTCGCATGCCCGCCGGGCAGCCAGACGACATGCCTCTTCGTCAGCGTATCCCACTGCGCATGTGAATGATCGAACGCCGCATTCGCTCTGGACGCAGCAAACAGGAACATGCATACCACCAAGGTACCAAGACACCAAGAAAAAGCGTGTCGATCGGATCGTGCCTTCTGTCCTGACTCGCTGTCGCTTGCGATTGTGTACATGCTTGACCCCGGCTATCGGTTCACTTGGTGCCTTGGTGCCTTGGTGGTTAACGAATCTTCTGTTCGCATGTTATCCGCGTCGCCATGCGTGATAGCGCTCGACCCAGCGCAGCAGGCGCTCGGGTTTGTGGGCGCGTTTCCAGTTGCCGGCGGCGAATTTGTTGGCTTCCGCCATGGTCGGGTAGATGTGGATGGTGCCGAGGATCTTGTTCAGGCCGATGCCGTGGCGCATCGCCAGCACGTACTCCGCGATCAGGTCGCCTGCGTGCTCTCCAGCGATGGTCACGCCGAGTATCTTGTCCTTTCCCGGTTTGGTCAGCACTTTGACTACGCCATGCGCTTCCGAGTCGGCGATCGCGCGGTCGAGGTCGTCGATGCCGTAGGTGGTAACTTCGCAGGGAATGTTCTTTTCATTCGCCTCGGTTTCGTTCAGACCGACGCGCGCGACTTCCGGCTCGGTGAAGGTTGCCCAGGGAATGACCGAATAATCCGCGCGATATTTTTTCACGCTGCCAAACAGGGCGTTCACTGCAGCGAACCAGGCCTGGTGGGCGGCGGTGTGGGTGAACTGGTATGGGCCGGCGACGTCGCCGCAGACATAAATGTTCGGATACACGGTCTGCAGGAACTCATTGGAATCGACGGTACGGGCGCGGGTGGTGCCGATGCCGAGTTCCTCCAGCCCGTAGCCAGTGGTGTTGGCAATGCGGCCGACCGCAACCAGCACCTTGTCGAAGGGCATACGCACATCCTTGCCGTCGTGCTCGCAGATCAGCGCCTTTTCGCCATTCTCGACCAAGAACTGTTTCGCCTTGTGCCCGACACGCACGTCGATGCCTTCCTGCACGAAACGTTGCATGACCATGTCGGAAATCTCGGGGTCTTCGCGGATCATGATGCGCGGGAGCATTTCGACCTGCGTCACCTTCGAGCCGAGCCGGGCAAAAGTCTGTGCGAGTTCGCAGCCGATCGGCCCGCCGCCAAGCACCACCAGTCTCGGCGGCAGCTGGCGAAGTTCCCATACGGTGTCGGAAGTCAGGTAACCGGCCTGGTCGATACCCGGGATCGGAGGCACGAAAGGCCGCGCCCCGGCGGCGATCACGATGGAGCGTGTGGTCAGCCGCTGACCGTTTACCTCGACCTCCCACGGCGACACGATCTTCACTTCGCCTGAAATGCATTCCACGCCCAGGCCGGTATATCGCTCGACCGAGTCGTGCGGTTCGATCTCGCGGATGACCTTCTGCACGCGATCCATCGCCTCGGCGAACTCGAGCTTCGCACTCGCTTCGCGCACCCCGAACTCCGGCGCGCGCTTTACGTGCGACAGGAACTTTGCGGTACGGATTAGCGCTTTCGACGGTACGCAACCGGTATTCAGGCAATCACCGCCCATGCGGTGTTTCTCTATTAGGGTGACTTTCGCCTTGACCGTCGCTGCGATATAGGACGCGACCAGGCCTGCGGAGCCGGCACCGATCACGATCATGTTGCGGTCGAAGCGGCGAGGCCGCTGCCATTTCTGGTACACGCGCCGCGCCTTCACCGCGTCCACGATCTTGCGCGCGATCAGCGGAAACAATCCAAGCAGGGTGAACGACGCGATCAGTCCCGGCGACAGGATTCCCGCAATCGTCTCGATCGCGGCGAGCTGGGTGCCGGCATTCACGTAGACGATCGTGCCCGGGATCATTCCGACCTGGCTCACCCAGTAATAGGTCCAGGTGCGGATGGGGGTGAGGCCCATCGCCAGGTTGATTACGAAGAACGGAAATGCCGGAACCAGGCGCAGGGTGAACAGGTAGAACTTGCCGTCCTTTTCCACGCCTGCATTGATTGCCTTCAGCTTGTCGCCGAAGCGGCCCTGCACGATGTCGCGCAGCAGAAAGCGGGATACCAGGAAAGCGATCGTGGCGCCGATGGTCGATGCAAACGACACGATGACCGTGCCCCACAGCAAGCCGAAGATCGCCCCGGCCGCAAGCGTCAGGATCGCCGCGCCCGGCAGAGACAGGCCGGTAACGATCACGTAGAAAAGGAAAAAGGCCAGGGCCGTTTGCCATGGGTGGCTGCGGTAAAACTCATCCAGCGCGGCCTGCTGTGCCATCAGCGCCTCGAGGCTCAGGTATTGTCCGACCGGCAGTACGAAGAACGCGGTGACCAGCAGCGCGACTACCGCCAGCAGAATGAATTTTTGCCTGTTCAACGCGTCGCTCCTTTTCGCCGGTTCAGGCGTTGGTGCTGTTTTCGTCCGGTCCGGACTGAGGGCGCCGTGATCAGGAGCCCAGTGCGCCGCCGCAGGACGAGCCCTGTCCGGCGGTGCAGCCGAAGCAGTGGTCGCGCACCGCGATCGGATTGCCGTCGAGATTGCGGCCGATCATGTCGGACAAGTGTGTGCGTTTGCGGCCGTCCACCGCGAGCGGCAGGTCGAGCATCTGGTTGAAGTCGCAGTCGTAGAGGTAGCCTTGCCAGTCCACCGAAACCATCGAACGGCACATCACGCCTTCCAGGTTGTCGTCGCGATGCGCTTCCTTCAACAGGCGCATGTAGGCGTTGAACTGGCCTTTCGAGATCAGCATGCTCCCAAATCGCTGGATCGGCATGTTTGCCAGCGTGTAGAGCTGGTTGAATTCCACGCCGTATTCCGCGCCCAGGTGCGTCTTGTAGTCTGCCTCGAGTTGCACCTGCGGCGGCGGCAGCGAAGGCCCCTGCGGGTTGTAGACCAGGTTCAGCGTGAGTCCGCTAGCGGGTCTGCCATAGCCAAGTGCGTTCAGCGCACGCAATGCGCGGATACTTTTCTCGAACACACCGCTGCCGCGCTGCTGGTTGACGTTGTCTTCCATGTAACAGGGCAGAGACGCAATCACCTCCACCTGCTGTGCCGCCAGAAACGCGGCGAGGCCCTCCTGCCCGGGTTCTTCCAGTATGGTCAGGTTGCAGCGGTCCATGACCTTGACGCCCAGCTTGCGGGATTCGGCCACCAGGTAGCGGAAATGCGGGTTCAGTTCAGGCGCGCCGCCGGTGAGATCGAGCGCGGGAACCTTCGAGGCGCGCAGGAAGGCAAGCACGGTGTCCGTGGTCTGCAGATCCATCATTTCGGTCCTTGTCGGACCGGCATTGACATGACAATGCACGCAGGTCTGGTTGCACTTGTAGCCGAGATTGACCTGCAGGGTTTCGACGCTGCGCCGCCGGATGGCGGGGAATTCGAGCGCGTTCAGATGGGGAAGGGTGGCGTGCATTCCGGGTCGGGCCTCTCTGGATTGACTGCGATTGTCGTATCGGGAGTTGCGATTGCAAAGTCCAGTTACGGTTGTGCGACGCGAATGGATTCGCCGCAACCGGAAACAGACTCCTGGCACGGCCACCGCCCGGCGTTACACTCTGTTACCGATGGATTCTACATGCGAAGCCGGTGTGCGATTTACCGCGAAATTGTCGGCACTATGGTGGTGCGTCGCCGCAAGGCACCGCGCGGACGATCATGAGACAGGTTCCAGTCGAGTCTCCACATCGTCGCACCTGAAGCGATAACCGGGAAACCAGGTTGGACAAACACGACCGCAAAGCGGTGAAGCCGCATCATGGGACTACGGCGTTTCTGCTGGGCGTGATCGCGTTGGCGCTTGCGATCGGCGGCTGCGCGACGGTTCATTCGCCGCACAGCCAGCACCTCGGATCGGAGAATGCAGAAGTTCGGAACTGTGCGGAGTTCTTCCGCGCACTGGACACAGCAGTCGCGCGCAATAGCGCGGGAGAGGCCTCGCCCACACAGGTCGCCGGGTTTCCCTACCTGCGGGCGGACCGGTTCACGGCTTCCCTGTCGGACCGGGCACAGCAGAACGATGCCGCGTTCGAAGCCTGGCTGTCGCGGCTTGCGGCGCTGGACCGCGATGCACGGGAATTCGAGATCGGCAATCTGCCCGCGGCAGCAGTCGCAGGGCTCGGGCACGCGGGCGCGGGCGCGCT
>DATKEK010000348.1:0-2311 GCA_035512195.1 Burkholderiales bacterium
TTTTGCCGTCGGCGATCCGTAGCGCCGACGCCGCCAGCGTCCAGCCGAGCGCCGCGTGGAGGGCCACGATGCCGACAGCAAGCGCGTGCGGATCAAGGCCCGTGGCATCCGCCAGGGGAACGATGGGCGTGCCGACCGCCCCGAAGCTCACTCCCGCCGCATGCCCCACAAGAACAGCCGTAAGCGCGCGCACCGGCGGAACGCCCAAACCTACCAGGAGGGGTGCGGCCAGGGCGACGGGGGTACCGAACCCCGCCGCGCCTTCGAGGAACAGCGCAAAGAACCAGGCGATCAGCAAGATCGCGATGGGGCGGTTGTTGCCGAAACTGCCGAGCCACACCCGGAAAGTAGCGATGGCGCCGCTGCGCGTCTGGTATTCATGGATAGTGAGAGCAGCGAAGATGATCCACAGGATGGCGGCCGCCGAGAAGGCGGCTTCCGCTGCGGCCCCCGCCAGCGCGGGCAGCGCGCCTGCGCTACCAAAGTCGAAAGCCAGCAGCGCGATCGCCGCGGTGAGCGCCGCTGCTACCAGCCCGGCAGCCGCCGCAGTCCAGCGCAGCCCCACGATCAGCAGCAGCAGGGTGAGGATCGGCGCCGCGGCCAGCGCCGCGGCCATCACGCGAGCCTCTCGACCGATACGATATTGAGTGGCTGCCCCGTTCGCTCGAAGCTTGAAATGTTGGCGATCGTCGTTTCCGCAATAGCTGTCAGTGCCTCGGCCGTGAAGAAGCCCTGATGGCCCGTGACCAGAACGTTCGGAAAGGTGAGCAGCCGGGCGAAGACGTCGTCGTGAATCATCTGGTCCGAGAGATTCTCGAAGAAGAGATCCGTCTCCTCTTCATAGACATCGAGGCCGAGATGTCCGATCCGACCGGACTTGAGGCCCTTGATCACGGCTTTGGTATCGATCACGGCACCGCGGCTGGTGTTGATCAGCATCACCCCCGGCTTCATCGCCGCGACAGCCGCATCGTCGATCAGATGCCGCGTCGCCGGCGTCAGCGGGCAATGCAGGGTCACGATGTCGCTTTCGGCGAACAAAGTGGGTAGCGACACGTAACGGCCACCGAGTGTTTCGAAATCAGGGTTCGCCTCCGGATCGTGCCCGATAAGGTGACAGCCGAAGCCGTTCATGATCCGGGCGACCCCGACACCGATTTTGCCCGTCCCGACGATGCCGACCGTGCGTCCCCGCAAATCGAAGCCGAGCAGCCCGTCCAGCGCGAAATTGCCTTCGCGAACCCGCGCGTAGGCGCGATGAATCTTCCGATTGAGCGCGAGGATCAGTGCGGCTGTATGTTCGGCCACCGCGTGCGGCGAATAAGCGGGCACCCGCGAAATCGCGATGCCCAGTTCGCGCGCCGCCTGCAAATCGACATTGTTGAAGCCGGCGCTGCGCAGCGCGACCAGGCGCACGCCAATGTCCCGAAGCAGAGTGAGCGTGCCGCGATCCAGCATGTCGTTCACGAACGCGCATGCGGTTTGAGCACCGTTCGCCAGGGCCGCCGAGCTGGTTGTCAGGCGAGCGTCCAGGAAGAGTAGCTCGTGCCCTGCTTCAGCATTGGCGCGTTCAAGAAACTGCCGATCATAAGGTTTCGTACTGAAAACAGCGACTTTCATACTGCTCGTCCTTCATCTAGCTGCCATCTTAGGCTCCTGAAGACGCGGTGCGCGAGCAGGAAGCGATGCGCGCAACCAGCCGCTCAGTCAGTGCGACAGCAAAACCGGCAGGGACGGTTTCGACACGACCGTGCGGGTTGCACCGCCAAGAACGAAATCGCGGATCCGCGAATGCCCGTAAGCGCCCATCACCAGCAGCTCAGCAGCCACCTTATCGCAGTATCGAAGGAGCGCCGATCCGGCGTCGAGTCCGTCGGCGGGCTCCTCGACACATTCCGCCGCCACATCATGAAGATCGAGATGGCGTTGGAGCTCTCCCAAATGCTGCTGCGCCTGCACCGGCTTTTCGCCGGTGATAACAACCACCGTCACGCTCCTCGCCCGCGCGAGCCACGGAATCGCGTCCGCGAGCGCGCGCGCGGCGGATCGACCGCCGTCCCAACCCACCACAACTTTGTTGAACTGATGCCCGGCTGCGCCTTCCTTTGGAAGAAGCAGCACAGGCCGTCCGGCATCGAAGACGAGCGTCTCCGCAACCCATTGCAATCCTCCGCCCTCATAGACCGGAACGATCGTGAGGTCGTGCAGGCGAGCATACTCGGCCAGCTCACGGGAAGTTCCGGTGGGGCCGCAGTCGATGACATACTGCTCTCCCTTCCGCCTCTCCGGGACACGCTCGGCGAAGCTTTCC
>DATKEK010000349.1:0-13059 GCA_035512195.1 Burkholderiales bacterium
CATGATCTCGTGCGCGGCGACCCGGCCCGCGCCATCCTTGGTCTTGCACAGCGTCTGCGAGATCACCGCGCGCAGCGACTCCGAAAGCATCGCGCGAACCATTTCCTTCTCGGCCGCCGGAAACACGTCGATGATACGGTCGATGGTCTTGGCCGCGCTCGAGGTGTGCAGCGTGCCGAACACCAGGTGGCCGGTTTCCGCCGCGGTCAGCGCCAGGCGGATGGTTTCCAGGTCGCGCAGCTCACCCACCAGAATGATGTCCGGGTCCTCGCGCAGCGCCGAGCGCAGCGCGTTATTGAACGACAGCGTGTGCGGTCCCACTTCGCGCTGGTTGATCAGGCACTTCTTGCTCTCGTGCACGAATTCAATCGGGTCCTCGACCGTGAGGATGTGCCCGTAATCGTTCTCGTTGATATGGTTGACCATCGCGGCCAGCGTGGTCGACTTTCCGGAACCGGTCGGGCCGGTCACCAGCACGATGCCGCGCGGCTGCTCTGAGATGTCCTTGAAGCTTTCCGGGCATTTCAACTCCTCTAGCGTCAGCACCTTCGACGGAATCGTTCGCATGACGGCGCCGGCGCCGCGGTTGTGCACGAAGGCGTTTACGCGGAACCGCGCAAGGTTCGGGATGGCGAAGGAAAAGTCGCACTCGAGGTTCTCCTCGTAGAACTTGCGCTGACCGTCGTTCATGATGTCGTAGATCATCGCGTGAACGTCCTTGTGTTCCATCGCCGGCAGGTTGATGCGCCGCACGTCGCCGTTCACGCGAATCATTGGGGGCAGGCCGGCGGAAAGATGCAGGTCGGAGGCCTTGTTCTTGACCGAGAAGGCGAGAAGTTCAGCGATGTCCATCTATAATCGGCTCCGCGAGCTTTGCTGGGGGCAGGCGGCGGGCTGCCCGCCGCTGCTATTGAAAAAGTCTTTCTGCTATCGAGGGTTAGCAGTAACAATGCGAGAGGATTATGACCACAATAAGGCCCCGCATGCAAGCTTTGCAGTCGCGCGTCCAGACGTGTGCGCGCAATGCGGGGCGGGATCCCGATTCGGTGCGGATCATCGCGGTCAGCAAGACTTTCCCGCGGGAAGCAATCGCAGAGGCGATTTCGTGCGGGCAGACCGCCTTCGGCGAGAACTATGTCCAGGAGGCGCTCGAGAAGATCGCGGTGTTCTCGGGCGGGCTCGAATGGCACATGATCGGCCCGATCCAGAGTAACAAGACGAAGTCGATCGCAGAACACTTTGTCTGGGTGCACTCGGTCGACTGCGAGAAAGTCGCCCGGCGCCTGTCGGCCGCCAGACCGGCAGTGTTGCCGTCGCTGAATGTCTGCATCCAGGTCAATGTCAGCGGGGAGGCCAGCAAGGCCGGTGTCGCCCCGGACGATGCGCTGCCGTTGGCGCGAGCGATCGCGCAGATGCCGCGGCTGAAGCTGCGCGGATTGATGGCGGTGCCGGAGCCGAGCAAAGATGCTACCTTGCAGCGCGCGCGGTTCTGCACGCTGCGCGAGCTTCGCGACCACATCAATGACGAAACCGGCATCGGGTTGGACACGCTGTCGATGGGAATGTCGGACGATCTGGATACCGCGATTGCCGAAGGTGCCACCATGGTTCGCGTCGGACGCGCGATCTTCGGCGCGCGACCGGTAAAGGCAACATGAGTGCTTGCCGGTAACGAACCGGCCCTCCTATACTTCGGCGAGCCTGATAACCGGATCGAATGCGTATCAACTTCATCGGCGGAGGCAACATGGCCTCCGCGCTCATTGGTGGACTGCTCCGGCAGCCGGGACTGTCCGCAGCGGATCTCGCGGTCGTCGAGGTGTCCCGGGACGCGCGCGAGAATCTCGCGAGCCGGTTCAAGGTTGCGGTTTTCCCGAGCGCGGCCGATGCGCCGCCGGCGGACATGCTGGTGCTTGCAGTAAAGCCGCAACAGATGAGGCAGGCCGCGATCGACCTGCGTACCCAGGTTCGCGACACGCTGGTGATCAGCATTGCGGCGGGAATTCGCACGGGGGACCTGTCGCGTTGGCTGAACGGTCACAGCAGGATCGTTCGCGCGATGCCAAACATGCCGGCGATGGTGTCCGCCGGCATTACCGGCCTGTACGCGATGCCGGAGACGCGGGATTCGGAGCGCGCCGCGGCGGAGACCGTGCTGCAGGCGGTGGGATCGACGCTGTGGGTCGAGCGCGAGGACCTGCTGGATGCGGTGACCGCGGTGTCCGGCAGCGGTCCTGCGTATGCTTTCTATTTCGCCGAGGCGCTGGAAGAAGCGGCCGCGTCGCTCGGGTTCGACGAGCAATCGGCCCGCCGGCTGGCGATCGAGAGTTTCGCCGGGGCCATGCGGCTTGCGGCGCAGAGCCCGGAACCACCCGCCGTTCTCCGTGCGCGGGTGACTTCGCCTGGTGGCACCACCGAACGCGCGCTGCAGTCATTGGACGGCAATCAGGTAAAGCGGGCAATCATCGAGGCGGTGCGCGCAGCCGCCGAACGCGCGCGGGAACTCGGCGACGAGTATGCCAAGGACTGAACCTCTCTCAGAACAATGAACCAGGCACTGATCTTCCTCGTTGAAACCTTTCTCGGGCTGTTTGTGATTGCCCTGTTGTTGCGATTCATTCTGCAGATCGTGCGGGCGCCGTACGGCAACCCGCTGTCGGGCTTTGTTTTCGCGGTCACCGATTTTGTGGTGAAACCGGCCAGGCGGTTCATTCCCGGACTGCGCGGTTACGATCTGTCCAGCCTGATTCTCGCCTGGGCCGTGGAAATGGTGCTGATCGGAATGGTGCTTTCGATGAAGGGATACAGCTTCGGCCCCGCGATCGGCAATGCGATGATCGGCCTGATGCTGCTGGCGGCGGTGCGGCTGATGCGGCTGTTCCTGTATATCGTCATGTTCAGCGTGTTCATCCAGGCGGTACTGACCTGGGTCAGCCCTTACAGTCCGGCAATGCCGATCCTGCAGAGCCTGACGCGGCCGTTCCTGCAGATTTTTCAGCGGCGCATTCCCCCGGCCGGCGGGGTCGATCTGTCGCCATTGTTCGTGCTGATCGCCTGCCAGCTGCTGCTGTTGTGGCCGGTCGCGTCGCTCGAAGGCATGTTCTCGCGCATGTTCTGATTGCCGACGCATGGACCACGGCTGGTACCGCTACGATCCCGGTCGAAACGTGCTGACGCTATCGCTGTACGTGCAGCCGAACGCCAGCCGCAGCGGCTTCGCCGGCATGCATGGCAAGAGCCTGAAAATCCGTATTGCGGCGCCTGCAGTCGATGCCAAGGCCAACACGCTGCTCCTTGATTTCCTTGGAAAAAATCTTGATGTTCCGGCGCGTCGGGTTATGATTAGGCACGGTAGCCGGGCCAGGACAAAGACCATCGAGATTCGGGAGCCGAGCCCCGGACTGCTGGAGCGGATAGGCCTGTTAGCGAATCAATGAGCACAGAACTCGAGAACCAAGTTGCGCACTACCAGCAGTGGCGCGAGGAATTGCGCGAGTGCATCGAGGCGTACCAGGCATGGCTGGAGAACCACGGGCACGCCGACATCCAGCGCTCGCTGCGCATCTATGACCTCGCCGAGAGCCTGCGCAACGACCGCATGATCCTGGCTTTCCTCGCGGAGTTTTCGCGCGGCAAGACCGAGTTGATCAATGCGATGTTCTTTTCCGATTTCAAGCAGCGTCTGCTGCCCTCGGATGTCGGGCGCACGACCATGTGTCCGACAGAACTTTTCTACGACCCCGCGGAAGAGCCCTATATCCGGCTGCTACCGATCGAGTCGCGGCGCACCGACGAAAGCATCGCGGCGCTGAAGCACAAGCCCGTGGAGTGGGTGAAGATCACGCTGGATCTGCAGTCCCACGAGGCCATGGAGAAGGCGATGTCCAGCCTGGCGGAGACCAAGTCGGTATCGATCGACGAGGCCAGCGCGCTCGGACTGCTGGACGAAACCGGGTTTGTCACCACCACCGTGATTAGCAAGCAGAGCGGCAGGGTCGAGATTCCGTGCTGGCGGCATGCGATGGTCAATTACCCGCACCCGTTGCTGAAGAACGGACTGGTCATCCTGGATACCCCGGGCCTAAATGCGCTGGGCACCGAGCCGGAACTGACGCTGTCGATGATTCCGAACGCGCACGCGGTGCTGTTTCTGCTGGCGATGGATACCGGAGTCACCCGGTCCGACCTGGACGTATGGCAGAGATTCGTGCGCGACTACGTCAGCCGGCGCATCGCCGTGCTGAACAAGATCGACCTGATGTGGGACGATCTGACGAGCGATGTCGAGATCGAGGCGCGCGTGGGGCGCCAGCTCGCGGAAACCGCCGAGATACTCGGGCTGCAGCAGGATCACGTGATCGCGCTGTCCGCGCAGAAGGCGCTGGTGGCGCGCATACGCAACGACCCGGCGCTCCTGCGCAGAAGCGGCATCGAAAAGCTCGAGCGCCTGCTGGCCGAGGAGATCATTCCTTCGAAGCAACAGATCCTGCGCAGCGCGGTGTCTCGCGAGATCGGCAGCATGGTCGAGACTTCGCTGCAGACGGTGATCGCAAAACTCGAAAGCGCGCGCACCGAGTTGCAGGAAATGTCCAAGCTGACCGGCAAGAACCGCGAGCTGGCGAAGGTGCTGCTCGCCAAGCTGGAAACCGACAAGGCCGAGTACGGACGTCACATGGAGAGCTTCAGGGCCTCGTACGCCACCGTGCTCAAGCAGGGGCAGGTTCTGCTCGGCACCCTCGACGAAGAGCGGCTGGACGAGATTCTGGCGAAAAGCCTGCAGGCGATCGAAGGCAGCTGGACCACCGCCGGCCTCATGCGCGGCATGCAGGGCCTGTTCGACACGTTTTCCAGGCAGGCGGAGAAGATCCTCGCCTTCGCCGCGGAAACGCGCGGATTCGTGGATAACGTCTATTCGCAGTTCCACAGGCAGTACGGGTTCAAGAAAATGACCCCGCCGCCGCTTAACCTGGAGCGCCACATTCTGCGCATGCACACGCTGCAGCAGAGCACCGAGCGATTCTGCAGGGATCCGGTCAACGTGATGACCGAAAAACACTTCCTGGTGCGGCGTTTCTACAACGGCCTGGTTGCGCAGGCGCAGACTCTTTTCCGGGAAGTTCGCGGCGAACTCGATGCATGGCTGAAGTCGGCGCTTACACCGTTGTCCATGCAGCTCAAGGAGCACCAGAGGCTGCTCGAGCACCGCATCGAAAACCTGAGAAAGATCGCCGGCGACATCAACAAGCTTCACGAACGCATCCGTCAGCTCGAAAAGCAGCAACTCGCACTCGGCAAACAGATCGAGGAGCTTACCCGCATCCGCGACACGCTGAATAGCGAGCCGCCTGCGATAAAGGTGGCGAAGGTCGCCTGACGCAGGGACCGCAGGGTCGCGGAGCGAAGTCTGCGGCCTGCTTCCACCCCCGGTTCCCGCCCTCCCGTTCACACCAGGATGATGTCGTACTGCTCCTGGGTGTAAAGCGTTTCCACCTGCAGGGAGATTGGCTTGCCGATGAATTCCTCGAGCATTGCCAGGCTTTGCGCTTCTTCGTCGAGGAACATGTCGATCACGGACTGCGATGCAAGGATACGGAACTCGCGGGCGTCGAACTGCCTTGCCTCGCGCAGCAGCTCACGCAGTATTTCGTAGCAGACCGTTTGCGCCGTCTTGATCTCGCTGCGGCCGTGGCAGGTCGGACACGGTTCGCACAGGATGTGGGCGAGTGACTCGCGGGTGCGCTTGCGAGTCATCTCCACCAGGCCGAGCTGGCTGAAGCCGTTGACGGTGACCCGGGTGCGATCGAGCGACAGCGCTTTCTTGAATTCGCCCAGCACCGCGTCGCGGTGCACGTCGGAGTCCATGTCGATGAAATCGACGATGATGATGCCGCCGAGATTGCGCAGGCGCAGCTGGCGGGCGATAACCTGCGCCGCCTCGAGATTGGTCTTGAAGATGGTGTCGTCGAAATTGCGTCCGCCAACGAATCCCCCGGTGTTTACGTCGATGGTGGTGAGCGCTTCCGTCTGGTCGATGATGAGATAGCCGCCGGATTTCAGCGGCACACGCCGGGCCAGCGCTTTTTCGATTTCCTCTTCCACCCCGTAGAGATCGAACAGCGGGCGGTCGCCGCTGTAATGCTGGACGCGCTCGGCGAAGCGCGGGTGGATATAACTCTTTGCGAAGGCCTGCATTTTCTGGAAGGTTTCTTTCGAATCGACCAGGATGCGGTCGCATTCCTCTTTCATGAAGTCGCGCAATACGCGGATGCTCAGGGGCAGATCCTGGTAGAGCGGCGCGGGCGCGGTCACGGTTTCCGCCTGCTCCTGGATTCCTGCCCACAGTTTGCGCAGGTACTCGATATCCGCGGCGAACTCGTCATCGCTTGCGGTTTCCGCCAGGGTACGGATGATGAATCCGCCGTGCTCATCCTCCGGCAGCACAAGCTGCAGTTTCTCGCGCAACAGCGCGCGCTCCTGTTCATCGCCAATTCGCTGCGAGATGCCGATATGCGTCTCCTGCGGCAGGTATACGAGCAGCCGCCCGGCGATGCTGATCTGTGTGGAGAGGCGCGCGCCCTTGGTGCCGATCGGATCCTTGATCACCTGCACCAGCAGCTTCTGGCCGTCGTGGAGGATTCGTTCTATCGGCCTGGGTTCCGCGTGATTCTGCCGGTGACCCCAGATATCGGCGACGTGCAGGAAAGCGGCGCGATCCAGACCGATATGGATGAAGGCGGACTGCATCCCCGGCAGGACGCGCGAAACCTGGCCCAGGTAGATGTTGCCGACCAGCCCGCGGCTGGAGGCGCGTTCGATCTGGATTTCCTGCGCCGCGCCCTGCTGCATGACCGCCACCCGCGTTTCCTGCGGCGTGACGTTGATCAGGATCTCCTCGTTCACAGCATCTTGTAGCCGAACGCCGAGAGCACCTGCGCCGCTTCGAACACCGGTAGACCCACTACGCCGGTATAGCTGCCGTTGATACGCTCGATGAACAGGCTGGCCTTGCCCTGAATGCCGTAACTGCCGGACTTGTCGAACGGTTCGCCGGTGGCGACATAACGGCGCACCTCCTCGTCCGTCAGTTCGCGGAACTTGACTTCGGTCGTGGACAGCGCTTCTTCCAGACGGTCGTTGAACTTCACCGCGACCGCGGAATACACCAGATGCGTCGTCCCGGAGAGGCGCTTCAGCATGGCAACCGCGTCTTCCCTGTCGTGCGGCTTGCCGAGAATAGCGTCGCCGAGCGCAACGGTGGTGTCGGCGGCAAGCACCGGATGGCGCATCAGCCTCCGCTGCTCGAGTCGCATCCATCCGGCATCTGCCTTCAGGCGCGTTACCCGGATCGTGTAGTCGAGCGGGTTCTCGCCCTCGAACGGGGTTTCATCGAAGTCGGCCTCGCGTCCGACGCCTTCGCGTAACAGCAACATCTCGAAGCTGACGCCCATCTGCTTCAGCAGGTCGCGGCGACGGACGCTGCGGGAGGCGAGGTATATATGCTTGTCTTGGGAAGACACTCGTCCGCTCTCTTGTTTTGTACGCGCGCCACCGGCACGCCCCTATTCCCGGTGATAAGGGTGGTTGCGGATAAGCGAAATCGCGCGGTAAAGCTGCTCGGCGAGTACCACGCGCACCAGCGCGTGCGGCAGGGTCAGGGCCGACAGCGACAACACCAGGTCTGCCGACGTTCTGAGTTCCTCATGCAGGCCGTCTGCGCCGCCGATGATGAAGCACAGGTCGCGACCCTGCTCCATCCATGCTGCGAGCTTTTGCGCGAGATTCGCGGTTGTGAGCGTCTTTCCGCGCTCATCCAAGGCTATTTTTACACTGTCGGTCGGGGCTGCGGCAAGAATTCGTGCTTTTTCTTCCGCCCTTGCCCTGGCTCCGGCTGCCTGCGAGTCACCCGAGCGGGGGTAGGGCTTGATCTCGAGCAACCGTAACGGCAGTTCGCGCGGCATGCGCCGGGCGTACTCCTCGAATCCCGCGGTGACCCACGCGGGGGCCTTGTGGCCGACCGTGACGATATGGAGTTTCACCGCGGGGCGTCCCGGCCCCCGGGTCAGGACACCGGGGCCTGTCCGGGCGGGTTACGCCAGGTTGCCGGGTGCGGGGCCGGCGGTTTGCCGCCCCATAGCTGCTCCAGGTTGTAGTAAGCGCGCACCGCAGGCTGCATCACGTGCACGATCACGTCACCCAGATCCACCAGCACCCATTCGCCCGACTGCTCGCCTTCGACCCCGTGTACCCGCCCGCCGATCGCCTTCAGCTTTTCCTGAACATTATTTGCGAGTGCCCGCGCCTGGCGGGTGGATTCGGCGCTGGCGATCACCATGTAATCGAACAGCGCGGTCATCTTGCGAACGTCCAGAACGACGATATCGAATGCCTTGATCTCTTCCAGTGCGTCGACCGTGACCTTGCAGGTGGCGTCAGTGTGCATCGTGCTCCTTGTAGAGGTGATGTTGTCGAATATACGCGATTACATCATCCGGCAGCAGGTAGCGCAGGCTGTGGCCGCGCCGGATGTTCTCTCTGAGCGCGGTTGCCGAAACGTCCATGGCAGTCAGCTCGTGGGTCACGATGTGCCCCGCCGGTGCCAGGGCAAGACGCCTGCCGTCGGACGAGTGCCGCCGCAGATACTGCGCTTTCAGCGGGCCCGGCAGCGCGGCGGCCAGCTGGTCAAGACGATACCCAGGCCGGTTCGCGACCACGACGTGCGCCAGCTCGAACAATTCCTCCCAGCGGTGCCAGGTCGTGAGCGCGACGAATGCATCCGCCCCCATCAGCAGGCACAGGGGACGCTCTCCGGCCTCCTCGCGGATCGCGATCAGCGTGTCGTAGGTGTAACTGCGGCCTTCCCGCTCGAGCTCCCGGTTGTCGAGTACGAAACGCGAGTTGCCGGAAATGGCGAGCTCGACCATCGCTCGCCGGTGCTTTGCGGAGGCGCTCGGCGTGCCACGATGCGGCGGCACCGCGGCAGGGATGAACCGCACCTGCGTCAGCGCAAGAACATCGGCCAGCTCCTCCGCCAGGCGCAGGTGTGCGAAGTGAATCGGATCGAAGGTGCCGCCGAGAAGCCCTATGGGAGCGGGGCTGGTCAAGCGTTGCCCGCTCCGCAACGGCATGGCCGACGGATGCAGGACGAAGGACGCGACGCAGTGCGTTCGGCGTGCGCGCCGCTATCGAACTTCCGCCTTGCGCCTTCCGCCTTCATCCCTGCCCTTACAGGAGTATCCGCCGGATGTCGGAAAGCACCGCCACCAGATCGGAGATGAAGCGTGCGCCCTGCGCGCCGTCCACCGCACGGTGATCGTAGCTCAGGGACAGCGGCAGCATCAGCCGCGGCCGGAACTCCCTGCCGTCCCAGACCGGCTTCGTCACCGAGCGCGATACGCCGAGTATCGCCACCTCGGGAGCGTTGATGATCGGCGTGAAGAAACCGCCGCCGATGCCGCCGAGGCTGGATATCGAGAACGTGCCGCCCTGCATGTCCGACGGAGAGAGCTTGCCGTCACGCGCTTTCGCGCTGACCGCTGCAAGCTCCTTCGCGAGTTGCATCACGCCCTTCTGGTCGACGTCGCGGATCACCGGCACCGTCAGGCCGCCGGGCGTATCGACTGCCACGCCGAGATGGTAGTAGCGCTTGAGGATCAGCGCATCGCCTTCCAGCGCCAGTGAAGCGTTGAACTCGGGATGCCGTTTCAGTGCGGCCACGCAGGCCTTCATGATCAGCGCCAGCGGCGTGAGCTTGACGTTGCGCTTCTTCGCTTCGTCCGCCATCTGCTTGCGGAAAGCTTCCATCTCGGTGATGTCCGCCTCGTCTTGCTGGGTGACGTGCGGAATGTGCACCCAGTTGCGGTGCAGTGCCGGCCCGGAGATTTTCTTGATGCGCGACAGCGCCTGCGATTCGACCGGTCCGAACTTGGCGAAGTCGACGCTCGGCCAGGCGGGCAGTCCGGCGCCAAAGCCGGTTCCTGCGGCGGCACCTGCGCCAGCACCGCCAGCCATCGCGCTTTTGACGAAGCCCTGCACGTCGTCCTTGAGGATCCGGCCCTTCGGGCCGCTGCCCTTCACGCGCGCCAGATCAACGCCGAGTTCGCGCGCGAATCTGCGCACGCCCGGGCTGGCGTGTGCGCTGGCGAACCCCGCTTCGTCCATCTGCGTTGCCGGCGGAGCCGAGTGCGCGGCAGCCGGCTCGGCCCGCTGGGCCGGTGAGTTCTCTGTTTTGGCCGCTGCTTTCTTGTCTTCCCTGGGCTCCGGTTCCTTCGCGGCGACGGGTGCGGGCTTGTCGGCGGTTTTCGATTCGGGTTTTGCGGCTTCTCCTTCGACTTCAAGGCTGAGGATCGGCGATCCCTCCGCCACCTGGTCGCCGACCTTGACCTTCATTTCCCTGATCACGCCGCCAAACGGCGAGGGCACTTCCATCGTAGCCTTGTCGGACTCGAGCGTGATCAGCGAGTCTTCCGGTTTCACGGTGTCGCCCGGCTTGACCAGCACTTCGATTACGGGAACGTTCTTGAAGTCCCCGATATCGGGAACCAGGACGTCTTTGAGGCTTCCCATTTTTCTCCCTTGAAATACGTTGCCGGGCCGGAACCCGGCGCAGATGATCAGATTCTGGTCGGGTTGGTTTTATCGGGGTCGATGCCGTACTTCTTGATCGCCTTGGCAACGGTCGCGGCGGGGATCGTGCCCTCGTCGGCGAGCGCCTTGAGCGCGGCAACTGCGACGTAATAACGATCCACCTCGAAGAAGCGACGCAGTTTCTCCCGCGTATCCGAGCGGCCGAATCCGTCGGTGCCGAGCACCAGATACGGTTTGTAGATGAACGGCCGGATCTGGTCGGCGAAGGCCCGCATATAGTCGGTCGCGGCGACCACCGGTCCCGGCGCGCGATTCAGGCACTGGCTGACATAGGCTTCGCGCGGCTTTTCTTCCGGGTGCAGCATATTCCAGCGCAACGCGTCCAGACCCTCTCGGCGCAACTCGGTGAAACTCGGGCAGCTCCACACATCGGCCGAAACGCCGAAATCCCTTTCCAGCAGTTCCTGCGCCGACATCACCTCCCGAAGGATCGTGCCGCTGCCGAGCAACTGCACTTTCGGCGCGTCCTTCGTCGCCTTGTGCTGCGAGAAAAGGTACATCCCCTTGAGAATGCCCTGTTCCGCTCCTTCCGGCAGCGCGGGATGCCGGTAGTTCTCGTTCATCAGGGTGACGTAAAAGAAAACGTCCTCCTGCTCCTTGTACATCCGGCGCAGGCCATCCTGGATGATGACCGCCACTTCGTAGGCGAAGGTCGGATCGTAGGAAATGCAATTGGGAATGGTGGACGACAGCAGATGGCTGTGGCCGTCCTCATGCTGCAGCCCCTCGCCGTTCAGCGTGGTGCGCCCCGCAGTGCCGCCCAGCAGGAACCCGCGCGCGCGCTGGTCGCCAGCCGCCCAGGCGAGATCGCCTACGCGCTGGAAACCGAACATCGAGTAATAGATGTAGAAAGGGATCATCGACACGCCATGGGTCGAGTAGGACGTGGCCGCGGCGATCCACGACGACATCGCGCCTGGCTCGTTGATGCCCTCCTGCAGGATCTGGCCGTTCTTGTCTTCCTTGTAGAACATGAGCTGGGCGGCGTCCTGCGGCGTGTACAGCTGGCCGACCGAAGACCAGATGCCGAGCTGGCGGAACATTCCCTCCATGCCGAACGTGCGCGACTCGTCCGGAACGATCGGAACCACGCGCTTGCCGACATTCTTGTCCTTCACCAGTACGCCGAGCAGGCGCACGAAGACCATGGTGGTGGACAGTTCACGGTCCTCCGATGACTTCAGCAGCACTTCGAACGCGGACAGCGGCGGCACCTCGAGCGTGTCGCCCTTCTGCCTGCGGGTCGGCAAATAGCCGCCGAGCGTCTCGCGGTGTTCGTGCATGTATTTGAGTTCCGGCGAACCCGCGTCGAAGTTCAGATAGGGAATCTCTTCGAGCTTGTCGTCCGGAACCGGCAGATTGAAGCGGTCCCGGAACGACTTGAGCGATGTCGTTCCCATCTTCTTCTGCTGATGGGTGATATTCTGTGCCTCCCCCGCTTGGCCCATGCCGTAACCCTTCACGGTCTTGGCAAGAATCACCGTCGGCTGTCCCGTGTGCTTCATGGCCGCAGAGTACGCGGCGTAGATCTTGTGCGGATCGTGCCCGCCGCGGTTCAGGCGCCAGACGTCGTCATCGGTCATGTTGGACACCATGTCCCGCAGCTCCGGGTATTTTCCGAAGAAGTGCTCGCGGACGTAGGCGCCGTCTTTCGATTTGAATGTCTGGTACTCGCCATCCACGCATTCTTCCATGCGCTTTTGCAGCAATCCCTTGGTGTCCCGTGCGAGCAGCGGGTCCCAGTACGAACCCCAGATCACCTTGATCACGTTCCAGCCGCCGCCGCGGAAATCGGCCTCCAGCTCCTGGATGATCTTGCCGTTACCGCGCACCGGGCCATCCAGCCGCTGCAGGTTGCAGTTCACCACGAAGATCAGGTTATCGAGCCGTTCCCGTGCGGCCACTCCGATCGCGCCCATCGACTCCGGTTCGTCCACTTCGCCATCGCCGAGGAAGCACCAGACCTTGCGGCCCTCGGTTTCGAGAATGCCGCGGTCCTGCAAGTACTTCATGAACCGGGCCTGGTAGATTGCCATGATCGAACCGAGGCCCATGGAAACGGTCGGGAACTGCCAGAAATCCGGCATCAGCCACGGATGCGGATAGGAAGACAGACCTTTGCCGTCCACTTCCTGGCGGAAGTTGTCGAGTTGTTCCTCGCTCAACCGCCCGAGCATGAACGCGCGCGCATAGACGCCGGGCGCGGAATGCCCCTGGACGAATATCAGGTCGCCGCCATGGTCTTCGGATGGTGCATGCCAGAAATGGTTGAAGCCGACGTCATAGAGCGTTGCGGCCGAGGCAAAGCTCGCAATATGTCCGCCGACGTTCGTATCCTTGTTCGCGCGCAGCACCATGGCGGCGGCGTTCCAGCGCACGTACGAACGGATCCTGTGCTCGAGTTCATGGTCGCCG
>DATKEK010000350.1:0-3699 GCA_035512195.1 Burkholderiales bacterium
AGAGGAGAGCTTGAGCTGGCGAAGGCGGCTGAAGTCCTGACACCGGGCCGCCGGCAGGAGGAGTTCATCTTTCATCTGTTTGCGGCGCAGGTAGATGTTCTTCAGGGCAACGGAAGCCGGGCCCGACAACACGCGCAGAAAGCAAACACCCTTGCCTCCCGGATAGGGCATCGGTTCAGCGAGATGGAGTCCCTCGGAATTCTCGCGATCGCCACTTGCGAAGCCGGGGATGGTCGCACCGCACTGCAGGCCGTGCAACGGGCAAGGGAGTTACTCGCTGGGGTCGGTGCGGACAAGATCGAGTTTCATCATCTGCTTATCGAGGCCTACGCCTTTTTGCGCATGGGTCGGCAGCAGCAGGCTCGGCCACTGCTTCGGCGCGCCTTTGCGATTGGCCGGGATCGTGGCTATATCTTCGGGTTCGCTTGGGCGCCCTCGATGTTGACATCGTTGTGTGCAGAGGCCTTGCAAGCTGGAATCGAAACGCAGTACGCCTCGCATCTGATTCAACGCCTCGGGCTGTTGCCGCCACGGGGCGAATCTTGCGAGAACTGGCCGTGGCAGGTAAAGGTGAGGATTTTCGATGGCCTGGAAGTGGAAGTCGAAGGAAGGCCGCTTGTGTTCTCCCGCAAGGCGCAGAAGAAACCGCTGGAACTGCTGAGCGCGCTGGTTGCCGAGGGCTCGCCCGGCGTGGACCGCGGATTACTTGCACAGCATCTCTGGCCGGATTCGGAAGGCGACGCGGCAGAGAGTGCGTTGCGCATGAACCTGCACCGGCTTCGCAAACTTCTGCGCAGGGATGAAGCGATTGTCATGCAGGACGGGAAAGTCCGGCTTAACGACCGCGTTGCATGGGTAGACGCTTGGGTGTTCGAGGCGGCCTGCGCCGAACTTGAAGAAACCGGCGAGGGCGAGTCCACACTGGGGGGGGCTGTATCCATGCGTGACAGGGTGCTCAAGCTGTACAGGGGCCAGGCATTCGGGAGGGAGGCGCCGCTGCCGTGGATGTTGCCCGCGCGGGAACGTTGGCGCGGCAAGTTCGTGGCAGCGGTTGCAAGGCTGGGCGGGCTGGAAGAAGGGCGCGAGGACTGGGCAGGGGCGGCCTCGAGCTATCGACGTGCGCTCGAGGCGGATCCTCTGACAGAAGAAATGTACCGGCGGCTGATGCGGGTTTATCTGCGCCAGGGCAAGCACGCAGAGGCCTATGCGGTGTATCGAGGCTGCAGGGAGATGCTGTCGATCATGCTGGGCGTTTCGCCCTCGGACGAAACCGAGGCACTGAGGAGGGCGGTCGCGGCGCACGGTGCCGACGGTCAGTTGATGCCATGACGATTCAGAGGGGAGGAAAGCCATGAGAGACCGATTCCGAAACAGGACGCACGGGCTTTACATCCAGATGCCCGGCCTGGTTACGGGCAGCTTCCTCGAGCAGATTGCGCGTGCGCAAAGCGAAGCGCCGGAACGTCCCTACGATCTTCCCACCCGGCGCGTGCAGTTGGACGGCGTGGAACTGAACTATTTCGAGTTCGGCGAAGGCGATCCCGTCGTGTTTGTACACGGCACGATCGGCGACTACCGGACCTGGGGCTACCAGTTCGAATCCTTCGCCGAGCGTTACCAGGTGATTTCCTACAGTCGGCGCTATCACTACCCGAACACCTGGACGGGAAACGGTTCGGATTATTCGACCGGTCTTCATGCCGGTGACCTTGCCGAACTGGTTCGCGCACTGGGGATTGGTCCGGTTCATCTGATCGGTCAATCCTATGGCGCGGCAGTGGCAGCGCATTGTGCACGTCACTATCCTGATGTCGTATCCAGCCTCGTCGTCGTTGAGCCCTCCCTCGTTCCATGGCTGGAAGAGATCGAAGGCGGTATGCAGTCATTTGAACCGTTCAGTCGGGTCAGGCAGGATGCATCTCGCGCAATGTCGACGGGCGACGCGCAGGGCGCGGTGCAGATCTTCTGCGATGGTGTGCTGGGGGAAGGCACCTATGCGAGTCTGTCCCCGGAGATGCAGGCAGTCATGCTGGACAATGCGCCGGAGCTCAAGGCGGAACTCGAGGCGCCGTCGCTGATCTCGACGTTTACTTTCGACGATGCGCGCGGGATCGGGGCGCCAACGCTGTCAATGGAAGGCGGCGTCAGCCTTTCTTGGTTACGTAAGATTGCACGCAAGTTTGCATCGCTCGTTCCCGACGTCGAAACAGTGGTCGCCGAGAACTCGCCGCATGCTGTGCACTTCGTTGCCCCGGAGCGATTTAACGCTCTGGTACTGGATTTTCTAGGGCGTCATCCCAGGCGTTGACCTGGAAAGCGACAGGCAACTTCCGGTTGCGAGCCACGAGTCGCGACTCTATTCGGCGACCTTCTTGAGCCGGTAAAGGATATCGAGCGCCTCCTTCGGCGAGAGCGCATCGGGATCGATTTCCCTCAGCGCCTCGATCGCCGGGTGCGGGGCGGCCGCCGGTGGCGTTTTTGGTCGAGCCGAGAACAGGTCGCCTTGCGGATTGCGGCCGGCGGCTTCTTCTTCGAGTCTGGCCAGGTGTTTCTTCGCCGCGCGGATGACCGGCGCGGGAATACCGGCGAGCTGGGCGACCTGGATGCCGTAGCTCTGCGAAGCGGGGCCTTCCTCGACCGCGTGCAGGAACACGATCCTGTCCCGGTGCTCGACCGCGGAGACATGGATGTTGGCGATCTCGCGGTATTCGTCGGCCAGCCGGGTCAGCTCGAAGTAGTGCGTGGCGAACAGGGTGTGGCTGCGGCTGTGCTCGACCAGGTGGCGGGCGATGGCGAGCGCCAGCGCCACGCCGTCGAATGTGGATGTGCCGCGTCCGACTTCGTCCATCAGCACCAGGCTCTCGGGCGTGGCGTTGTGCAGGCTGTTCGCCGCCTCGGTCATTTCCACCATGAAGGTCGACCGGCCGCCGGCGAGATCGTCGGAGGCGCCGATGCGGGTAAAAATCTGGTCGATCGGACCGATGCGCGCGCGCTTCGCCGGCACGAAGCAGCCGACATGCGCGAGCAACACGGTTAGTGCAACCTGGCGCATGTAGGTCGATTTGCCGCCCATGTTTGGGCCGGTGATGAGCAGCAGCCGGCGCTTGGCGTCGAGCGACGCGTCGTTTGCGACGAAGTCGTCGATCTGGCGCTCGACCACCGGGTGGCGGCCAGCCTCGATTTCAATCGAGGTCTCTTCGGTGAATTCGGGTCTGGCGTAGTCGAACGCGGCTGCACGGTCGGCCATTGCTGCAAGTGCGTCGAGCTCGGCAGTCGCCGCGGCGACTGACTGCAGCGTGTCCAGATGCGCCGCCAGATCCGTGAGGAGTTGTTCGTACAGGAGTTTTTCACGCGCAAGGGCGCGATCCTGCGCAGAAAGCGCCTTGTCCTCGAAGGTTTTCAGTTCGGGCGTGATATAGCGCTCGGCGTTTTTCAGCGTCTGCCGGCGGCGATAGTCGTCCGGCACCTTGTCCGACTGCGCGCGGGTGACTTCGATATAGAAACCATGCACCCGGTTGTATTCGACCTTCAGATTGGCGATACCGGTGCGTTCGCGCTCCCGCGTTTCCAGCGCGACCAGGAACTCCGCAGCGTTGTTCTGGATCGCGCGCAGTTCGTCCAGTTCGGCGTCGAAGCCGCCGTTGATGACGCCGCCCTCGCGGATGACCGCGGCCGGTTCCGGAAGCAGGGCACGCCTGA
>DATKEK010000351.1:0-33805 GCA_035512195.1 Burkholderiales bacterium
GCCTTACGGCGATCCAGACATTCCGGCGCAGCGCAACGGCTCGCCAGCGTCAGACGCAGAGGGTGGGATTGTGTCTGGCTCGCCTAATGGCGATCCAGCCATCCCTCGCGATGCTCGGGACCGCCCTGCGGGCGTCCCAAAACGCAGTGCGTTTTGGTCGAACCAGTGGATTCGTCCACACACCCTCTACCAGAACACGCAAGCCCCCGCGAGGGGGGCTTGCGTGTTCTGGCGGAGAGGGTGGGATTCGAACCCACGTGCCGGATGAAATCCGACCATCTGATTTCGAGTCAGCGCCGTTATGACCGCTTCGGTACCTCTCCGTGAGGCGTGGTATTTTACCAGCCCCCTGAAGGGGCGCCAGATGCAATCAAGGGATTAGATGTTGTTGATTTTCAACATTCAATGGTATTGGAAACGGCACTCCCACTCGCTCGGCGTCTGGGCACTGACCGCGTTCCTGATCGCCCTGCCGTCCTGCGATCCGGGATTCGAACGGCCGGTGCTGCCGTTCGAGATGGCCGACGAACTGGTCGTGCTGACGCGCTATTCGCCGACCACGCGCTACCTTGGTCCGGATGGGGACCACGTCGGGTTCGAGCAGGATCTGATCGACATGTTCGCCCGCGAAACCGGCAAGAAACTGCGCATAGTCGAACGCAACAAGTTGCCTGACATTCTCTCCGCGCTGAGCGACCGGATTGCACACTTCGCGGCTGCCGGCCTGAGCGTCACGCCGGAGCGCGAAGAAGCGTTTGTGTTCGGCCCGTCCTACCTGAGTGCACGCAAGGCGGTTGCCTATGATCCCGACAGAAGACGGCCCCGCAATCTCGCGGACCTGGTTGGCCATCGCGTCGGCGTGCTTGCCGGGTCGAGCAGCGCCGAGCAGTTGCGGGCGGAGGCGCGCGCCATACCCGGACTGTCTTGGCAAGAAGTGCACGCAGCGGATATCGACGAACTGCTCGAGCGCCTGTCGAAAGGCAAACTCGATTTCGCGATCGCAGATTCCCACATGATCGAACTCGCTCGAAATTTCTACCCGAACGTCGGCATTGCGTTCACCTTCGGCGCGCCGGAGCAACTGGCCTGGGCAATGCCCAGGGACGCAGAGCCCGCTCTGACAGAACAGATGCAGGTCTTCTTCGCGCGCATCGAGGCGGACGGAACCCTGCACATGCTGCATGACCGTTACTTCGGTCACATCCGGAGGCTGGATCGCGGCGACATTGCCGCCTTTCTTGCACGGCGCCAGACGCTGCTGCCACGGTACGCGCCGATGTTCAAGGAAGCGCAGGAACTCACCGGGCTGGACTGGCGGCTGATTGCCGCGCTGGGTTTCCAGGAATCGCATTGGAATCCGACGGCCACCAGCCCGACCGGTGTGCGCGGCCTGATGATGCTCACCGGCGCGACCGCAGATCGCATGGGCGTAACCAACCGCCTCGACGCCCATCAGAACATCATCGCGGGCGCACGCTATCTGCAGCTTCTGAAAGATACGCTGCCAACGAGGATTCCGGAACCCGACAGAACCTGGTTCGCACTTGCAGCCTATAACGTCGGCTACGGACACCTGGAGGACGCCCGCATCCTCGCGCAACGCAGGGGCCTGAACGCCGATTCCTGGGTGGACCTGCGCAAGACGCTGCCGTTGCTTGCACGCTCCGAATACTACAAGACGGTCAGACGTGGATTCGCGCGAGGCGGCGAAGCGGTGATCCTCACCGAGAACGTCCGCAATTATTACGACATCCTGCAACGCTTCGAAGAGCCCTACCGGCCGCTGTTCTCGACCTTCACCGCGCAGACGACGCAGTAATCCCGATACGCCGCATGTTTCAGCGCGCAATCGCGATGGACTTCATTCCACCCATGTAAGGCTGAAGAACCGCCGGGACCGACACGCTGCCGTCGGCCTCCTGATAGTTCTCCAATACTGCTATCAGAGTACGGCCGACCGCGAGACCGGAGCCGTTCAGAGTGTGCACCAGTTCCGGCTTGCCCTTTTCTCCGCGAAATCGCGTCTGCATGCGGCGCGCCTGGAAGGATTCGAAGTTGCTGCAGGAGGAGATCTCCCGGTAGACGTTCTGGCCCGGCAGCCAGACTTCGATGTCGTAGGTTTTTGCCGCGGCGAAACCCATGTCCCCGGTACACAGGGTGACGGTGCGGTACGGCAGTTCGAGACGTTTCAGGATAGTCTCCGCGTGCGCAGTCAGTTCCTCCAGCAGTTCGTATGAATGGTCGGGGTGCGCGATCTGCACCAGTTCGACCTTGTCGAACTGGTGCTGCCGGATCATTCCGCGCGTGTCCTTTCCATAGGTGCCCGCCTCCGAGCGGAAGCAGGGCGTGTGGCAGACGAACTTCAGCGGCAGCCTCTCTAGTGCGAGAATCTCGTCGCGAACGATGTTGGTGACCGGTACTTCAGCGGTCGGAATCAGATACAGCTTGCCGCCCTCTGCGCGCGGGACGGCGAACAGGTCCTCTTCGAACTTCGGTAACTGCCCGGTGCCGCGCATCGTTTCAGCGTTAACTAGGTAAGGCGCGTACACCTCGGTATAGCCGTGCTCGCGGGAGTGCACGTCCAACATGAACTGCGCGATCGCGCGATGCAGCCGCGCCACCGCGCCGGTCATCAGCACGAAACGCGCACCCGAAAGCTTTGTGGCGCGCTCGAAATCCAGCATTTCGAGGCCAGTGCCGATGTCGACGTGATCCTTCGGCTGAAAGTCGAACTTTCGCGGTTCACCGAACCGTCGCACTTCCACGTTGTCGTCTGCCGAACGCCCGGCCGGAACGCTTGCATGCGGCAAGTTCGGAATGCCCAGCAGCAGTTCTTCGAGCTGGCGTTGCACTGCGTCCAGTGCGGTTTCCAGCTCCTTCAGTTCATCGCCGACCGCGGTCATCCCGGCGACCATCGCGGACGCATCCTTGCCGCTTTTCTTCAGTTCGCCAATTTTCTTCGAGGTCGCATTGCGCTCCGCCTGCAGTTCCTGCGTGCGGGTCTGCACGCGCTTGCGGCTTTCCTCGAGCCCGCGAAACACGTCCACATCGAGTTCCAGGCCGCGTGTCGCCAGACGCGTCGCCACGCCCTCGAGATCGCTTCTTAGCAATTGAATGTCGAGCACTGTCTGATACCTTCATGAATGTGGTGACACTGCACTGACCAGGACCATTCGAACCGCCAAGGGCACCAGGAGCACCAGGAAAACCGAACTCTGAGTATTGTCTCTCCTGATGCTCCTGGTGCCCTTGATGGTGCTTGTTTTCCCGCTTCTCGCCGTCCCTCAGTATCTATTTCTTTTTCTGCGCCTTGCGGTCGAGTTCCCGCAGGTGTTCGAGCTTTTCGCCGATCCTGCCCTCCATACCGCGCGGCGTCGGACGATAGAAGTTCCGCGGCTCCATGCTATCGGGGAAATAGGTCTCTCCCGCGGCATAGGCCTCGGGCTCGTCATGCGCGTAACGGTAGGCGCGACCGTAGCCGAGTTCCTTCATCAGCCTGGTGGGAGCGTTGCGCAGATGAACCGGAACCGGTTGCGACTGGTCGGATTGCACGAACTCGCGGGCCTCATTATAGGCGACGTATGCCGCGTTGCTCTTCGGCGCGCAAGCCAGGTAGATCGCGGCCTGTGCCAACGCCAGTTCGCCCTCGGGCGAACCGAGCCGTTCATAGGTTTCGCACGCATCGAGCGTTACCGACAGCGCACGCGGATCGGCCAGCCCGATGTCCTCGCTCGCCATGCGGATCATCCGACGGCCGAGGTAGAGCGGGTCGGCGCCGCCGTCCAGCATCCGCGTCAGCCAGTACAGCGCGGCATCCGGGTCCGAGCCGCGTACCGACTTGTGCAACGCCGAGATCTGGTCATAGAACGCGTCTCCGCCTTTGTCGAACCGGCGAAGATTCTGCGCCAGCGTGCGCTGCGCAATCGTCTGGTCGATTACGCCCACCTTGCCGGTCAGCGCGGCGGTCGCAACGGCCTCCAGCATGTTCAGCAGCCTGCGCGCATCACCGTCCGCCGCCGATGCCAACAGCTCCCGCGCCGCGTGTTCTACTGACAGTCCGGGATATGCCTGCCCCAGAGCGCGATCCAGCAGCTCACCGAGTTCACCCGCACTCAGCGGCTTGAGCACGTAGACCGCCGCCCTGGACAGCAGCGCGCCGTTCACTTCGAACGAGGGATTCTCGGTGGTCGCGCCGATGAAAGTCAGCAGGCCCCGCTCCACGAAGGGCAGGAAGGCATCCTGCTGCGCCTTGTTGAACCGGTGCACTTCGTCGACGAACAGGATGGTTTGGCGGCCCGATTGCTGCAGCGTCGCCTCCGCACGCGCCACCGCGTCGCGAATGTCCTTTACGCCGGAAAGCACCGCGGAAATCTGGATGAACTCGGCATCGAACGCCTTTGCCATCAACCGCGCAAGCGTGGTCTTGCCGACACCCGGCGGCCCCCAGAAGATCATCGAATGCGGTTTGCCGGACTCGAACGCCACGCGCAGCGGCTGACCCGTGCCGAGCAGATGCGACTGGCCGACCATGTCCTCCAGCCGCTGCGGCCGCATCAACTCCGCCAGCGGCGCTGCGGGTTGACGGGATTCGAACAGGTCGGCGGGCATATGGGTTCACCACGGGAACCGGGGAGCAATGACAGGAACGACAGCGAGATTGCCGCGGTCGCTACGCTCCCTCGCAATGACTTTCTTCGTGCCTTCGCGTTCCGCTCTTGCGCCTTCCGCTTCCGTTGATTCTATTCCGAAACCACGTCCGCACCGGGCGGTGGAACGAAGGTGAACGCATCTGCGGCAAAGCCTGGATTGCGCTGCATCCGGGAAAAGCGGATCACGGACTTCTGGCCGAAGTGATCGTAAAGCTCCATGATCTCCAGCGTGTCCAGGGCAAAGCCCATCCGCACGTAGTCGAACATGCTGTCTTCGTCCTTGGGGCGCGCTTCCAGCCATTCCAGCCGGCCCTGCCTCCCCTTCGCACTCAGCGAGAAATACTCGCCAATCTCGTCGCTGCCGGCCAGCAGCGCGGCGGGGCTGGAACCGAGCGCGCTGTCCAGTCTGCGCGTGGTGACCTGGTTCAGGTCTTCGTCGTAGATCCACAGCGACTGTCCGTCGCCCACCACCAATTGTTCGAAGGGTTTGCGGTAATGCCAGCGGAACCGGCCGGGCCGCGAAAACTCCACCACCCCACTCGATTCCTGCACGGTGTTGCCTGCGCTGTCGGTCACCAGCTGGGTGAAATCTGCGCGTGCCGAACGCGTCTTTTCCACAAACGCATTCAGTTGTTCGATCGCGCCCGCGTCCGCGGCCGCGGATGCCGCAGCCAGCACGAACCCGGCGATGACGGTGAGTAGTGTTTTCATCAGAAGCGTTTCTGCCTGTCCATGTTGGCGATGCGCCCTCCGACCAGCGTGACCACGGTGATCCAGGGGTCCGAGCTCGTCGGGAAGTAATAGTACGTCTTTACGACCTGCATGCTCTGGCTGTGTGTGACGATGCGCTGAGGCACATTGCGCCCGGTAGCCGGATCGATCAAGACGCCACGTTGCACGATGCTCAATTGCGTGGCGTCCAGTCCCTCGCGGAATTCATGGTCCGGCGGTCCGGCACGCAGCAGCAGTTCGCCTTCGGTCATCCCGCGCTGCAGCCGGATATAAACACCGAACGGCATGCCGCGCGACCGCGTGACCTGGTGCCGGGAAACGGCTGCTTCCGCCACGACCTGCTGCCTCGGCCCCGGTGACACGCACTCGCCGGGTGCGCATCCCAACATGTCGACTCCCGATGGAACCCGCAGTTCCGGAAAATATGCCTGCACCGACGCCGGCGGCGTATCGCCGTAGAACACCTGGCCGTTCGTATCGGTCCACTTGTAGACGCCGGCGGATGCTGCGGGCGGCATGCCCGCGAGCAGGAGCAGCAGCATGAATCTGATCATAGTCGCATGCCTCCTAAACATTAAACCGTTTGCGTGACGGATCAGGAATCGTTTCGCGACGGTGCGAGCACTTCGCGGTTGCCGTTGGACTGCATGCTGGAAACCAGGCCGGACCGTTCCATCTCCTCGATCAGTCGCGCCGCCCGGTTGTAACCGATCCGCAGGTGGCGCTGCACCAGCGAGATCGACGCACGCCGCGTCTTGAGTACGATCTCGACTGCCTGGTCGTAGAGCGGATCGTGCTCGCCGTTGCCTCCCGCCGCACCTCCGCCGTTCTCCGATTCACCTTCCGCAGGTTCGAGAACGTCCTCGAGGTAGGACGGTTGACCGCGCGACTTCAGGTACTCGACCACCTGGTGCACTTCCTGGTCGGCGACGAACGCGCCGTGCACACGCTTCGGATAGCCGGTTCCGGGCGGCAGGTACAGCATGTCGCCCTGGCCGAGCAACTGCTCCGCGCCCATCTGATCGAGGATCGTGCGCGAGTCGACGCGGCTGGACACCTGGAACGCCACCCGCGTCGGAATGTTGGCCTTGATCAGTCCGGTGATCACGTCCACCGACGGACGCTGCGTGGCGAGCACCAGATGGATGCCGGACGCGCGCGCTTTCTGCGCCAGCCGCGCGATCAACTCCTCGACTTTCTTGCCGACCACCATCATCAGGTCTGCGAGTTCGTCGATCACCACCACGATCATCGGCAGTTCACGCAGCGGTTCCGGATTCTCCGGAGTGAGCGAAAACGGATTGGCGATCGGCTTGCCGATCTTCTCCGCTTCCTGAATCTTCTGATTGAAACCGGACAGGTTGCGCACGCCGAGCGACGACATCACCCGATAGCGCCGATCCATCTCGCCGACGCACCAGTTGAGCGCGTGCGCCGCCTGCTTCATGTCGGTCACCACCGGCGCGAGCAGATGCGGGATGCCCTCGTACACCGATAGCTCGAGCATCTTCGGATCCACCAGAATCAGCCGGATCTCGTTTGCCGTGGCTTTGTACAGCAGCGACAGGATCATCGCGTTGATCGCCACCGACTTGCCGGAACCCGTGGTGCCGGCAACCAGCAGGTGCGGCATCCGCGTGAGATCGGCCACTACCGGATTGCCGGCGATATCCTTGCCAAGCGCCAGGGTAAGCGGCGAATTCAGTTCGGCGTAGACATGTGAGGAGAGGATTTCCGACAGCCGCACTACCTGGCGCTTCGGGTTGGGAATCTCCAGGCCCATGCAGGTCTTGCCCGGGATGGTCTCCACCACGCGCACGCTCACCACCGACAGCGCGCGCGCCAGATCCTTGACCAGGTTGATAACCTGGCTGCCCTTCACCCCGACCGCCGGTTCGATCTCGTAGCGCGTGATCACCGGCCCCGGCTGGGCAGCGACCACGTTCACCTCGATACCGAAGTCCATCAGCTTCTTCTCGATCAGCCGCGAGGTGTACTCGAGCGTTTCCGCCGACAGCACTTCGATATCCGACGGCGGTTCGTCCAGCAGGTGCAGCGGCGGCAACTCGGAATCCGGCAAATCCTCGAACAGCGGCTTCTGCTTCTCCTTGATCACCCGCTCGGATTTTCTGATCGGAACCGCAGCCGGCTCGATCCTGACCGGCTCGTGCTCGAACAGGCGTTCCTTGACCTCCTCTACCCGCTCGTCGCGGATCACCGCGGCCGCCTCGCCGGCCCGGCGGTCGCGCCAGGCTTCCCACGCCTGCGTCGCGCCAACCCACGCGCGCTCGAGCCCGACGCCGATGCGCTCGATCAGCGCTATCCAGGAGACCCCGGTAAACAGCGACAGGCCGACCGCCCACAGCACCAGCAGGATCAGCGTGCTGCCGGTGAAGCCGAACGCATAGGCGGCACCGCTGGAAACTACATCGCCGATCACGCCGCCGGGGCCTTGCGGCAGCGCGGCCGACACGCTGTAGAAGCGCAGCGATTCGACTGCGCTGGCCGCCACCAGCAGCAACAAAAACCCGATGCAGCCAACCAGGACCGAGCGGCGGTCTGCGTCGGATGCAGCGTGCAACCGCCGATAGCCCCACGCCACCGCGACGCCACAGCCGAACACCCACCACCACGCGGACAGCCCGAACAGGTAAAGCATCACGTCGGCGATCCACGCGCCGACCTCGCCGCCGGCATTTGTCACCTCGGAACCGGTCGCCTGGTGCGACCAACCCGGATCGGACGGGCTGTAGGTGGCGAGAATCAGGATCAGATAGATGCCGGCACCGACCAACAGGAGCCACCAGGACTCGCGCAGCAGGCTGGCAATTCTCGGCGGGAGCGGCTTGCGCGCCGCGCGCGCCGCTGATTTCGCAGTAGATACTTGTCGCAACGGAGGAATTACCCTTTGTGATCGGACGGATTTTATCGCACTGCGACGCTCCGTCGCACGTTCCCGTGATCTGCCTCGACACGAGTTGCAGCAGGCTGCTAAATTCCTGCTCTTTGAGATCTATAGCGACGCTTCTCTCATGGCCCAGAATCCCAAGCACGCCCGACTGCTCATACTCGGCTCCGGCCCGGCCGGCTATACCGCTGCCGTATATGCGGCCCGCGCAAACCTCAAGCCGGTGCTGGTGACCGGGCTCGCCCAGGGCGGTCAGCTCATGACCACCACCGACGTGGATAACTGGCCTGCCGACGCGCTGGGCGTACAGGGCCCAGAACTGATGGAGCGATTCCACAAGCATGCGGAGCGCTTCGGCACCGAAATCATCTTCGATCACGTGCACACCGCGAAGGTGGGCGAGCGCCCGTTCCAGCTGATCGGCGACCAGCACACCTACACTTGCGACGCGCTGATTATCGCCACCGGCGCCTCGGCGAAATATCTCGGCCTGCCCTCGGAGGAAGCATACATGGGCAAGGGCGTGTCCGCCTGCGCAACCTGCGACGGGTTCTTCTACAAGGGCCAGGACGTCGCGGTGATCGGCGGCGGCAACACTGCGGTCGAGGAAGCGCTGTATCTGTCGAACATCGCAAAGAGCGTGACCGTGGTGCACCGGCGCGACAAGCTGCGTGCCGAGGCGATCCTGGTCGACCGGCTGCTGGAAAAAGCCAGGAGCGGCAACGTGCGCATGGAATGGAACCACACGCTGGACGAGGTGCTGGGCGATGCCAAGGGCGTTAACGGCATCCGGCTTGTCGCGACAGGCGGCAGCGACGCGAAGAAAGATCTCTCTCTGTCAGGTGTGTTCATCGCCATCGGGCATACGCCGAACACGCAGCTGTTCGAAGGTCAGCTGGAAATGATCAACGGCTACATCGTCAGCAGAATGGGGCGTGACGGCAACGCCGCCGCCACCAGCGTCGCCGGCGTGTTCGCCGCCGGCGACGTGCAGGACCATGTCTACCGTCAGGCGGTCACCAGCGCCGGCAGTGGCTGCATGGCCGCGCTGGATGCCGAACGTTATCTGGACTCGATCGGCAGCTGATCCAGTCGCCCCTCTGCGCTACTGCGGTGAGAGATTTTCTGGATGGCAAAGCACTCGAAAACGCCGGAACCGCCAGATGACGCCGACCTGCTGCGCGAGGCCTTGAAGGATGTTGCGCCGATCCGGCAAAGCGGGCGCGTGGTGCACGACAAGGCGCGCCGCAAACCGGTACCGACCCAGCGCCTGAAGGACGAGCGGCAGGCGCTGGCCGAAAGCCTGAGCGAGCAGATTCCGCTCGAACTGGCGCTGGAATCGGGGGAAGAACTGGTGTTCGTGCGTGACGGACTGGGCAGCCAGATCCTGCGCAAGCTGCGCCGCGGACACTGGGTGGTACAGGACCATCTTGACCTGCATGGCCTGCGCAGCGAGGAAGCCCGGGTAATGCTGGTCGAGTTCCTGAACGAATCGCTGCAACGCGGGTACCGCTGCGTGCGCGTCGTGCACGGCAAGGGGCTCGGCTCGCGGAACCGCGAACCCGTGCTGAAGAAGAAAGTCGCGGTCTGGCTTGCGCAGCGCGACGAAGTCCTGGCGTTCTGTCAGGCGCCCGCCAACGAAGGCGGCAGCGGCGCCGCGCTGGTGCTGCTGAAGGCTTCCCCCCGCCCCCGCTTCAGGGCGTCAACAGACGTCTAGATCGCCTGCTCGTCGGTTTCGCCGGTGCGGATGCGGATCACCTGTTCGACCGTGGTCACGAAGATCTTGCCGTCACCGATCTTGCCGGTGCGCGCGGATTTGACGATCGCATCGATCGCCTGCTCCAGCAGGGTGTCGCTGACGACCACGTCCACCTTGACCTTCGGCAGGAAGTCGACCACGTATTCGGCCCCGCGATACAGTTCGGTATGCCCTTTTTGACGCCCGAACCCTTTGACCTCGGTAACCGTCAGCCCGGTGACGCCGATTTCGGACAGCGCCTCGCGTACCTCGTCCAGCTTGAATGGCTTTATCACCGCTTCGATCTTTTTCATGCGAACTCCCCCTACCGGCCAGTCCAACACAGCGAATGTTGTTCGACGTCCAAGTATACGTTACAGGCCGCCGCGAAACTTGTTGGTGATCGGGTAACGCCAGTCCTTGCCGAACCCACGATGGGTGATGCGGATGCCGATCGGTGCCTGCCGGCGCTTGTACTCGCTCTGGTGCACCAGCTTGACCACCTTTTCGACATCCGCGCGCGCGTAGCCCTCGGCAAGGATCTCCTCGACGCTGCGGTCGTGTTCGACGTAGCGTTCGACGATCGCGTCGAGCACGTCGTAGGCCGGCAGGCTGTCCTGGTCGGTCTGATCCGGACGCAGTTCGGCGCTCGGCGGCCGGCTGATGACGCGCTCGGGAATGACCGGGGAGACGCTGTTACGGTAGCGGGCCAGCCGGTAGACCAGCTTCTTGGTCAGATCCCTGAGCACCGCGAAGCCGCCCGCCATGTCCCCGTACAAGGTAGCGTAGCCGGTGCTCATTTCGCTCTTGTTGCCGGTAGTCAGCACGATCAAGCCGAACTTGTTGGACAGCGCCATCAACAGCGTGCCGCGTATGCGCGACTGCAGATTCTCCTCGGTAGTATCGAACGGCAGGCCTTCGAACGCCGGCGCCAGCGCCGACATGAACGCGTCGAACATCGGCGCGATCGCGATCTCGCTATAGCGCACGCCCAGCGCCTTAGCGATCGCCCGCGCATCCTCGACGCTCATGCCGGCGGTGAATCCAGACGGCATCATTACCGCATGCACGCGCTCCGGCCCGAGCGCATCGGCGGCGACGCAGATCGTAAGCGCCGAATCGATGCCTCCGGACAGGCCGACGAGCGCGCCGGGAAAACCGTTCTTGCCGAGATAATCGCGCACCCCCAGCACCAGCGCGCGATAGGCGCTTTCCTCCTGCGATAGCGTCGGCGTAATTTGCCCCGGAACCGGTTCGCCGTCGCGAAACTCGATCAGTGCCAGATGTTCTTCGAAAGCGGGAAGCTGATGGGTAACCTTGCCCGCGGCGTTCATCACGAACGACTGTCCGTCGAATACCAGTTCGTCCTGCCCGCCGACCAGGTTGCAGAACACCACCGACATCCCGGTTTCAGTGGCGCGCGCACGCACGATGTCATAGCGCATGCGCTGCTTGTCGAGATGGAATGGCGAAGCATTGAGAACCAGCAGCGCCCGCGCGCCGGCGTCCTTTGCCGCCTGCGGCGCGCGGGCGATCCATACCGAGGAATGCACGGCGCGCGCATCCAGGCCCTGCGCCGTGCCGCGGCCTTCCTGGCCCCAGACATCCTCGCAAATGTTGATGCCGATGCGCATGCCACCCACGTCGATCACGCAGGTGCCCGTGCCGGGCTCGAAGTAGCGCTCTTCGTCGAACACGGTGTAATTCGGCAGGTCGTGCTTGTGGTAGGCAGCATGAATGCGCCCGTCCCCGATCACCGAGGCGGTGTTGTAGCGCCGGCCATCGACGGTTGAAGGATGTCCCACCACGACACGAATTCCGCTCAGTTTGCGGGCAAGCGCCTGCAGTTCCCGCTCGCAGGCGGCACAGAAATCGTCGCGCAGCAGGAGGTCCTCCGGCGGGTAACCGCACAGGGACAGTTCCGGGGTGAGGATCAGGTCCGCGCCCAGGGTTCTGGCGCGTTCGGAAAACTCGAGGATCTTCGCCGCATTGGCCGACAGGTCGCCCACTGTGGAGTTGAGCTGGGCGATCGCGATTTTCATGCCGCTAATATAGCATTCGCATGTCCGCTCACGATCCCATGAACGCGCGCCACGGTATCCAAATCCTGGAGTCGATCTCCGCCGTGCCTGCCGCGCAATGGGACGCGCTGGCCGGCGACAATCCTTTCCTCTCGCACACCTACCTCGGCGCGCTGGAAAGCGGCGGTTGCGTCGGCGGCGACACCGGCTGGACCCCTTGCCATCTGACGCTGTGGCGAAGCGCGCGCCTGGCCGCCGCCATGCCGCTCTACCTCAAGATCCACTCCTACGGCGAGTACGTATTCGATTGGGCCTGGGCCGATGCTTTCCAGCGTCACGGATTGCGCTATTACCCGAAGCTGTTGAGCGCAATCCCGTTCACCCCGGTCACCGGTCCGCGGCTGCTGGCCGCGAGCGACGCGGACCGCCTCGCGCTGATCGAAGGCGCGCTCGATTTCGCAAGCCGCTCCGGCGTGTCCTCCCTGCACTGTCTTTTCCCGACGCAGGCCGAGGCACGCGCGATGGCGGACGCCGGCATGCTGCTGCGGCAAACCGTGCAGTTCCATTGGCAGAACGCCGGCTATGCCGACTTCGATGGGTTCCTCGCGCGGATGAATCACGACAAGCGCAAGAAGATCCGCCAGGAGCGCCGCCGCCTGCGCGAGATGGGACTGCGTTTCGAACGCCTGACCGGAGCGGCCGCACAGGAAAGCGACTGGCGTTTCTTCTACGACTGTTACCGGCGCACCTATCGCCAGCACATGTCCACGCCGTACCTGAGTTTCGAGTTCTTTCTTACGCTTGCCCGGGCCATGCCGGCAAACCTGGTGCTGGTGCTGGCCTATGAGGGCGAGCGGCCGGTAGCGGCCGCATTCGACGTACGCAGTCAAGATGCCTTGTATGGCCGCTACTGGGGCACGCGGGAATTTTATCCGGGCCTGCATTTCGAAGCCTGCTACTACCAGGCAATCGAGCACTGCATCGAACACGGCATCGCGCGCTTTGAAGGCGGCGCGCAGGGGGAGCACAAGCTGGCGCGCGGGCTGCTGCCGGTCGCGACGTACTCGGCGCACTGGATTGCGCAGCCCGAATTCCGCCACGCCATTGCCGAGCATCTCCGCCGCGAGACGCGCGGCATCGATCACTACGTGCACGAGCTGTCCGAGCACAGTCCGTTCGTGCGGGGACAAGCTCCGGGCGGATGAAGCGCTCCCGCGGCGGGCGTTCCCGGGGCTATGCGCTATGATTCACCGCATTCAACCGCAGGAGACTCCGCAAATGATTGGCGAGCCGGTAGCGATCACCATACGCAGAAACGTCGAACGGCCCTCCAACGCCGTGCTGAAGGCATTCCAGGGCCAGCCCACCGGCTTCGTGACCGACGCTTTCAACGGCAAGGGCTGCATGGAGTACGACATCAAGCCGCTGCTGCCGACGATGCGTTTCTGCGGCACCGCGGTCACGGCATTCTGCGCGCCGATGGACAACCTGGCGGCGATGGCGGTGCTCGACTTCGCGAAGAAAGGCGACGTCATCGTCATCGGCACCGCCGGCAGCCGCACCGCCGCCACCATCGGCGACCTGTGGGCCTACTGGGCGAAGCGCATCGGCGTGGTCGCGATCGTCTGCGACGGCATGGTGCGCGATGTCGAAGGCCTGCTCAAGGCGGGCATCCCGGTGTTCACCCGCGGCGTCACACCGAACTCCGGATTCAAGCACGGCCCGGGCGAGGTCAACACCGGTGTCACCTGCGGTGGCGTATTCATCCAGGCCGGCGATATCGTGGTCGGCGACCGCGACGGCGTGGTCGCGGTGCCGCGCGCGGATGCGCCGCAGGTCGCGAAGCAGCTGGCACTGGTGCAGAAGAAGGAGGCCGAAGCGGAGCGCAAGGTGAAAAAGGGCGAGAAACTCAAGTTCTGGGATGCCAAGGCGCTGGAGGGGCGGATCCGCTACCTGGACTGAAAAGGCTTACGCATTGCCCTTCGACTACTACAAACGGCTTTCACCGGCGCGGCAGAGCGTCTACCGGCAGAGCGATGCGATCGCCGACCTGACGCTGAAGGAACCCGCTCCGTTGCGGCCGCTGGCCGCCGAGATGCAGGGAGCGCTCGCGCAGGAACAGCAGCGCAGCGTCGAGTCGCTGGCGCAGCGTATCGCGGATGCAATCGTGGAACAGCTGAACGCGCCGCGTCTGCGCGTGCAGGTGCTCGCGGTGCGGCCGAGCGACGACTGGGGCGAGCTTCACGGGCTCTACCTGCCGGAAGACGCAGGCAAGCCGGCGAAGATTCAGCTGTGGATGCGCACCGCAAAACATAAACGGGTGGTCGCGTTCCGGAGTTTCCTGCGCACGCTGCTGCATGAAATCTGCCATCACCTGGATTACGAACTGTTTCGCTTCCCCGAGACCTTTCACACCGAGGGCTTCTACAGCAGGGAGTCGAGCCTGTTTCACCAACTGGTCCCCGAGGCGGCAAAAGCGCAGCCGGCAGCGCGCGCACGGCAGCGGAGCTGAGCCATATGAACCTGTTCCTGGGCGTAATCGGTGTGCTGATTCTTTGCGGCGCGCTTGTCATCTGGTTCCTGTACTTCCGCCGGATACAGGAAGACGCCGGCCTGGTGGAACTGCCGAAGAAGAAAAACCCGGGGACAAACGATCTCGAGCAGTTCATCGCCGCCTACCGCAGCGGACAGGTCACCGCTGCCGACCTGAAGGCCGAGCAACCTTCGCCTGCGCCACTACCGGCATTGCAGCCGGCGCCGCAGCCGGTTGCGACGGCAGCCCCCGCGGCGGCGCAGACTGCCTTTCTGCGCCCGGAGGTCAAGGTCGGCTACCTGTCGCTGCGCGCCTGCCTGCGCGACCATCATGTGTTCGCACACGTGCGCCTGGCCGATCTCGGGCGCGGCCTGGCGAGCGGGCGCATCGACCTGCTGGTGTGCAATTCCCGCTTCGAACCGATTGCGGCGATCGACGTCGTGCGCAACGAACCGGAGGCCGACGCTGGCAAGCTCACCTTTCTGCGTAATGCGGGCCTGCGTTACCTGCGGCTTCCCGCGGCGCGCATGCCGAAACCGGACGAGCTGCGCGGCCTGGTGCTGGCAGAAAAACCATGAAAAAGGCCGCCCGAGGCGGCCCTTTTTTTAGCAGCGAATGGCAACAGGACGCTAGCCCTTGACCTCTTCCGGCTGCGGACACATGGTCTGCTTCGCTTCGTCGTGGCACCAGTGCACGCCGAATCCGTTGTTGCGCTTGACGCATTCATAGACGAACTTACCCATCTCGTCGGTCCACGCGCAGTCCTTGTACTTCAGCATGGTGTTCTCGCGCTCCATGGTGCCGCGCAGGTTCTCCTCGCCCTGGCGCGAAGCGCGCATCCGCTCTTCTTCGCTGCTCGCCGCCTGCGCGACCTGGGTCTGTACTGCTGTCGGCGCGGCTGCCTGCACAGGTGCGGGTTCACAATGCAACTGCACCGTTTCGTCGAAGCACCAGTGCGTGTTGAAGCCGTTGTTATCCCTGACGCATTCGTACACATAGCGGCTCATCTGGTCAGTCCAGCTGCAGTGCTGGTAGCGCTGCATGGTCAGCTCGCGCTCGGTGGAGGCCCCTGCCGCAACCGCGGCGCCCGCGGCAAGCAGCATGATGGCACCGGCGATGGCCGCGAGTATCTTTTCAACTATATGATTCATATGAATTCCTTATACGCGAATCGGGTTGGTCAGCCTCGGCGTTCTCCCGCCTGACGGCTCGGCGGGATCTGACATCGATGCGCGGATTCTAGGCCAAACTCCCCGGCCAGTCTCGACCTGTCGCCGCAAGAGTTTCGAATCAAACCGGCACCACCAGTTCCCTTGCCAGGCCGCGCGCCTCGAGTTCGAGTTCCAGCCCCACCACCGGCGGGCGGCCATGGTGCCAGCGCAGGCCGCGCCGCAATGCGGTGCCTAGCACCGGTTCCAGCAACTGCGCCGGCGGGGCACCGAAGCCGTGGGCTGAGTACAGATCGATATGACTCGCGTCGCGCCAGCCGACGCCGAGCTGATCGAGCCGCCGGCTGACCACGCCGGCCACATGCGCCAGTTTCCGGCGCATGCCCTCGGCCGACGTATCTCCGTGGGCGACGATCGAGGCACCGCCCTCAGTCATGCCGGACATCACGTAGCTGCGTGGAAAGCCCTCCACCGGAATGCAATACGAAAACGCATGCACGCTCGGCTCGGCCGGCGCTTCGTCGGCAGGCGCCACGTTGGTTCTGCACACCGGGTTCAGGCCGTCGACCGGCATGCCCCAGCGCATCAGGCGCTCCACGTAAGGTGCATTGAAGGCCGCGAACTCATCCGCGGTCAGTTGGCGAGGCAGGCGCAGCTCCAGCCCGGCCAACGCGCGAATCGGGCGGCCGGCCGCGCGCAAATGCCGCTCGACCGCGTGCAGGCCGGCATCGAACGGCAGCCAGGAGAAGAACACCGCATGCACGAAACCCTGCTCCGCCACTGCGCCGCCGGCAAACACCGGATTGACGGGCAGAAACCGGTACCCGCCCTCCGCGTTCGCGATCAGCGGTATGGTCTGCGCGCGCAGCGCCGGCACAGCGGACGCGGCGGCCAGTCCGGCAAGCGCGTGCAGAAATCCGCGGCGTGCGCGAGACATCGTGTCCATGGCCGGTTTCACCTCCGTGTGCGACTTCATGTGTTCAGGATGGTACACGCGCGCCTGCACTGACGCCGAGCAGGCCTTCCAGGACTGCTGCATCCCGCAGCAGCGCATCCGCGGCCGCACGATGCGCGACCCGGCCGCGTTCCAGCACGATTGCGGAATGTGCCAGCGGCAGAACCAGCCGCGCATGCTGCTCGACCAGCACCAGCGTCATTCCTGCCTGTTCCCGCGTGACCCGGATCGCGTGCAGCAGTTCCTGCACCAGGATCGGGGCCAGACCTTCCAGCGGTTCGTCCAGCAACAGCAGCTGCGGATTCAGCACCAGCGCACGCGCGATCGCCAGCATCTGCTGCTCGCCGCCGGAAAGCTGGCTGCCGAGGTTGCGCCGGCGTTCCGCCAACCGTGGAAACAGCGCGTACACCCGGCGTGCATCCCAGTAACCGGGACGCGCCACCGCGCCCAGGTGCTCTTCCACCGTAAGCGACGGAAACATGTAGCGCTCCTGCGGCACCCAGCCGATGCCCTCGTGCGCGCGCCGATGCACCGGCAGACCGCGCAGGTCCGCACCGCGCCAGAACAGCCGGCCACCATGCACCCGCGTGAGCCCCATCACCGTGGTGACCAGCGTGCTTTTGCCGACGCCGTTGCGCCCGAGCAGCGCCATGCTCTCGCCCTCGTTCAGGGTAAGACTCACGTCTTCCAGCACTACTGCATTGCCGTAGCCGGCGCTGACGTTTTCCATGCGCAGCAACTCAGCCATGCGCAGGCTCCGCATTGCCCAGGTACAGTTCGCGCACCGTCGGGTTCGCCGCAATCTCTGCCGGCTCGCCCTGCGTCACCACGCGACCGGCCGCGAGTACGGTGATCCTGCGCGCGAAGCGGAACACCAGATCCATGTCGTGCTCGATGAACAAAATGCTCACCTCGACCGGCAAACGGCCGATCACCTCGAACAGCTCTGCGCTCTCGGCCTGCGGAATGCCTGCCGCGGGTTCGTCCAGCAGCAGCACCCGCGGCCGCGCCGCGAGCGCGAGCGCCACTTCGAGCAGGCGCTGCTTGCCGTAGGCGAGCGCCTGCGATTGCACGCCGAGCTCCGCGCGCAGCCCGAGCCGTTCGGCGATCGCCGCCGCCTCTTCCATCTCGGCGCGGCTCGCGGCAAGCGGCTGCCACCAGCGCCAGGCGCTGCCGGTACGCTCCTGCACCGCGGCTACGATCGATTCCAGGACACTCAGCCGCGGAAACAGCGAATTGATCTGGAAGGTGCGGGCGAGGCCGCGCCGCACGCGCTGCTGCGCAGACACCCGCGTGACATCCTCGCCACCCAGCAGGACCGACCCGCGCGTGGGCGCGCGCATGCCGGTGAGCAGGTCCACCAGCGTGGTCTTGCCGGCGCCGTTCGGACCGATCAGCGCATGCCGCGCACCCGCTTCGATCGACAGATCGACGCCGTCCACCGCGCGGAATTCGCCGAACTCGAATGTCAGACCGCGCGTTTCCAGCGCCGCGCTCATTTCAGCCGCTCCGCCAGCCTGCTACGCAGCAGCGCAAATGCGCCCAGCACGCCGCCGCGCCAGAACAGCACCATCGCCACCAGCAGCACGCCCAGCCAGAACTGCCAGTACTGCGGGTTCACATCGGCAAACGCCTCGCGCGCGATCATGAATATCGCCGCGCCCAGCGGTCCGCCGTAGAGCTGACCGACGCCGCCGAGCGTGATCATGATCAGCAATTCCGCAGAGCGTGGAAAACTGAACACCTCGAGCCCGACGAACTGCGTGGTCTGCGTCAGCAGCGCGCCGGCGACCCCGGCGTACGCCGCCGAGATCGTGTATACCGCTGATAGCCGCTGCGTGACCGGCGCGCCGATCGCCGGCATGCGCTGTGCATTCTCACGGATGCCGCGCAGGCTGAGCCCAAGCGGCGAATGCACCAGCCGGCGCGCGAGCCAGAACAGCGCAAACAGCACCGCCAGCGCGTACAGGTATGCCGTGCGCCCGTACAGGTCGAACTCGAACAGTCCGAGCAGTTTCCACATCTGCACGCCGAGCAGGCCGTCCGCGCCGCCGGTAATTCCCGGCAGGCGGTTCGCGGCTTCGCCAAGCATCAGCGCAATACCGAGCGTCACCATCAGCCGGGTGAGATCCTGTCCGCGCACCACCAGGAAACTGGTCAGCCAGCCCACGCATGCCGCAACCGCCGCCGCGATCAGCAGTCCGCTGAGCGGCTCGCCCCAGCCGTGGCGCGCAAGCAAGCCCGCGGTGTAGGCGCCGAGCCCGAAGAACGCGGCATGGCCGAGCGAAATAATGCCGGCGTAGCCGAGAATCAGGTCGAACGACAGCACGAACAGCGCCGCGATCAGAATCTGGCTGCCGAGCGGCAGGTGATGCGGGAACACGAAGAACGCCAGCACCGGCAGCAGCCAGAACACCATCTCGGCCCGGGTCCAGCGTGGGTGGCGCAGCCCCGGAAAGCCGGCGCCGGTCATCTGCGCACCAGACCGAACAGCCCGGCGGGCCGTGCCAGCAGCAGCGCAACCATCACCGCGTAAATGATGAACGCGCCGATCTGCGGCACGTAGTATTTCCCGGCGACATCGGCAACGCCGAGGACCAGCGCGGCCGCGAACGGGCCCTTGATGGTGCCGGCGCCGCCGACCGCAACCACGATCAGAAAATACACCAGGTATTTCAGCGGGAAGGTCGGATCGAGTCCGAGCACGTCGATCGCCAGTGCCCCGCCCAGCCCGGCCAGCCCGCAGCCGAACGAGAAGGCGACCAGGAACACGCGATCGACATGGATTCCCATGCCGCGCGCGGCGAACTCGTTGTCGACCGCGGCGCGCACCTGCGCGCCGAAGCGCGTGCGCGTCACCGCAGCCGCCAGCAGCACGGTGAGCACGGCGCCGAACGCGAGCAGGAACAGCCGATAGGCGCCGAGTTCGACGCCGGCGACCGCCACCTGTCCGCGCAGCATGTCTGGCAGTTGCACCGGCTGCTGCTGCGGACCGAACAGCCAGGTCGCCGCCGCCACCGCCATGAAAGTGAGCCCGATGGTAAACAGCAGTTGCTCGAGATGGCCGGAGCGGTACAGCCGGCGGTAGAGCGACACCTCCAGCGCCGCGCCGACCGCCGCCACCGCGACAAACACCAGCGGCAGCGTGAGCAGAAACGGAATGCCGGCACTCTGCATCAGCGCCACGCACAGATACCCGCCGAGCATGGCGAAGGCGCCGTGCGCCAGGTTGATGAAGTTCATCAAACCCATCGTCACCGACAGCCCCACGCTGATCAGGAACAGCAGCATGCCGTAGGCAAGCCCGTCGAAAACCACGACGGCCAGGCTAGCGGGCATGGCAAATCACGAACGGCTCTGTTTGCACAAGTGAACCCTGCGAAGACGTAAAGCGAACCACCGGGAACACCAGGAGAACCGGGGAACATGAGTCCGGTCAGCTTTTCCTGGTGTCCATGGTGTTCCTGGTGGTTATCGTTCTTTCGCCTGCTACTGCAAAAACAATCAGCGCTTGCCGGGATCGCGCACGTTCTCGAAGCGGTCGAACTCGATGTTGTACAGCTCGCCGTCGCGTTTCTCCACGCGGCGCACGTAAACCGTCTGCACGATGTCGCGGGTGACCGGGTCGATCGACACCGGTCCGCGCGGGCTGTCGATGCGCAGCCCCTTCAGAACCTCCATCGCGCGGTCACCGTCGATGTCGCCGTCCAGACGTTGCACCACCTGGTAGATCGCTGCCATGCCGTCGTACGCCGATACCGCCATCTGGTTGGGACGCGTTCGCGTGCCGTAGGCGTCAGCATATGCCTGGACGAAACGCCGGTTGATCGTGGAATCGTGTGCCACCGAGTAATGATGGGTAGTCACCACGCCGAGCGCCGCATCGCCGACCGCCTGGATGAACGAGTCGTCAGTGACGTCCCCGGTGCCGATCAGGCGAATGTCCGCATCCGCGAGCCCGCGTTCGGCGAAACCTTTTATGAAAGCGATCGCCGGCTCGCCGGAAGGCACGAAGATGAACACCGCCTGCGGCGCAGCGTCCTTGATTCGCTGCAGGAACGGCGCGAACTCGGGGTTGTTCAACGGCACCCGCAGCTCGCCGGCTATCTGTCCGCCCGCCACAGTGAACGCCTCCCTGAATGCGGCCTCCGCGTCCAGGCCCGGAGCGTAATCGGACACCAGCGTGAAAACGCGGCGAATTCCATTTCGCGCCGCCCACTGTGCGAGCGGCGCGGTCACCTGCGGCAGCGTGAAGGAAACGCGCGCGATATACGGCGACTGTTCGGTGACCATCGAACTCGCCGCGTTCATGACGATCATTGGCACCCCGGCCTGGGTCGCAACCGGCGCGGCCGCAAACGCGTCCGGCGTGAAGCCAAAGCCGGCGAGGAACTGCACCTTGTCGCGCACGACCATTTCCTGCGCCAGCCGGCGCGCGACTTCCGGCGCCGGGCCGTGGTTGTCTTTCACCACCAGCTCGATACGGTGGCCGTCGACTACGTCGCCGTGCAGCTGCATATAAAGCCGCGCGCCGGTTTCCATCTGCTTGCCGTACTCGGCGAACGGCCCTGACATCGGCAGGATCATGCCGACGCGGATGGTCTCGACCGCCTTCTCCCCGCAGCCGGCGAACAACGCGCACGCCGCGATCAACGCCGTACGAAACGCCGTCCCGCTCACGCTTTTCCTCTTCATCCTTTGCCTCCGGCGTCACGTTGATCCGCTGGCGCGGCTAAACGCGAGCCTGCGCCGAAACAAGCCCTACGGGCGTGTTTACTCTTTCATCCTTCAGCCTTCATCCTTGATCGCTATCACTCGGCGTCCGCCTGGTTCTGCGGCATCGCCTTGCGGAATGCCTCCAGCTTCAGGCACTCGTCGTTGATGCGCAATATGGTCGGATACGGTGACAGGTCGATCCTGAAGCGGTTCGCGTTCGCCACCTGCGGCACCAGAGAGATATCGGCAAATCCCGGCTGTTCGCCATGGCAGTAACGCCCGGTCTGCGGCTCACTGGCCAACCGCTTTTCCAGCGCATCGAAGCCGGTCACCACCCAGTGCCGGTACCAGGCGAGTTTCTGTTCTTCGCTCAAGCTCAGCGTTCCGGTCAGGTAATTCAGCACCCGCACGTTGTTCAACGGATGGATCTCACAGGCGATGATCAGCGCCAGCGAGCGCACGCGGTTGCGTTCGTAACGGTCTGCCGGAAGGATGCGCGGCTCGGGATAGGTCTCGTCCAGGAACTGGATGATCGCAAGCGACTGATACAGGCGTTTGCCCTCGTGTTCGAGCACCGGCACCAGATTTTGTGGGCTGAGTTCCGCGAAGTCCGAATCGAACTGCCGGCCCTTGGCCAGATGCACGCTGACCTGTTCGTATTCCAGCCCCTTGAGATTCAGCGCGATCCGTACCCGGTAAGCCGCCGAGCTGCGGAAATAGCCATACAGTTTCACTTAGTCCTCCCCCTGCCGCGTTGGCGATTTTATTTCGGCTGCGCGTGCGGCGCCGCCGTTCGTTCAGGCGCCCGCATTCAGTTCCCGGTGGCGCGCCAGCAACCCGGCGGCCACGCACATGTCCTCCGCGTCGCCGAACATCGGCACGCCCGCCGCCTCCATCTGCGCGAACCACGCCTCCCTGTGCTCCAGCGTGCCCATCATCGAATGCATGACTGGCAGGCGCGCCTTGCCGGCCAGCTCGGCGAGCACCGCCACCACGGGTGCGGCATCCACCATGAACGGCACCACGTGAATCATCAGGATTGCGTCGTACTGGTTCCGCCCGTGCGTGAGCGCGGACTCGAGGGTAAACCCGAAGCGGTCTTCGCGTGCATCCGCCAGCAGGTCGAGGGGGTTCGCCACCGTGGCTTCGGCGGGCAACCGCTCGCGCAATGCCTGCGCGAGCGCGGCCGGCAGCTCTGACAGCAGCAGGCCTTCCTCTGCCGCGCGGTCGGCCGCAAGCACGCCGGGTCCACCGGAATTCGACAGCAGCAGCACGCGCCGCCCGATTCCCCGCGGAAACGCGCCGAACGCCTTGCCCGCAAGGATCAGGCTGCGCAGGCGTTTCACGCGCAGGATTCCGGCACGTTGGCAGAACGCCTCGACCGCTTCATCGTCTGCCGGACGCGAGCCGGTGTGCTGAAAGGCGGCCTCGCGTCCCGGGCCGGTCCTGCCGCCGATCAGCGCGATCAGCGGTTTCGCCTTTGCGATCTCCCGCGCAACCTGCCCGAAGCGCGCGGCATCGCCGAAGGACTCCAGGTACACCAGGATGGCGCTGCAGCGCTTGTCGGCGCCAAAGTGCGCGACGTAATCGGCGACGCCGAACTGCATGCCGTTGCCGACTGAAATCACCGCGCCCAGCGGCACGTTCATCGCGTGGCTGGCGGCGATCGCTTCTTCGGCGATCGCGCCCGACTGCGACACCAGCGCCACACCGCCGCCCTTCGGCAGGTCGCGCAGGAACGTCGCGGCAAACGGCGCTTTGCGATCCAGCAGATTGATCACGCCCGCGCAGTTCGGCCCGGCGATCGCCAAGCCCTTTTCGGCAGCGAATCCGCGCAGCAGCGCATCGCGCTCGCGACCCTGTTCACCCGCCTCGGCGAAACCGCCCGGCAGGATCAGCAGGTTGCGATGCCCGGTGTCCGCCGCTTCCCGCACCACGTCCAGTATCGATTCGGGTTTCACCAACACGGTCACCAGATCCACCGGCTGGTCGAGCGCGCTCAGGGAGGTCTTTGCCGGCAGTCCCTGGATTTCGCCGCCTTTGGGATTCACCGGAACGATCCGCCCGCGATAGCCGGAGACTTTCAGGTTACGCAACACCGCGCCGCCGGAACTGCCCGGCCGCTCGCCCGCGCCGACTACCGCGATGCTTTCCGGGTTCAGAAACGCGCGCAGATCACTCATTGCAATTCTTTACCACAGAGACAAGGTTTCAATCGAACCACCTGTCCACCCGTCCGGCATTGCGCGACATCCACATGTGTGCGGCGTCCCGCGGCGTCATGCCGTCGATGCGCACCATGTAATCCATTTCCGCCACCGCCTCCAGGCCGAGCTCGATGCGGCCGAGCACTTCGACGGTGCGATCCGGCGCGCGAGCGATGAAATTTCTGTGCGCGACCAGGGTTCCGCTGTTCGGTCCGCCGAGAAATTCGTGCTGCTCTTCGATCATGCGCATGTCGGCAATGCGGTTCAGATAATTCGGCCGGAAATACGGCATCACGAACCAGCGCTGCTTGTTGTAGTTTTGCTCGAAATAGTCGTGCCAGTCCTGGTGCGCACCTGGAACCAGTTCATAGCCCGCGTTTTCCAGTGCATAGGCTTGCATAATTTTGCGCGAGCCGATCATCAGCCCCGAGTCCGGTCCGGTGCCGCGGATGGTCTGCGTCATGCGCCGTGCGACATCGGGTTTCTTCAGATCCTCGACGCTCGACACAGCCGAAGCCGGAATATAGTGCGGTACGGCCCAAAAAAGTTGCGCGCCTTCGTACAACTTCCCGAGCTCGACCGACTGGCTGCCGTATTCCTGCCAATAGCCCGAATGCGCGTGCGGCAGCCACGCGGCTACCAGCAGATCCACCTCGCCCTTGCCCAGCACCGGGAAAATCTGCCCGTGGCTGCCGGTCTTCACCTCGACTTCATGGCCGAGCCGTTCGAGCACAGCCTGCACCACCTGCCCGGTGACCGCGTAAAACGAGATCGCGATCTGACCCATCACCACTTTGGATTCCGCCTGCGCGGCGCCGGCCGCAAGCAGCAGTGCGGCTGCCAGCGAGCGGGTGAGTTTGAATGCTGTCATCTTGCCTCCCGCATGGTGCTCAAGCGCGCGGCATCCGCACGCAGACGCCGTGCGACATCGATGAATGTGGACGGTCCGCCGAAGCCTCCGGCCTTGGTTATCAGCCAGACCGGCTTGCCGTCGATCTGCAGCCGCGCGAACGGTATCCCGGGCATCAGATCCCCGAGCACATGCAGCGCCGGGCTGCCGGTTGCCGCCAGCAAGGCGATCGCGGTATCGCCCCCGGTAGCGACCACTGCCCTTGCATCGAGATCCCGCACCAGCGCCAGCGCGCCGCTTGCCAGATCGTGCGACACCCTGAGTGCGTCGCCCTCGCCGCTGACTGCATCCGCAACCGCGCGCAGGACCACCTGCTTCGCTGCGTTGCAATCCGGCACCGCCGCCAGCTTTCCATTCGGCGCGTCCAGCACCAGCGTATCCGCTTGCATCGCCAGTTGTTCGACTTGCTGCCTGCTCTGCATGGCGCGGGAACCGACCACGAACACGATCGGCCCGGACACCGTGGTTGGCCGGTGCGTCAGCGCGGCTGCAGGCATACGCCGCGCGAGCGCCTGCCCGAGGCCGGCCGAGCCAACCAGCAGCACGTCGTCCAGCCGCGCGTGCACAGCGTCAAGCGCGCCGTCCAGATCCGCATCCTGCTGCGCATCGGCGACGATGATCGAATCGTGCCGCAGCACCCCGGGCCTGCCAGCGCTCCACGCAACCACCGGCACATCATCAGCCGCCTGCCCGAATACCATGTGCAGAGGATCCAGCGTGGGCGGAGACCGCGCATCGCGGGCGAAGCCGGTGTCGCGCAAAGGCACACCGTCCACGTGCACCACCCCGGAACGCATCGTGCGTTTCTGTGCGGGGAAAGCGGGCGCGACCAGCGCGCTGCGCCGACCGGCGGCCTGCATCAGCGCCAGCGTTTCCGCAGCGACGTTTCCGCGCAGCGTCGAGTCGACCTTCTTGAACACCGCATCGAACCCATCCGCCGAGAACCGCTTCGCGCAGCGCGTCACGCGCTGCGCCGCCTGTTCCGGCGGCAGGTGCCGGGAAGCCGTATTGAGTGACACCACCTGCGCCTCCGCCAGCGGCGACGGGTCGCATTCGAGCGGCTCAGCCACCACCCAGGTTTCGTGCCCGCTCTGCGCAAACGGCCCGGCGGCATCCATGGCGCCGGTCAGGTCGTCCGCAACGATCAGTACGCGCGGGCCTTGAGGCATTCCCGATTCACCATTGAGATTCAGTCATCGCCAACAAAAGGCCCGGAGCGAAACACCAAGGCACGAAGAAAAAGGCCTGATAAATACTGATTCGCGACAATCTTCAGATGCTCGGGCAACGTGTAAACGGCGTTCCTGGCTTCGCTGCTTCCATGTGTGACTCGGCCAGTTGGCTCTTCTTTCGAACCTTGTCTTCCTTCGTGCCTTCGTGTTCCGCTTCCGTCTTGAACTACACCGTCAATTCGCCACGTGGTCGGCCATCTTGCGCGCGTAGGCGATTGCGGCTTTCATGTTGGTGTTGTTCGCCTTGCCCGTCCAGGCGATGTCGAAAGCAGTGCCATGATCGACCGAGGTACGGCGGATCGGCAGGCCGAGGCTGACGTTCACCGTTTCGTCGAATGCGATCAGCTTGGTCGGAATATGTCCCTGGTCGTGATACTGCGCCACCACCAGTTCGAATTCGCCTTTCAGCGCGCGGTAGAACACGGTGTCCCCGGAGATCGGGCCTTTTACGTCGATGCCTTCCTTCTGCGCCGCTTCCACCGCAGGCTGGATACGGTCGATCTCCTCGCGCCCGAAGATACCGCCTTCGCCGCAATGCGGATTCAGGCCCGCAACCGCGATGCGCGGGTGTTCAATGCCCAGTTCGCGGAAATGCCGATGCCCGATACGGATGGTGGCCAGCACGCGCTCGCTGTCCGGTTTTTCCGCGGCGCTCCTCAGCGACATGTGCGTGGTGACATGCACCGCGTTCAGCTGCGGCCCCGCCAGCAGCATGAACGATGACTTCGCGCCGGTGAGATGCGCGAGCAGTTCGGTATGCCCGTCGAAATGATGTCCGGCGGCATGCATCGCCGCCTTGTTGAGCGGCGCGGTGACGATGACCGCGATCTGCTTTGCCAGCGCCAGCTTCACCGCCTGCTCGACATATCGATAGGCCGCCTCTCCGCCGGCGGCGCCTTCCTTGCCATCGACAATGTTCTCCTGGCCCTTGCTGGGCACATGCGCCACCGGAACCTCGCCGGGCTGCGCATCCGTGCCGTCGACGAACCGGAGGCCGGTTCCGAGCAGCTTGTCGGCCCGCTTCAGGATGTCGAGATTGCCGATCACAGCCGAGGCGCTGCGCGTTGCCGCGTCCATCTCCGCCAGCGTGCTGACGACGATCTCCGGCCCGATGCCGGAGGGATCTCCCATGGTGATACCGATCTTCGCTGTCATCGATCTACCGCAATCCTGGTTACCCTGCTGTTGGTTGAGACCGGATGCCGCCGCGTGTTCCCGCCGGTACGATTCGCTCAGGCCGCTTCGAACTGCTCCGGCGACACCGACATCCGGACATCCTGCGCGCCGGCGATTTCACCGCCTGACCTGGAGATGGCGGCGGCCGCCTCCTCGACCAGTTGCACGTTGCTCTTCTCGCAACCGAACGGCGCATCCTCCAGGCCGACACGCAGGTGACCGCCCTCCACCAAGATGCGCGGGATCATCGGCATCACGTCGACATCCAGGCCCGCCACCATCCAGCGCGCACCCGGCGCCGCCTGGTCGAGCAACTTCAGATACGCGGTGAGGCCGTAATCTTCCGGCGGAAAACTGAATGTGAAGCCGCGCGAAAACATGAAGCGGTAAACCGGTGCCGGGGCGCTTTCACGCCAGTGCAGGGTGGCGCCCATGCGGATGAAACCCGGTTCGAAAATCCCGTAGCTCGGATGCAGGTGCAGATGCCGCGCGAGCCTGAGCGCATGTCTGATGTGCTGCTCCGGGTTCAGCAGCATGAACCCGGGCTTGTCGTCTCGCAGATCGTCGTAGTGTGCAATGTCGACCGACCCGGGATCCACTGCCGTCCATTCGAGCAGGCCTCGGCCTGCAAGCTGCTCGACATGCGCATAGCGCTGCTCCGGAGTTCGCAGTTCGGACGAACCCGGCAGACCGGCGGCGGGCACCGCCGGGTAAACGATCGCATCGACTTTGCGCCGAATGCCCTCGATGATGCGGGCGTAGGTCTGTGCATCGTCGCTTGGCCGGCCTGTGCTCTCGTCATACGCATGTACATGAATGATGGCGGCGCCCGCCTTCGCGCAGGCGATGCCCTGCTCCACGAGTTCGTCCACCGATAGCGGCGCATCCGGCTGGCGCCCGCGCGACCACGGGCCGTTCAGCGCCGCTTCGATCCAGGTTTTCTTCAGTGCCTGCTCCAGCATCCGTGCTCCTTAAACGATCTCGACTTCCAGTTGTTCCAGCCCTTCCACGCCTCCGGCGAGCCGGTCACCGCGCTCGACCGCGCCCACGCCAGCGGGCGTGCCAGTGAAGATCAGGTCGCCTGGTTTGAGCAGGTAGTACCGCGAGAGATAGGCGATCGTGTCCGGCACGTTCCAGATCATGTCCGACAGGTCGGCCTGCTGCCGGATCTCGCCGTTCACCTCCAGCCAGATGCGGCCCTCCGAGCGATGGCCATGACTCGCCACCGGATGGATCGAGGTGACCGGCGCGGATTCGTCGAAAGCCTTGCCGAAATCCCACGGGCGTCCCATGTCGCGCGCAGCGAACTGCAGGTCGCGCCGGGTCATGTCCAGGCCGACTGCATAGCCGTATACATATTCCAGCGCTTTCTGCACGGGTATGTCGCGCCCTTCCCGGTGCAGCGCCACCACCAGTTCGATCTCGTGATGCAGGTTGCTGGTTCCCGGCGGATAGTGAATCGTTCCGCCGCCGGGCACCACCGCGTCTGCAGGCTTGAGAAAAAAGAACGGCGGCTCCTTCTCCGGATCCTTGCCCATTTCTCGCGCGTGCGCCGCGTAATTGCGGCCGACGCAGTAAATGCGATGCACGGGGAAACGGGCCTTCTGGCCAGTGATCGGGACTGCCGGCAGAGCGCCGGGCTCGAACAGCAGCGTGGATGCGTTCATCGGTATTTGTCAGAAGACGTGAAGGGCCCCCCTACGCACGCCGAGCGGCCAGCGGCCAAGCGCGAACAGGGCGTATTTTCGCATAAAGAGATGTCCGTCCCCGCGCTGCGCGACGGTGGCGAGCGCCTTGCAATGCAGGGCCATCAGCAGCGCACCGGATGCGACACGTGCCAGCTCCGCTCCGCCCGGCACCAGTAGTTGTGCCGCCAACGCGCGCGACAGACTGGTCTCGGTGTGGCTTTCCACCGCCAGTGTCAGCACTTCGAGCAGCGCTTCGCGCCCGATGCGCGAGCCCGCCTCCGCCATCAGAGTGGCGCGTTCGCCTTCCTCGCGCGCCCACCATCGGGAATCCCATTGCGGATCGCAGACGATCGCCTCGGCTTGCCGCGCGTCGGCCGCCACCGACAGTGCAAGCGATCCCAGGCCGAGCGATTCCGCGTAGCCCGCGGCCGCGACCCGTTCGCCCGGTTCCAGCGGCGAGCCGAGTCGGGTGAACCAACGGGCGGCCTCGCCGGCCGCGTTCAGCGCCGAGCTTCCCGCCACAATCCGAGCGCGCGCTGCACAGGCTGGTCAGAGAACGAGAACAGAACGGTGTCCTGCGCCGCGCTCAGCGAGTACAGGTTCCATGCCGGCACCACGAAGACGTCGCGATGCGCGAAGTCGAACTTCTTTCCGCCGACCGCAACCGACCCGCCGCCTTCGATCACGCTGAACACCGTGCCGTCGGTACTGCGATAGGGTGCGCCACTGAAGCCTTTCGGCAACAGCTGGATGAACGCGCCCATGGTGGGCATCGCCGGTCCGCCGCTCGCCGGGTTCACGAATTCCATCTTGTGACCGTGACAAGCATGCGGCTCATCGACCCGCGCGAGCTGATGCAGGCTTTCGCGGGACCGCGAATAGGGATATGCAAACACCGGCGAAGTCGCACCACGCGTCCGGTACTCCACCGGCAGCAGGTTGTTGCCGTAGCGCAGCCAGGCGTCGCCTTCCGGCCGCAGCACTTCCTGCTCGTCCCTCGGATAGTCCTCGGCGAACCCTGCATCCAGAAAACGCACCAGCGGGATGTCCAGGCCGTCCAGCCAGACCACCGGCCCGGACGCCGGATTGCCGTGGTCATGCCATGTCCACGACGGGGTAATGATGAAATCGCCCGGATGCATGGTCACGCGTTCGCCGTCGACAGCGGTATACGCACCACTGCCTTCCACGATCAGCCGGAGCGCGGTCTGCGTGTGCCGGTGGCTGGGCGCGACTTCACCCGGCAGGATCAGTTGCAGTCCGGCATAGAGCGTGTGGGTGATCGACGCCTGCCCCGGCAGCCCCGGATTCTCGAACACCAGCACCCGGCGCACCGCTTCCTTTGCGGTGATCAGGTCGCCGGATTCCATCAGCCACGGCCGGATCTCGTCGTACTTCCAGAGCGCCGGCACACAGGGCGACTGCGGCTGCTTAGGTACCAGCACGCTCATTGCCTCCCACAGCGGAGCAAGATGCTTCGCGCCGATGCGCCGGTAGTACGCCGCGCGTTCCGCGCCGGGATCGTTCATCGGCTGTCCCATAGGCTTCTCCCAGACGACCGCGACCGGACGCCTCTAAATCTTCGGAAGTTTCAGGCCGAAATCGCCCTCTACCAGCTCTGTCACCCGCGCCAGAAAGTCTTCGCGCATCTCGTCGTTGGTTCGCTGCTTCAGCCCCCATCGCAGGTAGGTCTCGTTGTTCTTCGACTTGCTTGCGCCGAAGAACGCCGGCGTGATCGGGAAATAGCGGTCGATCGCGTCCTGCACCTGCGCGCGTCCGTCCGGCGTCTTGCACAATTCCAGGCAGAAGTCCCGGCCAAACTTGGCGTGGAATTTCTCCTCCGGCATGGTGATGCGGGCGAGGTTGCGCAGCGGGTGAAAGCTGCAATGCAGCAGGTCTTCGACCTGCAGGATTTCCGCATAGTCCGCAATCGCCTTGATCACGCAGAACTCCGGCCAGGTTCTCAGATCGAACGCGAAGATCGACAGCGGCTTCTTCACTTTCGGGTCCATGCGCTCGGCCGGCACGCCGATCTGCCCGGCGAGGTCGCGGAACCGCACGTGATGGTGGTATTCCTCCATCGCCACCCGGCAGGTCAGCCACTTCGCATACGGCGTCGGCGCGAGCGCGATCGCCGGCTCGTCGAACACCTGCGCGCCGTATAGCTCGTTCACGGCGTGGCTGATCACGATCTTCTGCACCGCGTGACGATACTCGTCCGGCGCGTCCTTCAGTTCTGCCGGAGTCTTGATTTCGATGGTTGCGGTAGCGCTCATGCTGGATTCCTTCACACGAGAGGCTCTGAGTTGAACAATTCAAGATCGGTGGACAGGTCGGCAAAATCCGCGGCCAGTTCCCGGTCGAGCAGGTCGCCCAGCGCCAAGGGATCCCACGCGGCTCCGCCCACCATTACCGCTGTGGCTGCCGGGCGTGGCTGCGAAAACAGAAACACCTCCCTGCCGCGTATGCCGAACAGCTGCCCGGTGATCTCGTGCGCGTTGGAGGCCAGATACGCCACCAGCCTGGCAACGTACGCGGCCGGTACGCTGAGCGCGCGCGCCTTGTACACGGCCTGAGCGTCGTTCGCGGCCTGAATCGATTCGGTCACCCGAGTCGCCGCAAAGGGCGCGATCGCGTTGCAGCCGACTTTGGCGCGCGCCAAGTCCATTGCGGTCACCCGCGTCAGGCCGAACAGGCCGGCCTTGGCGGCAGCATAAGCCGACTGCCCGAAGTTGCCGATCAGCCCGGCGCTGGAAACGATGTTGACGATCCGTCCCGGAGCCCGGCCTTGCTTTGACTGCTCCCGCATCGCCGCGGTCGCGACCGCCGTGAGCACAAACGGCGCAACCAGGTTGACCGCCAGCACGCGCTCGAAATCCTCGCGCTTCGCCTTGAACACCAGCGCGTCGCGCAGGATCGCCGCATTGTTGATCACGATATCGATGGCGCCGAACCTTTCCAGCGCGAGCGCGGCCAGGCGCTCCGCCGTGCCTGGCTCGCCCAGATCCTCAGCGAATGCTTCGGCATCGAGCCGCTTGGCCGCTTCATGCGCAGCCGACGGATCGGGACCCTCGCCGCCGATCCCCACGCCCGCATCTGCGATCAGCACGCGCGCACCCTGCAGCCTGAATTCCTCGGCGATCGCCAGGCCGATACCGCGCGCGCCTCCGGTCACGATCGCCGCCCGGTTCTCCAGCAGCCCCGTCTTCATACCGCTCCCGCGAGACTGACTTCCGGCGGCGCCGGATAGAACGCATCAGCGTGCACATTGCGCCGAGCCACGCCGCGCGCCTGCACCAGCCCGATCGCGGCATCGACCATTGGCGGCGGGCCTGCCATGTAGACCTTGAACCCTTTCAGTTCCTGAAAATCCGCGGCAATCGCGTCGGTCACCATTCCGCTGCGCCGCGGCATCCCGTCCCTTGCACCGCTGCCCCCGAACTCGGAGAGTACGATATGCGCGCGGAAATTCTTGTGGCGCCGCTGCAATTCGCTCAGTAATGCTGCGTAGTACACATCGCGCTCAGCGCGAACGCCGAAGTAGAGGTGAACCGGCAACTGCACGCCGGAAGCCAGTGTCGCTTGCACGATCGACTTGATCGGCGCCAGTCCGGTTCCGCCGGCGATGCACAACATCGGGCCGGCGTGCTGGCTGCGCCAGTAGGCCGCGCCCAAAGGCCCGGAAACCCGCACTTCGTCGCCGGCTTTGACCGATTGCGCGACACGCCTGCTGACGGCGCCGTCCGGCATCACCCGGATATGGAATTCAAGCAGTTCGTCATCCGGCGCATTGGCCATCGAGTAATCGCGCTCCATGCCGCGCGCAAAAGCGAACTGCAGCCGTGCGAACTGTCCGGCGGAAAACTTATAGGGGCCGCCGGAGACAATCGACAATCGCAGCAGGATCACGTCGTGCGTGGCCTGTTTCGCCTCGATTACCTTGCAACGCATCACCCGCGACGGATGCGCGACGAACTCCTCGGCGTCCAGCTGGCGCACCGTCACGTCGCCCCAGACCTGCGAGCGGCAGGCCAGCACGATGTTGCGCTCGCGCTCCGCGGCCGAAAGCGCGTGCTCGGAATACTCGAGCTCCAGAATCTCGCCCGACACCAGCTCGCACTTGCAGGTGCCGCAGTTTCCGGCCTGGCAGCTGTACGCAAAGCCGATGCCGTGCCCCAGCAGCGCCGACAGCACAGTATCGCCCGCTTCGGCAGGCACGGCGTGGACGGTATCGGCAATGGTGACGGTGAAGCTCATCTGTTTCCGGCTGGCGCGACCGCTGTGGATCGCATAGCATTGCCAAAGTATGAAATCCCAACTGTTTGATGTCAAACAATCTTCCGCTAGCGGCGGGCGCGATTCGGCGGTGCCGGCGCTGGGCATGCTGGAGGGGCTCATCGGCTACCAGCTGCGGCTGGCGCAACGCGCGGTGTTTGCCGATTTTGCCGAAACGGTCGGCGCCGACAGCATCTCGCCCGGTCTGTTCGGCATGCTGGTGGTCATCGAGGCCAATCCCGGCCTCAAGCAGCAGCGCCTAGCCGAAGCCGCGCATCTGGACCGGTCGACGGTGGTGTCCGTGATCGACAAGCTGGAATCGCAGGGCCTGGTCGAGCGCGTCGCCATGGACCGGCGCAGCAACGGCCTGCACCTCACCGCAGAGGGCGCCGCGCGATTGCGCAGCCTCAAGCGCAAGGTGCTGGACCACGAGAAGCGGGCGCTGAAACACCTGTCGGCGGCAGAGCGTTCCGAACTGGTCCGGCTGCTGTCCCTCATCCTCCCGGAACGGCGCTAGCGGGACTGCACGGCGCGCCATGGCTGCACACTACTCGGAGCCGCGCACCGGCCCACGCTGGGATTTTTTCCGGGCGGTGACCCGCTTCGCCAGCAGCCTGCGTTCGCGCGAGCCCGCGGTCGGCCGGGTCGCGATGCGCTTCTTCGGGCGAACCTCTGCGCGCCTGATCAGCTCCATCAGGCGCTCGAGCGCATCCTCGCGGTTGCGCGCCTGCGAGCGAAAGCGCCGTGCATCGATCACGATCACGCCTTGCTCGTTCAGTCTGTGCCCCGCCAGCCGGGCGAGCCTTTGCTTCAGCTCGGATGGCAGCGACGTGCTGCGCGCGATATCGAATCGAAGCTGCACCGCACTGGACACCTTGTTGACGTTCTGTCCGCCC
>DATKEK010000352.1:0-14684 GCA_035512195.1 Burkholderiales bacterium
TGAGCCATACCGGGTCACTTTCATTTACGACAACAATAGTCTCAACGCACTCTGTACATGTCCTGCCGGAGAGAATGGCCAGTACTGCAAACATAGATTCGCAATCCTAGCAGGCGATGCGAAGGCTGTTACCAGTAAGAATAAAGATCAGGTGGCCACGGTACGCGGTTGGCTCTCAGGTACCGACCTTGAACGTGCGCTGGTCGAGCTTGCAGAAGCGGAACACGAGTATGACGTGGCAAAAGAACGATTGACAACCGCAAAGAAGAAAATTGCTCAAGCAATGAGAAAATGAAATTTAACTACGCCGTCAAAACGGACAATGAAAAGCGACACCCTTTCGTCGCACCGCTTTTTCACTGTCGGTATGGCGAACGTGGGGCCTCAATAGGAGCAGAACTAGATCGTGTGATCGGGTCGGACCACCACAAGGCATTGAATGATCACATGAGCAGTGCTCCGCCAGCGTCTCTGTAACGCTTGGACGCTCGTTTTTAACCTGGGAAAACAGCTGCTAATGAGATGAACAAGCGAATCAAACGAAAAATCCGGGAGCTTTCGGGGGTTCTTCAGGAGATTGTCGTACCCATGACGAACGCACGAGTCATTATCGGACTCGCAATCATTGCGTCATTTGCATTTGCCGTTCCGGCGATGGCAGAAGACAAGTTCGACGGCTTCCTGTGCTGCAACATGCGCACGGACGGCAAGTGGATATCGGACATCAATTACGAAGAAAGCGGCAAGCGGATCATCGCGTTCGGTACGCCGGTGAAGGTGATCGGCTACGGCCGCTATCGCGTGCGGGTCGTGATCGAGGGCAGAGTGCAACACATCGGCAACGACTACAGCCGTGATCTGAAGCGCGAAGTGTTCGCGCGCCGCTACGTGGTGCCGCAGGATCCCCGGCCAGCAGTGGTGGCGATGCCGGAGAAGATCCGCAAGGCGATCGAATCGGCGAAGGTGAGCAAAGGCATGACCAAGGACCAGGTCCTGATCGCGGTCGGCTACCCGGTCAGCAGCGAGAACACGACCCTCGACGCGCCCGTCTGGCGCTACTGGCTGTGGAGCTTCTCGCCGTTCACCGTGTACTTCGATGATTCCGGGAAGGTAACCCGGGTCGATACCGAGGCGGACACGCGACCCAAGGTGTATCTGGAATAAGAGCCGGGACCACAATCCGACGTTGAATTGCGCCTGCGTCCTTCCAGAATGGCTGGAAGAGTCCGGACTTCGATTCTGCGTCTTTCAGTTCAACCCGCACGTTGCCAATGAACCCCGACAGCGAACTCGCCAAACTGATGTCCCGCTTCCCGAGGCCTGGACGGGTAGAGTGGATCGGGGTGCGGCCGGGTCGAAGGCAGATGTTGATTGCAGTGTCGAGCGTCGAGGCATCGGAGGGGCGCGGGTTGGAAGGGGACCGCTACTCGGGTGGCGGCAAGCGGCAGGTCACGCTGATCCAGGCGGAGCATCTGGATGTCGTTGCGAAACTTCTGGGTCTGAGCACTCTGGAACCCGGACGCGTGCGGCGGAACATCGTGGTGTCGGGGATCAATCTCTACGCGCTGCGCGACCGGCGGTTTCGCGTGGGCGCAACGCTGCTGGAGGGCAGCGGCACCTGCGATCCGTGCTCGCGTATGGAAGAAGCGCTGGGGCCGGGTGGCTACAATGCCATGCGCGGGCACGGCGGCATCACCGCGCGCATCGTCGAGGACGGGGTTATTTCAGTTGGCGATTTGCTCGTCGCAGTCTGATACCGTAGGCCATGCCAGCGAGATGGTGCACCAGGGAGGATCAGGTTTGAGGGTTGTCGTTGCCGTACTCGCAATGCTTTTGCTGCCGGCGCCTTTCGCGCCTGCTGTTGCGCAGGACTACCCGGCGCGGCCGATCAGGATGGTCGTGCCGTTCTCCGCCGGCGGGCCCACCGATCTGCTCGGCCGCATCATGGCGGAGCGCATGGGCCGAGCGCTCGGTCAGACGGTAATCGTCGAGAACTTCACCGGCGCCGGGGGTTTCATCGGCGTGGGCCGGGTGGCGCGCGCCGCGCCCGACGGCTACACCATCGTCATCGGCCACTGGAGCACGCATGTGGTCAATGCGGTGGTTTACAAATTGCCGTACGACGTCTTCGAGGACTTCGAGCCGGTTGCGCTGATCGCGTCGAATCCGCAGCTCATCGTGAGCAACAACGCAGTGCCGGCGAAGAACCTTCGGGAACTGATCGCCAGGGTGAAGGCGAATCCGGACGGGATGGCGGTGGGAACCGGCGGCATCGGCACCGCATCGCACGTGGGCGGCGTGTACTTCCAGAACCGGATCGGCGCGAAGCTGCAGTTCGTACCGTATCGCGGCGCGGCTCCGGCGATGGTGGACCTGCTGTCAGGGCAGGTCGACATGATGTTCGACCAGGTGTCGAATTCGCTTCCGCTGGTGCGTTCGGGCAGGCTCAGGGCCTACGCGGTGACGTCCGATGCGCGCCTTGCCGCAGCGCCGGAGATTCCGACGGTGGACGAGGCGGGACTGCCCGGGCTGCACATTTCGGTCTGGCACGGCATCTGGGCGCCGCGCGGAACGCCTGAGCCCGTCGTGTCGAAGCTCAACGCCGCGATCGTCGAATCGCTCGCCGACCCGGACGTGCAGGGAAGACTCGCAGAACTGGGACAGGAGATCCCCGCGCGCGAACGGCAGACGCCGATGGCGCTTCGCGCGCATCACAAGGCTGAGATCGAGAAATGGTGGCCGCTGATCGAGGCGGCCGGAATCAGGGTCGATTAGGGCGACGATGGCGCCGCAGCGGGAACGGCGCGGTGCGCAGAAGGCCCTGCAGGCTCAGAGTGCTTTGGTCAGCGTGTCGATGACGCCTTCGAGCTTGCGGATGCGGGCATGGGCTTCGCTGAGGAGTTCGTTCAGCGTCTGCACGTCGTCCGCGGTGAGGGCGGGGGTGGCGGAACGCTGGCGATGTTCGCCATGCTGCCTGCGTTCGCTGCAGAGCCGGCGATCATGCGAATGCCGGCGATCGGCGGAACTCGCTCTGCGGTTCGGAGGGGTGTGCAGTACTTCCAGCTGGCTCATGATCTGGCCTCCATCGTTTTTTTATTGGGGTCGGGATAGTTCGTCGTGCTACCGCTGGCAGCTCCATCCCGTTTGCGCGAAATATAGCGCAAAGTTTGTGTGAAAGTCAGTGACGTATCGCATACCGATTCCGGACTGACGAACAATGCATTTGCCATGCGGGAGCGGCGAACGATGCATTCCGGCCAATAAAACAAATGCATAAATCCGATTGCTTGTGCGTTTTGTGCAATTGCGCGGTTGGCCGGCCGGGCACGCAAAAGAAACCCCGCGTCATGCGCGGGGTTCTCCGGGTGGATTCGAGTTACTCGATCCCCAGAATCTTCTTCGCCTTCCCCAGTGTTTCCACTGAATCTCCGTGCTGGCCGGCCTTGTGGAATTTCTCGCCCTCGGCGCGGTACTTTTTCACTTCGGCGAGCTGGGCCGAGCTCAGGGTCGGATTCTTTGCGAGTGCTTCGTCGATTTTTTTCATGTCGGCCGGGCAGTGAAAGGCAAAGGCGGTTCCTGCGACGGACAACAGGGCAGCGGCGATCAGGTGACGTATCTTCATGGCGTTCCTCCTGTTAATGGACTGACGGCGCTCGGCCGTAACGGATAGACCCCGGACGGGGACCTTCGTTCGCCCCCCTTGGCATTCTAATACCGCGCCCGGCGGCGCCCAAACCGCGTCCGCATTCCGGGACAGGGGCCTGCCGCGATAAAATACGCCATCGAAATAACCAATAGCATCGAGTGCAAGGCGATTCCTGCTTTCCTCCGCTGTCGCGCGAATGGCTTGCAGAGCGGCTGCAACACGGCCGGGAGGTTGGGGATGATCCGGATTTCCCTGGATTCGACCATCCGCCCGAGCAGTCGCCGGTGCAGGCGGCGGTGCTGGTGCCGATCGTCAATCAGCCGGTCGGGCCGACGCTGCTTTTCACCCAGCGCACCGCGCACCTGTACGACCATGCCGGGCAGATCAGCTTTCCCGGCGGGCGGGTTCATGTCGAAGACCGCGACCGGATTGCCACCGCATTGCGCGAGTCCAGGGAAGAGATCGGCTTGCTGCCCGAACGTGTGCAGATCATCGGACGGCTGCCTGACTACGACATTCCGACCGGATTCCGGGTCACGCCCGTGGTCGGATGGATCGATGCTCCGGTCAAGCTGACGCCCGATCCGTTCGAAGTGGCGGAAATATTCGAGGTGCCGCTGCAGTTCTTTCTGGATCCGGCGAACCATCAGCGGCATTCGCGGGAGCTGCGGGGCCTGGTACGCCACTACTACGCGATGCTCTACGGCGAGCACTATATCTGGGGGGCGACTGCCGGCATGCTGCACGTGCTCTACCGGATCCTGACGGGGAGGGCATGAGCCGCGGGAAGGCGCCGGTGACCACCGCGGTGCGGGAACTGCGCGCGCACAAGGTGAGGTTCACCGATCATCTCTACATCTACGAGGAACACGGCGGCACCGCGGTTTCCGCGCGCGACAGGCGCGAAATCGATCGCACCCTGCACCCCGGAAACCGCGAACCGTCACACCGGCTACGTTGTCGGCGGAACCGCGCCCTTCGGCACCCGTAAAAAGATGCCCGTGTACATGGAAAAAAGCATCCTCGATCTGGAAAAGATCTACATAAACGGCGGCAAACGCGGTTACCTTGTCGGCATGACCCGCAGGACGTCGTGCGCGTATTGAACCCGACGCTGGTCGAGGTGGGTATCCCGGATTGAAGTGACTTGTGGAACGGTGATTCCGATCGAAGCCAGACAAGATCGAACTCACCACCAAGGCACCAAGGCACCAAGAAACTCAGATACAGTCCACGAAGTCCTTGGTGTCTTGGTGTCTTGGTGTCTTGGTGCCTTGGTGGTTAACCGGTGTTTGCGCTGTTGTTTCGTTTTGTGCATATGAGAATGGATAGATGCTCGAGATCGTAACGCTCGCGGTATTTCTGCTCGGAGGCTGGTTCTGGGTGGACAGCATGCGCGCGCGCGAGGTGGCGGTGGACGCGGGACGTCACGCCTGTGCCGCGGAAAACGTGCAGCTGCTGGATTGGACCGTCGCGCTGCGCAGGACGCGCCTGCGACGCGACGATCGCGGGCGCCTGAAGCTGCATCGCACCTACGAGTTCGAATACAGCGACACCGGAGACAACCGGCTGAAGGGTTCGGTCACGCTGCTGGGCGAGGAATTGTTGACGGTCCGTCTCGAGGGCCGTGGCGAGCCGCTGCCGCCTGCGCCGACCTATCGCTGGCACTGACGCGGAGTCCGCGGTGCGTCGCATGGCGCACGCGTGTGCATTGTGGCAACATGCACGGAAGATTCACGGAGAAATGCGATGACGTCGAACCAGCACGATCAGGAAATTTCCATGCTGCGCGCAGAGATCGAGATGCTGATGAATGAGAGACAGGGCCTGTTGCGCGCATCCGGCGCTGCCGCGGTATTCGTAGCCCAGCTCGACAGCTCTAGTCTGCCGGAGGAGACCTTCGCGGCGGCCGATGTGCTTGCGCAGGCGCTGAACACGCTTTCCGACGAAACGCTGCGCGAATCGCTGGAGCTGGTGCGTCCCGAGATCAATCGCGCAGACGCCGCCAAGAGCGGCTGATCCGTTTGCCGACGAGCCGCAGGTGGCTGCCGGCGATACCCCGCGTACCGGACTGGTCCTGACCGGCGGCGGTGCGCGCGCCGCCTACCAGGTCGGAATCCTGCGCGCACTCGCGCATATCCTGCCGCGGGGCTGTCCCAATCCTTTTCCAATCATCTGCGGCACCTCGGCCGGCGCGGTAAACGCAACCGCGCTTGCTTCTTCGGCATTCGATTTTCATCGCGCGGTGCGCCGCCTGCTGCTGGTGTGGCGGGATTTTCATGTCGAACAGATCTACCGCGCCGATCTATCCGGCGTCATCGCCACCGGTGCGCGCTGGCTGGCGGCGATGATGCTGGGCGGTCTGGGCGATCGCAATCCGACTTCCCTGCTGGACAATTCTCCGCTCGGCGAGCTGTTGCGAGAGCGGCTCGAACTGCATGGTGTGCAGCAATCGATCGATTCTGGGGCGCTGCGTGCGGTATCGGTGACCACCTCCGGTTACACCTCCGGGCATTCGGTTACTTTCTTTCAGGGCGTGCCGGAGCTCACGGGATGGCAGCGCGCACGACGTATCGGCGTGCGCGGCACCATCGATATCGATCACCTGATGGCCTCCAGTGCGCTGCCGTTCATTTTTCCCGCAGTGCGTATTCACCGCGAGTACTTCGGCGACGGTTCCATGCGGCAGATCGCGCCGATCAGCCCCGCGTTGCATCTCGGCGCCGACCGTGTGCTGGTGATCGGCGTCGGCCGCCAGCTGACCGGGCATGAGGAGCGCGTGCCGGTCGAGGGACATCCCTCGCTGGCGCAGATCGCGGGGCATGCGCTGAGCAGTATTTTCCTGGATACACTGGAAGTCGATCTCGAACGGCTCGAGCGGATCAACCGTACGGTGCGCCTGATCCCGGTGGAAGAGCGGATCCGCAGCAGCTTCCCGCTGCGCGAGGTGGACGTACTGGTGATCCGCCCTTCGGAAGACCTGGACGAGATCGCATCGCACTACACGCACACGCTGCCGCGCGCGGTGCGCGCCTTGTTCCGCGGGGTGGGCGCCACCAGCCGCGGGGGCGCGAATCTGCTCAGTTACCTGCTGTTCGAGCCGGGCTACTGCCGCGCGCTGATCGATCTCGGCTACCGAGATACCATGGCGAGGCGCGACGAACTCGAGCGCTTCTTCATGACAGACGCACAAGTCAAAGCCCCATGAACGGAATCAAGCCATTTTCCGAGGCCTGCGAACGCAACCGGGAATCCATTCTCTCGGTTCTGCACGCGATTCTCGCGCGGGCGAGAAACGTCCTCGAGATCGGCTCGGGCACCGGGCAGCACGCGGTGCATTTCGCCCAGGCGCTGCCGCATCTGGTCTGGCAGCCGACCGACCTGGCGGAGAACCATCCCGGGATCTGCGCGTGGATCGAAGAATCCGGACTGAGCAACGTGCTACCGCCGATACTGCTGGACGTGGACGACGACGAGTGGCCGGTGGACAACGCGGACGCGGTGTTCACCGCGAACACCCTGCACATCATTTCGTGGGAATCCGTGCAGAACCTGCTTGGCGGCGCGGGCAGGATATTGCCGCCCGACGCGCCGCTGTGTGTCTACGGTCCTTTCAACTACGGCGGCCGCTTCACCTCGCCGAGCAACGAAGCGTTCGACGCCATGCTCCGCAGCCGCGATCCAGAGAGCGGCATCCGCGACTTCGGCGATGTCTGCAAGGCCGCGCGCATCAACGGGCTGATCTTCGAGTCTGACCACCCGATGCCGGCCAACAATCGCACCCTGGTGTTCCGGCGCGATCCGAAGATGCGGCACAGGCTGCCACGCAGCGAAACTGAGATCAGGGCGTGAATCCGAAAGACACGCACGGCGCTGCAGGCACGCACAGCGCGGTCCGCCAGTACGTCGTCGGGCGCAAGCCCTACTATCGTCCAGTTGCGGATGAAGTCCGCCTGTACGAAGCGGCGTACGCAGCACGCCTGCCAATGATGTTGAAGGGCCCCACCGGCTGCGGCAAGACACGCTTCATCGAATACATGGCGTGGAAGCTCGGCAAGCCGTTGGTCACGCTGGCCTGCAACGAAGACATGACGGCTGCGGATCTCGTCGGGCGCTACCTGCTCGACGCCGACGGCACCCGGTGGATGGATGGACCGCTGACCCTGGCGGCGCGTTTCGGCGCGATCTGTTATCTGGATGAGATCGTCGAAGCCCGGCAGGACACGACGGTGGTGATCCATCCGCTGACCGACGCGCGCCGGGTGCTGCCTCTGGAGCGGAAGAACGAACTGGTGCACGCGCACCCGGACTTCCAGCTCGCCATCTCCTGGAATCCGGGCTACCAGAGCGTCCTCAAGGACCTCAAGCAGTCCACCCGGCAGCGATTCGGCGCGCTCGACTTCAGCTATCCGCCGCGGGAAATCGAAATCGAGATCGTCGCGCACGAATCCGGCGTAGACCTGCAATCAGCCGGCAGGCTGGTGTCGATCGCCGAGCGCTCGCGCAATCTCAAGGGCCATGGGCTGGAAGAGGGCATGTCCACCCGCATGCTGATCCATGCCGGTGCGCTGATCGCGCAGGGCATCGAGCCGATGACTGCCTGCGAAGTCGCATTGATCCGCCCGATTACCGACGACGCCGATATGCGCGATGCCCTCGCCGCTGCCGCCCACGCGTGCTTCTGACGAATGGCCAGGCTGACGGCTCGGGGAACATGACTTCGTTCTTCGAGGTGGAGCGCAGGCTTTCTCTGTATCTGCGCGCGCTCTGGGGGCGGGACATCAAACTGGACGCCTTTGCCGATTCACAAGGCGCTCACGCGCACCGGCGATCCACCATCGCGGGCGACTTCATCAGTCTGCCGCAGTCGTGGGCCGATTCTGCTGACCGCAGTGGGCTCGCGCTTTATCGCGCGGCTGTCGCGCACGCGTCGGCGCACTTGATGTTCACCACGCGGCGTTTTCCGACCGACGGGCTCGATCCGTTGCAGGTGGCGACGGTGTCCACGATCGAGGATGCGCGGGTCGAGGCGCGCGCGCTGCGCGCGTTCCCGGGACTTCGCGGGTTATGGGGACCTTTCCACGCCACAGAGCCGGACGGCAGTGTCACGGCAGCGGCTTTGCTCGCGCGGCTGGCGCGTGTGCTGTTCGAGGAGAACTACAGGGACGACCACCCGTGGGTCGCAAAGGCGCGCCGCCTGTTTCTCGGACAGCAGGACCGGTGGGAAGACCCGTCGCTCTCGCTGACGTTGGGAAGCCTGCTCGGCAAAGACCTCCGGCAACTGCGCGCGCCATTCGATTTCGGTACCTGGGTCGTTGAGCCCGCGTACCGGGACGACAACCTGGGTATCTGGGATTTCGGTGCAGACGACGAAGTCATTCGCCAGGGCGCACGGCATTCCGGTAGCGAGGGTGGCAGGGCGAGAATAACGCCGGGCCCCGGCGTAGCTGCCGGCGAGGCAGGGCAATCGACCGTTCTCACTGCTGCCGGCCCGGAAGCATGGTCGACGGAGCTGCTGTCGCCGCCTGTGCGCTACGACGAATGGGATTACCTGATCGGTCGCGAACGGCCGACCTGGTGCACCCTGCAGGAATGCGCGGCGGCACAGGGCGATCACCACCACATCGACCAGGTGCTCGAACGCAATCGCGATCTGGTGAACCGCGTGAAGCAGCTCGTGCGCGCGCTGCAGGTGCAACGCCCGATCCGGTTGCGCAAGCGGATCGACGGCGATCGCCTGGACCTCGACGCGAGCATTGATGCCACCATCGACATACGCGCCGGCCAGCGGCCGGATCCGCGCGTGCATGTGACCATCGGCCGGCGTCAGCGCGATCTCGCGGTGCTGGTGCTGCTCGACCTGTCGCAGTCCACCAACGACCGCGTGCCAGGCGCCGGCACCACGGTACTGGAACTGGCGCGAGAGGCGACCGCGCTGCTGGCCGACGCGATGGACCGCATCGGTGACAGCTTCGCGATCCACGGTTTCTCGTCCAACGGCCGGCACGAAGTCCGCTACTGCCGCTTCAAGGATTTCGACCACCCGTACGGCGAACTTGCCAAGTCCCTGCTTGCCGGAATGAGCGGGCAGCTTTCCACGCGCATGGGTACCGCACTGCGCCATGCCGGCCGTTGCCTGAACGAGCGGCGTGCGCACAAGAAGCTCGTCCTGTTGATTACAGATGGAGAACCCTCCGACATCGACGTCCACGACAATCGCTACCTGGTGCTCGACGCGAAGAAAGCAGTCGAGAACAACAGCCGGCTCGGTATTCACACCTATTGCCTGAGCCTCGATCCGAAGGCCGACCGCTACGTCTCGCGCATCTTCGGCCAACGCAACTGGACCGTCATCGATCACCTGCGGCGCCTGCCCGAAGTGCTGCCTTTGCTGTACATGCGGTTGACGCATTGAGCTGACACCACAACTCCATTAACCGCCTCCACGCAGGGTTTATACTTCTCCGCATAATCGACGCGAGGTCATCGCGATCCCGGCATAAGATCGGAGGAGATTGTCATGAGCGGAATCTGGCTGGCCCTTTTCGGCGCGATCATTTTTGCGCTCGGCTTCCGCTTCTATTCGAAGTTTCTGGCGGACCGCATTTACCGGCTGGATCCGAATTTCATCACCCCCGCGCATCAGTTCAACGACGGCATCGATTTTGTGCCGACCAACAAGTGGGTGCTGTGGGGACATCATTTCACCTCTGTGGCGGGCGCGGCGCCGATCGTCGGTCCGGCGATCGCGCTTTACTGGGGCTGGGGACCGGCGTTGCTGTGGGTGGTGTTCGGCACGGTGTTCGCCGCCGGCGTGCATGATTTCGGCGCGCTGGTGCTCTCCGCGCGCAACAAGGGCCAGTCGATCGGCACGCTGTGCAACCGGCTGATCGGCCGGCACGCGAAACTGCTGTTCCTGTTCATCATTCTGATCCTGCTGCTGATGGTGAACGCGGTGTTCGCATGGGTGATCGCGAACCTGTTCATCAGCGAGCCGGCTTCGGTGCTGTCGGTGTTCATCCAGATTCCGCTGGCAATCTGGATCGGTTATGCGGTTCTGAAGAAGAAGGGGCGCATGCTGGCGCCGGCACTGATTGCGCTGGCGGTGATGTACGGCGCCGCGGTAATTGCCAGCCGGGTCGAGTTCCTGCAGATCGATCTCGTGCGCTGGTTCGGCGGCGAGGGCGCGATCGTCGTGTTCGGACTGGATGCCGTTTCGATGGCCTTCCTCACGTGGATCTGCGTTCTGCTGGTGTACGTGTTCTTCGCCAGCACGCTGCCGGTGTGGATGCTGCTGCAGCCGCGCGACTACATCAACGCACACCAGCTGGTGGTCGGCCTGCTGATTCTTTACGGCGGGTTGTTCATGCTCAGCCCCGAGGTGTCCGCGCCCGCGTTCAACAGCGAGGCGACGCTGTCGTGGTTCCCGCTGCTGTTCATCACCATCGCCTGCGGGGCGATCTCCGGATTCCACGGACTCGTCGCGTCCGGCACCTCGTCCAAGCAACTGAACAAGGAGACCGATGCCCGGCTGGTAGGTTATCTCGGCGCCATCGGCGAGGGTGCTCTGGCGCTGATCGTGATCTGCGCGATCGCGACTTTCTTTGCCACCCAGGGCGAGTTCCTCGGCAGCTACTCGAGCTTCACCGAAGCCGGCGCGCGCGGCGTGGGCGTATTCGTCGCGGGCGCCGGCCAGCTTGCCACCGGGCTCGGTATTCCCGCGGACATCGCGCGCACCATTGTGGCGGTGATCATCATCAGCTTCGCAGCCACCACGCTGGATACCGCGCTGCGGCTGCTGCGCTACATCATCGGCGAACTGGGCGTGGAGTACCGCGTGCCGGCCCTGACCAACCGGCACCTCGCGGCCGGACTGGCGGTCGGACTGGTCGCGCTGCTGGTGCTGTTGCCCGACGGCGGCCGCGGAATGGGTTCGGGGGGCTATCTGCTGTGGCCGCTGTTCGGCACCGCCAACCAGCTGCTCGCTGGAATCACCTTGATGCTGGTGTCGCTGTGGTTGTGGCGCCAGGGGCGCAGCGCGCTGCCCACGCTGATACCGATGATCTTCCTGCTGTTCATGACCATCTGGGCGATGATCCAGCAGGTGGTGTTCGACTGGTCCGGCCTCGGTGCGAACGACGCGCAATGGATGCTGTTCGTGCTGGGGGCGATGATCCTCGGCTTTGCGTTGTGGATCCTGCTCGAAGCGATCACCGTCTTCCGCAGCCCGGAAAAGCTCGCCCGCTACGACACGGGCAACTGACACAAGGAAGAGCAACCGAACCCGGATGAACCACCAAGGCACCAAGGCACCAAAGAAAAGACATGCAAAGCGTTTCGCAGTTCTTGGTGTCTTGGTGCCTTGGTGGTGAGGGTTTCTTGCTTTGCTCCGGCCCCATGCGGATTGGAGCGTATCGGGTATGCGATCGTGAGTGAAAAGGACAACCCCGTCTCCCGCTGGCTGGATCTGTCCGACCAGGCGATGCGGCTCGGGCACGAGGCGGAGATCAAACGCGAGCTGCGCACGGAGGACGACCTGTTCATGTTCCTGTGCTTCTCCGAAATGATGGGCATCCCCAATCCGGTGACCTATTACACGCTCGAGCTGTATCCGACGCTGATCTCCGAGTTCCACGAGTGGCATAAGCGGATGGGGATGGAGCGGTCACCGCTCGATCATGTCCGATGCTGCTAGATCGAACCGCGGCCGAACTGCTCACGAAGAAAACCGTGTTCTTCGCTGGCAAGGGCGGCGTCGGCAAGACCACCACGGCTGCGGCGTTCGCGCTCGCCAGTGCCCGTGCCGGGCGCAGGACCCTGCTGGTTTCCACCGATCCCGCGCATAACCTGAGTGATCTGTTCCAGACACCGATCGGCGGCAGCGTGCGGCCGCTGGACGAGCGGCTGTGGGCGCTGGAGATCGACCAAGACACGGAAACGCGGAAGTACCTGGATCAGGTCAAGGACAACCTTCGCAATGCGGTGCAGTCGACCATGCTGACAGAGGCTTGCCGGCAGATTGATCTCGCGGCGCACGCGCCCGGCACCAGCGAGGCGGCGATCTTCGATCGCATGGTGTCGATCGTGCTCGACGAGAGCGCCGAATACGACACGGTGGTGTTCGATACCGCGCCGACCGGGCATACCATCCGCCTGCTCACGCTGCCGGACCTGATGGGCGTATGGATCAAGGGCCTGCTGCTGCGCCGGCAGCGACGCAACACCGATTACGCGCAATGGCTGGGCGACGGCGAACCGATCGAGGATCCGATCTTCGCGGTGCTGAACCGCCGCCGGCAGCGTGCAACGGAAGTGAGCAGGCGGCTGCTCGATGATTCAAGCACTGCGTTTGTGTTCGTGCTGATCCCCGAGCGACTGCCGATCGAGGAAACACGCAGGGGCATTGAGCACCTGCACGGCTTCGGCCTGCATGTGCATACGCTGGTGGTGAACAAGCTGCTTCCGGAGGATGTGACCGAACCGTTTTTCCAGGGGCGGCTGCAGCAGCAACGTGCCTATCTGCAGCGCATCGAAGAAGGTTTTCCGAAGCAGAGCAAAATTTTTCTGCCGCTGCTGTGCGAGGATGTGAACACGCCGGAATCGCTGCGCGTGGTCAGCGGGCATCTCGAGCGCGCGCTCGCCGGACAGATGTGAAGCAGAAGTGAGCGCCAGGCACCCCGCGCTGTCGCCGGCCCCTGGCAACTGGGCATAATGACCGCTGAAACCGAATGGCTTCTAGAGGAATCCCTATCGCATGGACCTGAAACTTCAAGACAAGACCGCATTGGTCTCGGGATCGACCAAAGGCATCGGGTTTGCGATCGCGCAGCTGCTGGCGGCGGAAGGCGCGAAGGTGATCGTCAACGGGCGCACGGAGGAGGCGGTGAAGGACGCGCTGGGGCGTATCCGCGAAGCCACGCCGAAGGCGAAGCCGGAGGGCTTTGCCGGCGATCTTTCCGTCGCCGGTCCGGTGGACGAACTGGTGCGCCGGTTTCCGGCGGTGGACATCCTGGTCAATAACCTCGGAATTTTCGAACGCAAGCCGTTCGAACAGATCAGCGACGAGGACTGGCAGAAGTATTTCGACGTAAACGTGATGAGCGGCGTGCGGCTGTCGCGCGCGTACTTTCCGGGCATGAAGCAGCGTAACTGGGGGCGCATCGTATTCGTCAGCAGCGAAAGCGGTATCCAGATTCCGCCGGACATGGTGCATTACGGCATGACCAAGTCCGCGCAGCTTTCGATCTCCCGCGGGCTGGCGGAGAACTGCGTGGGCACTGGCGTCACGGTGAACGCCGTGCTGCCCGGCCCGACACTGACCGAAGGCAACCGCCGCAATATCGCCAAGCGCGCACCCGGAAAACCGCTGGAGGAAGTGGAGAAGGAGTTCTTCGAGGTTTACCGTCCGACGTCGTTGCTCAGACGTTATGCCACGCCTGAGGAGGTGGCGTCGCTGGTCGCCTATGTGTGCAGTCCGCTTTCCGCCGCCACCAACGGCGCAGCGCTGCGGGTGGATGGCGGCGTGGTGAAGGCGTGCTTTTGATGTCGAACGAAAACAGCACTCATCGCAAAGGCGCAAATAAAGGCCATACTGTACCTTCCGTTGGTTTACAGAGGTGCACATGAAGGTTCGGCGTTCGACGAAACTCTTTGTTGTCTGGGTCGCAGTTTCGGCGCTGGCGGGCTGCGCCGGCACGTCGCAGTTGATTACCGGGCAGCCGCGTACACCGGTTGATGCGGTTGATGTCATGCTCTACACGTCGGCGCCGCCGGCATATGAGGAGATCGCGGTCATCGAAGCGCATAGCCGCGGATCTTTCGCGGTCGGCGACCAGAACAAGCTGGACGCGGTGATCGCGCGGCTGAAGAAGGCCGCCGCTGCGCTCGGCGCGAACGGCGTGCTGCTGCAGGACACCGGATCGGGCGGTGGCGGCGGCGGAATTGGCACCGGGGTCGGCGCTTCCTCCGGCGGCGGCGTGATGATCAGCACCGGCATTTTCACTTCCAACACCTACAAGACCGGTCGCGGTCTGGCGAT
>DATKEK010000353.1:0-7504 GCA_035512195.1 Burkholderiales bacterium
CGCTGTACCGGCTGGTCGCGCTGGCTGGTCAGCGGGCGGGGGTCGAGCTTTCCGACGCCGGTCGTCTGGCGGAGGTCGCGAATACCCTCGCGGTAGAGTTTATAGGCCCGGAGATCTACCTTTCGGGTGAACGGGTGACGGATGCGATCCGCACCGAGCAGGTATCTGCCGCCGCATCCCGGGTGGCGCTAATTCCACAGGTACGTCAAGCACTTATGCGAAGGCAGCAGGCACTCCGGGTGCCGCCCGGTCTGGTTGCAGATGGCCGTGACATGGCCAGCGTGGTGTTTCCGGACGCGATCCTCAAGGTATTTTTGACGGCAAGCGCCGAGGCACGCGCCCAGCGCCGCTATAAACAGTTGATAGAAAAAGGTTTAGATGCTAACCTGAGCGCCCTTTTGCATGACATAGGGCAGCGGGACGCTCGCGATAGCGGCAGAAGCGTTGCCCCTCTGCAGAAGAGCGCGGACGCGCAACTGCTTGACACAACGGCACTATCGATCGAGGAATCGGTCGAGCAAGTACTGCAGTGGAGCGAAGCGGCGCTACGCAGGCCCCATCCCTCTGATTCGAGAGCTTAACCACGCGGCGGGCGTACCTTGCCGCGAAGGCCGGTTTTTCGGTCTCCGGATGGGTTGACGAACCAACCCCGTTCGTACGTGAACGGTTTTAACGAGTGCCTTTATTCATCTATGAAAACAGCAACCCCAACCTCCGCCGCCAGCGGCGCTGAAAGCTTCGCTGCGCTTTTCGAGGAAAGCCTTACGCGGCAGGAGATGCGCGCGGGAGAAGTCATCACCGCGGAAGTGGTGCGTATCGACCAGAACTTCGTCGTGGTGAACGCCGGACTGAAGTCTGAAAGCTACATATCAATCGAAGAATTCAGGGACGATCGCGGAGAACTCGAGGTCAAGCCCGGCGACTATGTGTCGGTCGCCATCGAGGCGCTCGAGGATGGCTACGGCGAGACCCGCCTGTCGCGCGAGAAGGCGAAACGTCTGGCCGCATGGCACGATCTCGAGAAGGCAATGGAAGAAGGCAGGCTGGTGCAGGGGCTGGTGAACGGCAAGGTTAAAGGCGGCCTGACCGTGATGGTCAACGGCATCCGCGCATTCCTTCCCGGTTCGCTGGTGGACGTGCGTCCTGTCAAGGACACTAACCCGTTCGAAGGCAAGCAGCTCGAATTCAAGGTCATCAAGCTCGACCGCAAGCGCAACAACGTTGTCGTATCCCGCCGCGCGGTGCTGGAAGCCTCCCTTGGCGAAGAGCGCCAGAAGTTGCTGGAGACGTTGCACGAAGGAGCGGTGGTCAAGGGCATCGTCAAGAACATTACCGACTACGGCGCGTTCGTCGACCTGGGTGGCATCGACGGCCTGCTGCACATCACCGACCTCGCCTGGCGCCGCGTGAAGCATCCGACCGAAGTCGTCAACGTCGGCGACGAAGTCACCGCCAAAGTACTCAAGTTCGACCAGGAAAAGAATCGCGTATCGCTCGGCCTCAAGCAGCTCGGCGAAGACCCATGGGTCGGCCTGTCCCGGCGCTATCCCGCCAGCACCCGTCTGTTCGGCAAGGTTTCCAATCTGACCGATTACGGCGCGTTCGTGGAAGTGGAGGCGGGCATCGAAGGCCTGGTCCACGTCTCGGAAATGGACTGGACCAACAAGAACGTGCATCCGGCGAAAGTGGTGCAGGTGGGCGACGAAGTCGAGGTCATGATCCTCGAGATCGACGAAGACCGCCGCCGCATTTCCCTCGGCATGAAACAATGCAAGCCCAACCCGTGGGACGAGTTCGCGCAGAACTTCAAGAAAGGCGACAAGGTCCAGGGTCAGATCAAATCCATTACCGACTTCGGCATCTTCATCGGTCTGCCCGGCGGCATTGACGGCCTGGTGCATCTGTCCGACCTGTCCTGGTCCGTCCCCGGGGAGGAAGCGGTTCGCAAGTACAAGAAGGGCGACGAGGTCGAAGCCATGGTGCTTTCGATCGACGTCGAGCGCGAGCGCATCTCGCTCGGCATCAAGCAGCTGGAAGGCGATCCGTTCACCAACTATGTCTCCGTGCACGACAAGGGCGCCATGGTGGAAGGAGAAGTGAAGAGCGTCGACGCCAAAGGCGCTGTGATTCAGCTCGATGTCGACGTGGAGGGTTACCTGCGCGCTTCCGAGGTGTCGCGGGATCGCGTGGAAGACATCCGTAGCCATGTGAAAGAGGGCGACAAGCTTTCGGTGATGATCATCAACATCGATCGCAAGAACCGCAACATTAATCTCTCGATCAAGGCCAAGGATGCCGCCGAGGAAGCCGAGGCGGTGCAGAAGCATTCGGCGGAAACTGCGAGCGCGGGGACTACCAATCTCGGTGCCCTGCTCAAAGCCAAGCTGGATAACAAGAACTCAGCGCAATAGGACGCGCCATGACCAAGTCGGAACTGATAGCGAGGCTGGCGTCGCATTTTCCGCAACTGGTGGCAAACGACGCCGAGCTTGCAGTCAAGATGATTCTCGATCAGATGGCCAAGAGCCTGTCTCAGGGCCATCGCATCGAAATCCGCGGGTTCGGCAGCTTCGGACTGAATTACCGCCCGCCGCGCATCGGGCGGAATCCGAAGTCCGGGGAAAAGGTGCACGTCCCGGCCAAGTACGTTCCGCATTTCAAGGCAGGCAAGGAACTTCGCGAGCGGGTCGACCTCAAGCAGCAGTAGGCGTCGAAATCGGCCCGGCGCACGCGAAATTTTTCTTGAGATGCGTACAGAGATTGCCCGGCGGCATTGTCTCGGGATCGTGCCGCTTTATCTAACTGGCGAGTGCGGGACGGGACGACCGTCCGCCTGAGAGAATGCGATACGTCGTCTGGACGCTTCGGATCCTGGTTTTCGTGGTATTGCTGGGGTTCGCCCTGAAGAATACCGAACCGGTGATGGTCCGCTTTTACCTGGGAAGCCAGTGGGAAGCCCCGCTGGTGTTCATCCTGCTGGTGATCTTCGCGGTCGGCGCCGCGGCCGGTGTGCTGGCGACCCTCGGTTACGTGTTTCGTCAGCGAAAGGAGATACTTGCCCTGCGCAAGCAGCTGCGGGCGCAGGCTACCGCCCCCGCCGATGCGCGCTGAACCGGCGTCCGGGAAGAGACATGGAATTCGAACTCTGGTGGTTACTGGGCTTCCCGCTTTTCTTCGCGCTCGGCTGGCTCGCGGCGCGCATCGACATCAAGCAGCTCCTCACCGAGTCCCGTGCGCTGCCGATGTCGTACTTCAAGGGACTCAATTTCCTGCTGAACGAGCAGCCCGACAAGGCGATCGAGGCCTTCATCGAGGTGGTCAAGGTCGACCCGCAAACGGTCGAACTGCACTTCGCACTGGGCAGCCTGTTTCGTCGCCGCGGCGAGGTGGAACGTGCGATCCGCATGCATCAGAATCTGCTCGACCGCCCCGATCTGGCTCCGGAACAGCGCCTGCAGGCGCTGTATGAGCTTGCGCAGGACTATCTGAAGGCCGGGCTGCTTGATCGCGCCGAGGAGCTTTTCGGCCGGCTGGACAGCACCCAGTACGAACAGCAAGGGCTCAAGTTCCTGCTCGAGATTTTCGAACAGGAAAGAGACTGGAAGAAAGCCATCAAGACCTCGCGGCGGATGGACGCGGTTACCGGTCAGTCCAGCGCCAAGGACATCGCGAACTACTACTGCGAGCTGGCGGCAGCGGAGATGATGCACTCGCGCTGGGATGCAGCACGCGATTTCCTGCACGAAGCGCTGTCGGTAAATCGCAAATGCGCGCGCGCCAATATTCTGCTGGGCGATATCGAGCTGGCCCGCGGGAATCCGCAACAGGCGATCGAGGCGTGGCGCAGCATCGAGCAGCAGAATCCGGCGTATCTGGCGCTGGTGGCAGAAAAGCTGCAGGACGCCTACCGGCAGATCGGCAAGGGCGAGGAGGGCCTGCAGCTCCTGCGCACGTATCTGGCGAGCCATCCCTCGCTGGAGCTGGTGAACGTCACCTACCAGGGTGAACTCGAGAACAAGGGCGCCGACGCCGCCTACCGCCTGGTGCGCGACGAACTCGCTCGCAATCCCACCCTGCTCGGCCTGGACAAGCTGCTCGAAGCCCAGCTCATGGAGGCGCCGGCCGAGCGCAGGAACGACCTGCAGCTGATCAAGAACTTGGTACATCACCATACCCGCTCGCTGGCGCTTTACCGCTGCGAGGTCTGCGGTTTCAAGGCCCGCCAGTTCTACTGGCATTGCCCGGCCTGCAACGGATGGGAAACGTATCCCCCGCGCCGATCGGAAGAGCGGGAGTTCGCCGGGTGAATCGCGGTCCGCGGGTAGTCGTGGCGCTGGACCTCGGCGACACAGCCGCGGCGCTCAAGCTTGTTGACCGCCTTTCCCCTGAGCTCTGCCGGCTGAAGGTCGGAAAGGAACTGTTCACCTCGGCCGGTCCTGGGCTGGTGACCGAGCTTGTAGCGCGCGGCTACGGGGTTTTCCTCGATCTGAAGTTCCACGATATTCCCAACACGGTGGCGCAAGCCTGCCGCGCGGCTGCGCGGCTCGGGATCTGGATGCTGAACGTGCACGCGTCGGGCGGCAGCGAAATGATGCGGGCGGCGCGCGAAGCCATCTCCGAGTTCGACGATCCGCCCGCGCTGATCGCGGTCACGGTGCTGACCAGCATGTCGGACCAGGATCTGCGCGATATCGGCGTCGAGGCTTCGCCTGAGCAGGCGGCATTGCGGCTGGCGGCATTGGCCAGCGCATGCGGGCTGAACGGCGTGGTCTGCTCGGCACACGAGGCGGCGGCGATTCGCGACCGGTTCGGCGACGGCTTTCTGCGCGTCACACCCGGCATCCGGCTGACCGACAGCGCCGCGGACGATCAGAAGCGCATCATGGCCCCCGCGACTGCGATCGCTTTGGGCGCAAGCTATCTGGTCATCGGACGCCCGATCGCGCGCGCCGCGGACCCGCTCGCCACCTTGCGCTCGATCAACCGCGAGATCGCTTACTCGGAGAACAAGCAGTGAAGATCACGATCATCGGCACCGGCTATGTGGGACTGGTCTCAGGCGCTTGTTTCGCGGACCTCGGCAACGACGTGCTCTGCCTCGATCTCAATGAAGACAAGGTGAAGCTGCTGAACGCCGGCGGCATACCGATTTACGAACCGGGACTCGAAACGCTGGTGCGGCGCAATTCGGCTGCCGGCCGCCTGCGGTTTACCACCGACGTGGCGGAATCGGTGCGCCATGGGACGGTCCAGTTCATCGCGGTCGGCACCCCGTCCGACCAGGACGGTTCCGCCGATCTGAAGTATGTCATGTCGGCTGCGAGGAACATCGGCCGCCAGATGAACGATTATCGCGTGATCGTCGACAAGTCCACCGTCCCGGTGGGTACGGCGGAAAGGGTGAGCGCCGTCATCGAGGACGAACTCAAGGTGCGCGGCGCCAAGGTGCCCTTCAGCGTGGTGTCCAATCCCGAGTTCCTGAAAGAGGGCGCGGCAGTGGAGGATTTCATGCGGCCGGATCGCATCGTCATCGGCAGTGGCGACGACAAGGCGGTGCAGATCATGCGGCAGCTGTATGCGCCGATCAACCGCAATCACGACCGCCTGCTGGTGATGGATACCCGTTCGGCCGAGCTGACCAAGTACGCTGCCAACGCCATGCTGGCCACTCGCATTTCGTTCATGAACGAACTGGCCAATCTGTCGGAAAAACTCGGCGCCAACATTGAAAATGTGCGTCTCGGCATCGGGTCCGATCCGCGCATCGGCTATCACTTTCTGTATGCCGGCTGCGGCTACGGCGGATCCTGCTTTCCCAAGGATATCGAGGCCCTGCAGCACACCGCCGGCGAGTACGGCATGCAGATGACCATCGTCGATGCGGTGCAAAAGGTGAACCGCACGCAGAAGCAGCGCCTTCTGGACAAGGTACGCATTCGGTTCGGCGAACACCTCGACGGCAGGACGTTTGCCGTCTGGGGGCTGTCGTTCAAGCCGAACACCGACGACATGCGTGAGGCGCCCAGTCGCGTCGTGATCAACGGCCTGCTGACCCGCGGCGCAAAGGTACACGCTTACGACCCGGTCGCAGTCGCCGAAGCCAGGCGGCTCTATGCCAGCGAGCCGGCGGTGAAGTTCTCGGACGCCCCGCTCGACGCGCTGGACGGCGCGGACGCGCTGGTGATCGTCACCGAGTGGAAGGAGTTCCGCAGCCCGGATTTCGAAGAGATCAAGCGCCGGCTGAAACAGCCGGTGGTGATCGATGGGCGCAATCTCTATGACTCCCCGATGGTCCGCGACCTGGGAATCGAGTACCTCTCGGTCGGAAGGCCGTGAAAGGCAAGGATGAGGTCGGAAGGATGAAGGCGGAAGGAAGAAACCAGAACGGCAGGGCTGCCGCAGGGGAGACTTCATCCTTCCGCCTTCATCCTTCATCCTTGCAATCATCCTTGCAAACCGCCCGTGTTCTCGTGGTAGGCGATGTCATGCTCGACCGCTACTGGTTCGGCGAAGTGAGCCGCATTTCCCCGGAAGCGCCGGTGCCGGTGGTCAAGGTCTCGCAGATGCAGGAACGCCCGGGCGGCGCGGCGAACGTGGCGCTGAACATCGCGGCGGTTGGAGGCAAGCCGCTGCTGCTGTCGGTGGTCGGCGGGGACGAGGCCGGCGATTGCCTCAAGCGACTGCTCGAGCGGGCCGACATTACCGCCCAGCTGCATCGCGATCCCGGATTGTCGACCACCGTCAAATTACGCGTGATCGGCAGGCAGCAGCAGCTGCTGAGGATCGATTTCGAGACCGAGCCCGGGCACGAGATTCTTGCCACCAAGCTGACAGACTTTGAGTTGCGTCTGGCGCAGACGGATGTCGTGCTGCTTTCGGATTACGGCAAGGGCGGGTTGCGGCACATCGAGCGCATGATCGAGATGGCCCGCGCCGCTGGCAAGCCGGTGCTGGTCGATCCGAAAGGCGACGACTACACGCGCTACAGGGGCGCGACGCTGATCACCCCGAACCGGACCGAGTTTCGCGAAGTGGCCGGGCGCTGGAAAAGCGAAGACGATCTGACTGCGCGCGCGCAGAAGCTTCGCCATGATCTCAAGTTGGAAGCGCTGTTAATCACCCGCAGCGAGGAAGGCATGACGCTTTACCGCGAAAGCGGACCGGTGCACGTGCCGACCGTGGCGCGCGAAGTGTACGATGTGAGCGGCGCAGGCGACACCGTGATCGCGATGCTGGCAGTGATGCTTGCGGCCGGGCAGCCAATGGACGAGGCCGTGCGCTGGGCGAACAAAGCGGCCGGCATCGTGGTCGGCAAGCTCGGCGCTGCGGTGGTACAACCGGAAGAACTGTTTGACGGGCAAGTATGAAGGGACGGTCACCGCGCGCATGAAAGCTGCTACGGGGAAACGGGCATGTACATCGTTGTAACCGGTGCTGCGGGATTCCTCGGCGCCAACATCGTCAAGGCGCTGAATGAGCGCGGAGTAAGCGACATACTCGCGAT
>DATKEK010000354.1:0-39277 GCA_035512195.1 Burkholderiales bacterium
CCGATCATCATCGGGATCTGCCAGTTCGCGAAGCCGACGAAGGCGGGCATGATCGCGCCGAAAACCATGATCAACCCGTGCAGGGTCGTCATCTGGTTGAAAAAGTCCGGATTGACGATCTGCAATCCCGGCTGGAACAGCTCGGCGCGGATCGTCAGCGCCATGACACCGCCCACCAGGAACATGATGAAGCTGAACCACAGATACAGCGTGCCGATATCCTTGTGGTTCGTGGTGGTCACATACCGCATGATCCCGGACGGGTGGTGATCGTGCGCGTCATCGTGACCGTGTACCGCTTCCATTTAGCTCTCCTTGACCTGAAGCTCTGTTTTCTTCGCCCGCTCAGCGCACTGCCATCACTTCGCCCGGCTGGATCGCGTCGCCGGTGCTGTTGCCCAGCGCATTGCGCTGGTAAGTGAGCACCGCAGCCAGTTCGAGATCGGACAGCTGGCTGCTGAACGCCATCATCGCGGGATTCTTCTTGCTGCCGTGGATCACCATATCCATGTGCGGGCCTTTCGGGCCGGTCGCGATCTTGCTGCCCTTGATTGGCGGGAAGACAGGCGCCATGCCGCTGCCGTCGGGCATGTGACAGGCCGCGCAATGCGTCTGGTACACGTCTTCTCCCTGCTGACTGAGTTCGGCCAGCGAATAGACCTTGTCGGGATCGAACGATGGGGCGGCGACTTTCTGGTTCTGCTGGTTGACCCAGGCCCGGTATTCCTCCTCGGTCACCACCTTAACCACGATCGGCATGAAACCGTGTTCCTTGCCACACAGTTCTGCGCACTGGCCGCGGAACGTCCCGGTCTGCTCGGCGCGGAACCATGTGTCGCGGATGAAACCGGGGATCGCATCCTGTTTCACCGCCAGCGCGGGGACGTACCACGCATGCAGCACGTCGTTTGCGGTGGTCAGCACGCGCACTTTCTTGCCCACCGGCACGACGACCGGATTGTCCACTTCCAGCAGGTAATGGTCGCCCTTGTCTGCCCGGCCGTCGATCTGGTCACGCGGCGTTGCCAGGGAGCTGAAAAAGCGGACGTCATCCTCGAGATACTCGTAGCCCCATTTCCACTGGTAGCCGGTGGCCTTGATGGTCAGGTCGGGATCGGAAGTGTCGCGCATCGCCAGTAGCGTGGTCGTCGCCGGCCATGCCATGACCACCAGAATGAAAAAGGGAACGATGGTCCAGATGATCTCGACCGTGGTGTTCTCGTGAAAGTGTGCGGCCTTGTGCCCCACCGACTTGCGGTGCTTCACGATCGCATAAAACATGAAACCGAACACACCGATGAAGATCACCGTGATGATGATCATGATGATGGTGTGCAGGTCGTAGATGTCCTGCGCAATAACGGTATTGGGTGGCTGCAGATTCCATTTGCTCGCCATCACAACACCGGGAACAAGCAGCGCGACCGCCAGGGTGGACAGACGCAGAAAGCTAGGCAACCTCATACTTTCCCCACAGTGCTCTTAATCTTTCAAGAATGGTTTTCTGAAATTTTTTGCCTTAGCCGCCGGGCGGCCTCGATCTTCGCTTCGTCGCCCAGCAGGCGGGCAACTTCAATCGACTTTCCGTGCGATCGGAGAAATACGCTTGGGCGTAAGCCATCCGCTGTTTCGACGATCACCCGGGCCCAGGCCCGGTCAAATTCTCTTCGCGTCAGTCGGCCGCCGATGCGCGATTCCACCGTAATCCGGCCGGAGTCGATGGTAACGCATTCGTAGTCGCCTTCGTGCAGGCACAACCAGCGCCAGACCAGAAACAGCGCGACACACTCCAGTCCCGCAAACGGTAGCACCGGCCATGCACCCTTGATGGCGAACCCGAGAGAAATCGCGAGCGTAACCGCGGCGAGCGTGCCGAATACCAGAAGCCGTCCGCCGGGGGAAAGGGAGTAACTCCGCCGGGTGAGCAGCGTGAATTCCGCGCCGTCCCTGATCTCGCCGCTGCTCATGAACCCAAGCTCTTATTCGGTCGCGCAACGCCTGCGCAGACGAACGAACCATCGTTTTTTCGCGCGCGGAACGCGCGCGGAAATGTAACACAGCCCTCGCCACGTAAGCAAGAATGCACGCGGACTTCTCTGCAAGGAACGCGCTGCTCACAGGATTCCCGCAAGGCGTTCGATGTCCAGGCGAATCCCCGCATGCGGACCGTGCGCCGTATCGTTAGGCACGATACCGATCAGCGGCGCCGGCAGGCGCTGCCGCAGTGCGTCGATATTGGATTCCAGCAGGTCCATTTGCGGATCGATGCAGTTGGCAACCCACCCCGCGAGACGCAGACCGCGACCGGCAACGGATTCGGCCGTCAACAGCGCATGGTTCAGGCAACCCAGTCGCATGCCGACCACCAGCACCAGCGGGATCGTCAGCCGGCGGGCGAGTTCGCCCATGTCATGTTCCGGCCCGAGCGGCACCAGAAAGCCGCCGGCGCCTTCCACCACCACACGATCGGCCAGCCGATTCAGCGCCGTGAACGCATCCAGCATGCGCTCCAGCGATATCTCGACCTGCTCCGCAGCTGCAGCGAGATGCGGCGCCACCGGATCTGCAAAGCAGTAGGGATTGACCAGATGCAAGGGCACATCGATATTCGACGCCGCTAACAGCAGTTCTACGTCCGCGTTACGCGGAACGAAAACGCCCGGTTCCAGACCGGCGGCAACCGGTTTCATGCCGATCACGCGCTCACCGCGTGCGGCGAATGCGCGCAACAACATGCAGGCGATCCGCGTCTTGCCCACCCCGGTGTCGGTGCCGATGACGAACAGGCTGCGATGCCCTGCCGGCAATGAATTATCCCGGCTGTCAGCCATCTCCCTGCACCTTGATGTCGATCACCGGCCTGCCACCAGGCCCGGTCTTCGGCCGCGGTTTCCAAGCATGGCCGTACACCACTTCGAATGTTGCGGGCAGCCGACCATCGCCGTCACGCAACCGTGCGTAGTGCTCTTCCACCCGCGCCAGTGTCCGGCGTCCGGTGAGCCCACGGGCACGGTCTCTACTGGCGTTGTGCGCTCCGAGGGCCTTCAGTTCGCGCATCAGATCGCGCACCTGCGGGTAGGTCAGGGTGAAATGCTCCATGTCCATCACCGGGTCCGCCAGGCCGCTCCCGATCAGCATGTCGCCGATGTCATGCATGTCGACGAATCGGTTGACGTGCTCGCGCGAATCGACCCGGGCAAACGCCGCGCGCAACTCCTGCAGCGTATCCGGGCCGAAGGTGGAAAACATCAGCAACCCGCCCGGCGCCAGCACGCGCTGCAGCTCGCGCAACATGGCCTGCAGATCGGGCGCCCATTGCAGTACGAGATTCGACCACACCAGATCGCAGGACCCGGAGCGCAGCGGCAGATGCTCGATGTCCGCGCAAACCGTCAGTCGTTTTGCCTGTCCCGGTAGCAGGCGCTCCCACCAGCGCCGGCTCGCGCCGGCGGCACGCACCATCGGCTCCGCGATGTCCAGTTCGATCAGCGCCGCCCGCGGAAACCGGCGCGCAAGCGGTGCGGCCGCGTAGCCGGTGCCACAGCCGGCATCCAACACAACCCGCGGCGTCAGTTTCATCAGCGCAAGCCGTTCCAGCACGCGGTTGCACACTTCCCGCTGCAGCACGGCGGCACGATCATAAGTGCTTGCCGCGCGCTCGAAGGCACGCCGCACTTGGCGCTTGTCCAGTTGCCCGCTCACGCATACTCCCGCGACACCGCGACCAGCGCGGACGCCAGCCGCTCGATGTCTTCCGGCGCGTGCGCGGCGGACAACGACACGCGCAATCGCGCGCCGCCTTGCGGCACGGTCGGGGGACGGATCGCCGGCGCAAGGATGCCCGACTGCTCCAGTCTGGCGGATACCGCAAGCGCCTGCGCCGCTTCGCCGATCATCACCGGCTGAATCGCATGCTCGGAAGGCAGCAGGGCGAACGCTCCCGCGGCGGCCACCTGCCTGAAGCGGGCAACATGCGAAAACAACTGCTGCCGGCGCCATTCCTCGCGCTCGATCATGTCGATGCTGGCCATCAGCGCGCGCGCCAGCGCGGGCGGGCTCGCGGTGGTATACACATAGGCGCGGGCGCGCTGGATCAACAGCTCGATCACCTGGGCATCGGCGGCGACGAACGCGCCGGACACGCCCGCCGCCTTACCGAGCGTGCCGACATACACCACACGGCTTCCCGATACCGCGTGGGCCGCGGCGCTGCCACGCCCCTGCGGGCCGAGCACGCCGAAGCCGTGCGCATCATCGATCAGCAGCCATGCACCACGGCGTTCGCACAGCGCAGCCAGCCGATCGAGCGGCGCGACGTCGCCGTCCATGCTGAACACCGCGTCGGTTATCACCACGCGCCGCGACGCGCGCGATCGCGACAGCATGTGCTCCAGGGATTCCAGGTCGAGATGCGGATAGCGGCGAAACCGCGCGCGCGCAAGCAGCATGCCGTCGTTCAGCGAGGCATGATTCAGGCGATCGGCGAAGATTTCCGCGTCGCGCGGCGCAAGCGTGGTGATGGCTGCGAGATTGGCGAGATACCCGGAAGAGAAGAACAGCACCCGGGGAAATCCGGTGAAAGCCGCCAGCCGCTCCTCGAGCATCTGGTGCGCGCGGTGGTGGCCGCTCAGAAGATGCGATGCGCCGGCTCCGACCCCGCAGTCGCGTACCCCGGCGATCAGCGCATCGGCCAGCCGCGGGTCTGCGGCCAGGCCGAGATAGTCGTTGCTGCAGAACGAAACGAACTCCCGGCCGTCCAGCCGGACCCGGGTCCCCTGCGCAGATTCGAGGATACGGCGGCGGCGCAACAACCCATGCGCCTCGAGCTTCCGCAGTTCCTGTGCCGGCCACTGCGCTTGCGGATCGAGCGCGGGCTCAGACACCGATCGATACTCCGAGGATTGCGGAAAGGCGGCTCGGCTATTTCCCCGCCGGCATTGCCGACAGGCCCAGGCGTTCGAATAACTGCAGGTCGCGCGCCGCCTGCGGATTGCCGGTGGTCAGCAACTTCTCGCCGTAGAAGATCGAATTGGCCCCGGCCAGGAAGCACAGCGCCTGCAATTCGTCCGACATCTCTTCACGCCCGGCGGACAGCCGCACCATTGCCTTCGGCATGGCGATGCGCGCACACGCGATGGTGCGCACGAACTCGAACGGATCGAGTTTCTCGGTGCCGTGCAGCGGCGTGCCCTCCACCTGCACCAGATTGTTGATCGGGACGCTCTCGGGATACGGATCCATATTGGCAAGCTGCGCGATCAGCGCCGCGCGCGTGCGCCGTGACTCGCCCATGCCGACGATGCCGCCGCAGCAGACATGGATGCCGGCGGCCCTGACCTGTGCCAGCGTTTCCAGGCGGTCATCCTGGGTGCGGGTGGAGATAATCTCGCCATAGAACCCGGCATCGGTGTCGATATTGTGGTTGTAGTAATCGAGCCCGGCCACTTTCAGCTGCTGCGCCTGACCTTCCTTGAGCAGGCCGAGCGTGGCGCAGGTCTCCAGCCCGAGCGCCTTGACCTCGCGCACCATTTCCGCGACCTGCTCCAGGTCGCGTTGCTTCGGCCCGCGCCAGGCCGCGCCCATGCAGAAGCGCGTGGCGCCCTTGGTCTTGGCCGCGCGCGCCGCTTCGAGCACCTGTGCCAGCGGCATCAGCGGTTCGTTGTCGACTCCGGTGTGATAACGCGCCGCCTGCGGACAGTAGCCACAATCTTCCGGGCAACCGCCGGTCTTGATCGACAGCAGGGTCGATAGCTGCACCTGGTGCGCGGAGAAGTGCGCGCGGTGGACTGCCTGCGCGCGCTGCATCAGGTCGGAAAATGGCAAGGCAAACAGGGCCTCGATAGCATCCACGCTCCAGCGCGCGGCGCTCTGCTCCGGGTTAGGCTTGTGAACGGCGGCAAGTTGTGGCGTCATGGATCGCTTCCTGATTCAACCGGCCCGCGGTGCAGACCTTTCAACCGATCATCGGAAAAACAGGCATAGCTGTCAAACATGTTTTCAGGATTGTTTGACAGCTGCGTGTCATGGGTGCGCCGTGCGGTGCCACCGGCCTGCGTGCTGTGCGGCGCGGTCGCGGCCGGCGACGGCCTGTGCGCCGGCTGCCGCAAGGCGCTGCCCCGGTTGCCGGCCCTGCGCTGCGCCGTTTGCGCGGTGCCTACGCCGGCGGGCGAAGTCTGCGGGCGCTGCCTGCAGGAACCGCCGCGCTACGCGCGAGTGGCGGCGGCGCTGGAATACGCCTTCCCGGTGGACAGCCTGGTAAAGCGGCTCAAGTACGCCGCCGACCTCGCCTGCGCAAGGCCGCTGGCAGCGGCTCTGGCCGACACCATCGAGCATGAACCGTATCCGGACCTGGTAATCGCGATGCCAATCGCACGCGAGCGTCTGGCCGAACGCGGATTCAATCAGGCGGCGGAGATTGCGCGACTCGCCTGCAGGGAATTCGGCCTGACGCCGCGAACCGGGCTCTCGCGGCGTCAGCGCGCAGCCACGCCGCAGGCAGCACTGCCCTGGAAAGAGCGCGCAAGGAACGTGCGGGGGGTGTTCGCCTGCGATGCGGATCTGTCGGGGATGAGCGTGGCGGTGGTCGACGATGTCATGACCACCGGCGCCACACTCGATGAGCTCGCCGGCACGCTCAGGCGTGCCGGTGCGAAAAGCGTAACCGGCTGGATCGCCGCGCGCACCGTGGTGCGGGGCTGAATGCCGACTCAGCGCTGGCGCGGCGCGAGATCGCGCGCCTGCGACTCGACATAGGTCTGCAGTTCGGCAGTCAGGGTTCCGCTGTCCGCCGCACGCTTGAAGGCCTGATGCGCCGCACCGTGATCGTTGATCGCGCGCAGGCTGATGCCGAGACCCATCAACCAGATCGCGTTACCGGGCGACGCCGACAGCGCCGCGTTGAAATACTGTGCCGCTTCTTCATGCCTGGCCGCCCGCTGCATGGCTGCGGCAAGAAACGCCAGGTATTCCGAATCGCCGGCATAGGGGCGGCTTGCCTCCAGCGTCCACACCGCCGCCACCGCGTCGCCGCGCTCGAGTTCCAGCCGCGCCAGCAGCATGGCATGCCGTGGTTGCCGCGGATTGAGCTGAAGGGCTTCCTGCAGTACTTTTTCCGTGTCCTGGTTTCGTCCCGCATCCAGCAGCAAACCGATCAGCGCCTGACGGGACGGCGCGTGCGACAGATCCTCGCCCAATGCCGCGCGGAAATGTGCTTCCGCATCGATCACCCGCCCCTGCTGCAGGCGGGCCGCGCCTTTGCGGAACTCGTTCTCGGCACGTTCATAGGCCGTCAGTTCGCGCATCTGCTTGTCGATCGGCACGACCGCGGTCTGGGCCGGTATCGTCACCTCTTCCATGTCGGGCAGCGCCGCAGCGGGCTTTGCGACGGCGGGCGCCGCAACCGGTGACGGCTTCGGCGCAGGCGCCGGTTTGCTCTCGGCGGCAGCGCGCACGGGAGAAGCGCGCGGCACCGGTGCCGCAATCGTCTGCGCTGTCTGCAGTGCCACGGCTTCCACAACTGGCTGTTCGATCTCGCGCGGGGAAGGCTCCGGAATGAAACTCAACTCCTCGGCCAGCTGGAACACCGGCACCAGCAGGGCGGCGCGGGCGTCCTGTTCTTCCTCGGGCAGCATCGGCTCGTCAGGTGCAGCGACAGCGGCGAGCGGTTGCGGCAGGTAGGCAGGTTCATCCGCTGTCGACAGCAGGTAGACCGCCGCCGCTGCCGCGATTCCGGCGACGAGCAGCAAGGCCAGCGGCCATCTGCGCGCAGGCCTGCGCGCAGGCAGCGCGCGCACCTGCGGCGACAGCGTCTTCATCTCGGGGCCGGACGCGTGACGTTTCTCCAGGTCGGCCAGCAGCTGGTTGATCAGGCTCATGCGAGGAAGTACCACAGCGCCGCCAGTGCCACCCCGGTCAGCGCAACTGCGCCTGCCGTCAGCGGCAGAACGCTATCGCGGTGCGCGGCAGGCGTGTCGGTAGCCGCACGTTTCACGTGATCGGCGTTGATGTAGTGCCGGCCCTGACCGTAGGCGGCCAGCAGGGCTTTGTGCGCAATGATGTTCACCAGTCTGGGCACGCCCCCGGATACGCGATACAGGGCATCGATCGCGCCCGACTCGAACAGCCTGTCGCCCACGTATCCGGCCACCTGCAGCCGGTGAGAAACGTAGTACTCGGTTTCCTTTTTCGACAGCGCGCCGAGGCGGCAGTTGAACGTGATGCGTTGCTGAAGTTGGCGCACGCCGGGATCCGCGAGCTTCGCATCCAGTTCGGGCTGCCCGAACATCACGACATGAATCAGCTTGCGCTTCTCCGTTTCGAGGTTCGACAGCAGGCGCAAGGCCTCCAGCGTCTCCAGCGGAATCGCCTGCGCCTCGTCCAGACAGACCACGACCTTCTTGCCGGCGCGCGCAAAGTCCAGCAGCGCATGATTCAACGCCTTCAGCAGGTGATGCTGATCGGACTCGCGGTCGAGCGCGATATGCAGCTCCTCGGCCAGCGCAAAATACAGCCCCCGCGGATCCAGCATCGGGTTGGGCAGATAGGCGGTGACGCAGTGCGCTCCGATCGTCGCGAGAAACCTGCGGCAGAGCAGCGTTTTGCCCATGCCGACTTCGCCGGTGACCTTGATGAACCCCTCGCCGTTCTCGATGGCGACCAGCAGAACGTTCAGCGCCTCCTGGTGCGGCGTGCAGGCGAAGGTGAAGGTGGTGTCCGGGGTCAGGCCGAAGGGCGGCTCGCGCAATCCGAAATGCGTGCGATACATATTCAATGCGCTAAGCCGCTACAGGAGGCGCGGCGCATGCGCGCCGCGCCTTTGCACAGCTCAACGTGTCGCAGGTGCGGGCGCCGCGCTGCCCTGATTGTTGCGAAATGCATCACTTGACGGATACGCGTCGAATCGCTCTCTGGTGTCGAGTATATCCTGCTGCCAGCTGGACGGGCCGTGTATCACAGTGGGCCGCAACAGGATGACGAGCTCGCTCTTTACCGTCTGCCGGTTGGTGTTACGGAACAGGCTGCCGGCAATCGGCACGTTGCCCAGTCCCGGCACCTGGCTGCGGCCCCGCACCTGCACCTCCTTCATCAAGCCGCCGATGGCAACTATATTGCCGTCACCCACCCGCACGATGGTATCGGTTTCGCTGATGTTGCTGGAGGCGAGCGGCAGGCGGAACTGCCCGGCGCTGCCGAGATCGATGTTCTTGGTGCGTTCGGTCACGTTACTGACCGACGGATGCACGTGCAGGGTAATGAATCCGCTACCGTCGATCTGCGGGGTCACGTCCAGGGCAATACCGGAGAAGAACGGCTGCACCGTGATCGTCGGCGATTGCGTGGTGGTTACGCCGGCCGTCGTGGTATTGGTTGTGATGTTGGTCACGAAGAATTCGTCGGTGCCGACCTTCAGCACCGCCTTCTGGTTGTTCAGCGTGGCGATGCGCGGGCTGGAAAGCACCTGCAGATTGCCCTGGGTTTCGAGGAATGACATCAGCGCCGCGAAGTTGCTGGTCTGGAAAGCCAGCCCCAGCAGCGTGGCGGGCGTGCCGATGCCGGTCTGCAGGGAACCCGAGATCGCGCCGGGCAGCGCGGTCAGGTCTGAATTACCCGCAATCGTGCCGTCGGGATTGGTCGCAGTGAACGTCGATATCGAGCCGCTCGGCGACAGCGTGGTACCGGGAGTCAGCAGGCCGCCGCCGAAGCGGCTGTTGTCCCCGCTGCGAAACGCCGCCCAGTTGACACCGGTCTGGAACTCATCCGAGAGCTGCACCTCGATGATCTTCGCTTCGATCATCACCTGGCGCTCCACCACCCCGGACATGGTACGCAGGAACTCCTCCACGCTGCGCAGTTCGGCCGGCATGGCCCGCACCACGATCACGCCCGCCTGCGGGCTGACCACCACGTTGCGCCCTTCCTCGGTGCCGACCATCGCGCTCACCGCGCCGGCCAGCTCGCCCCAGAAATCGTTGTCGGATGTCGTAGTGACCCGGCTGCTCTCCAGCGCGCGGCTGGTGGTGGTTCCCGGCAACGGCGTGGTGCTGGGTCCCGGCACGCTGCCGGCCCCGGAATCGGAGATCGCCCCCGAGGTGATTCGCACCTCGGTCTGCCCCTTGCGCTGCGACAGCAGGTAATTCACCTGGAATACGCGGGTCTGCAGACTCATCTGCTGGATCAGGATGCGGTTGCCGTGTACCCGGTACTCGTAGCCGTAAAGCTCGCGAATGGCTTCGAGCGCCTCGAATACCGTCGCATCCTTCAGATTGAGCGAGATCGGCTCCTTGACGCTCGGATGCACCACCATGCTGTAGCGCGTGCCGGAAACGATTGCCATGAATACCTGCGCCGCCGGCGCGTTGTTCACTTCGAGATCGAACCGCGGCTCGATAGGCCGGCCGTCAACGCTCGGCATCTCGACCGTCAGCGGTGGCAGTAGCGCCTGCGACACCGCCTCGGGCTGTTCGCCGGCCGCGCGCTGCGCCGCAGCCCGTTCCAGTTCGCGCTGCGCAGACTCGTAGGCCGGGCCATGGCGGGATGTCGCGCACGATGCCAGCGCCGTGGTCAGCAGCAGCAGGAGGAGTCGTCGCAGTGTCTTCATTGCTGTTTGCTCGCGTTAGATCTTCGGTCGTTCAGTCGTTTCACGTTCAGCCACCGGCACTGCCGGCTGCTGACGGCCTGGTCTCGCGCCTGTTCACCGCCGGGAACAGGTGCAAGGTGCGCGATTCCCCGCGACCGCGAAGCTGCACCTCGCTTTCGCTGATCGACATCAGCTGCATGCCGGCGATGTTCTCGCCCAGCCTGAGCAGCCGCCCGTTGATGATCGCCGCCCGCCTCTCGGGGGAGATCAGTACCGTTTGCAGCACCAGGTCCGACTCGCGCACCGCCGCCGTTCCCGCCGGCGCGACGAATGACGGCGGCCGCGTCGGGTCGCGCAGCTGTTGCGCAAACGCGCTTGCCATCGCAGCGCTGAGCGCTATCGCAAGCAGCACATTTCGAATCGTCCTTTGCATCACACCACCAGCCACTTTCGGTCCAGCGACAGCGTGTACACGGTGACCTTGAGCCGAACGCGTGGGTACGCCGAAGCGTCCATCTCTGCCTTGGCCCAGAACATCTGCCACGGGAGCCTCTCCAACCGGGCAAGGTAATCCAGCAGGTCCAGATAGCCGCCCTCCAGCGTGAGCTCGATGCCGTGCTTGAATACGTTGCGTTCCGCATCTGCGGCGTCCGCTGTTTCTCCAAGTTCCACCAATGCTGTTGCCGGTAATGTCTTCAAACTGACCAGATCCACCCGGCGGTTTCGCGTCAGCATGCTTTCCAGCACGCCTGCCATGCGCTCGGGCGACACCAGCCCCCGGTGCACGCCCTTCACTTCGGCGTCAATCTTCTCGATCTCCCCGCGCAGTTTGGCCATCTGTTCGCGAACTACCGCGTCCGGGTCCTGCGCAAGTTGGCGCGTCAGGCTGTCGACCTGGGCGCGCGCGATCGCCTGATCCGCGCGGGCCTGCGTGATCTGTTTATCGAACGCGCGCTGTTTCGCCAGCGCGCTGTCGATCAGCGAAAAACCGACCAGGGCGATCACCAGCACGCCGCCGAGCAGCACGGTCATGCGCTCGCGCTTACCGAGCGCATCGAAGCGCTTCACGAGACGGGCCCATTGCCTTTTCATCGCGCGCCTCCGGCAGCCGCCAGCGTTGCCAGCCTGAACTCGACGAACGGTGCGGTCTCGGATGGGGTTTCCGGTCGCGGGCGGTTCATCTGCAGATCGGCGAACGCATGGCCCTTCATGATGCGCTCGCGGTTCAGGCGCTGGACGTAGCCCGGTACCAGTTCGGGCTGCAGCGCACGCCCCTGCAGCACAACTTCCTGCCCGGCGCCAGACACGGCCAGACCAGTCAGCCAAAGACCATCGAACGACTGCCGCGCAAATGCGCGCAGGTACTCGGAGAATCCGGCCGTGTTGCCTATGACACCGCGCCTTAGCGTGTCCATGACCAAATGGCGCGATTCCAGCTGTGCCTGCAGTCGCTGCAGTTCAACCGCGAGTGCAGGATCGGCCGCACGCGACGCGGCCTGAGCGGCAAGCCGGCTCATGTCCGCCTGGGCGGTGGCGCGCGCCCTCGATTCCTGTTCCGCCTTCCGCGCTGCGGCATCAGCGCGCATATCGGAGAACACCACCGCGGCGGCAACGATCGCTAGCGCGATCCCCCATACGGTGACCACACCCGGCAGGGACAGCAGGTCGCGCTTGTTCTCGAACGCCGGGTTGTAGAGATTGATCTGCTGCATCTACGCTGCCACCTTAGTCTCTCAGCGCCGCGCCAATCACGGTCCAGTGCTGGAGCTGACTCGCCGGATTCGCGAGTTCGGGCGCGGATCGCAAGTCCAGCACCTGTTCCAGGTTCGCGATCTCCACCGGCAGATAGAGGTTCTGCATCAGGTGCGATTCCAGCCCGATCTCCTCGGGCAGCGGCGCCACCATGAGTTTCGCCACCGGGATGTAGCTGAACTGCCGGTCGAAGTGATCGAGCGAACGTTGCAGTTCCAGCACCACTCGCTCGAACAGCTGTACCTTGTCTTCCGCGGAAGCCATGAGCAACTGCGACAGCCCGACGTCGATCGAACGCGCCAGATACAGCTCGCCGCCGGATGTGAATGTAAGCAGGCCGCGCTCGTCCGAAAATGACAATGTCGCCAGACCGCGCCGTTCGATCTCGAACAATGCTGCCAGATTGCGCTGTGCCATTTCCGGGATATCGATGACTTCCAGCGGAAGTTTCGCCTGTGCAAAAAGCCGCATGCGTGCGGCAACCGCTTCGTTGCGCGCAGACACCGCGTAGACCGAGCGGCCTCGCGTGGGCGCATTCGGATCGCCGGGAACCGAGACCACGTCCACCGTGGCAGCCTCTACCGGATAGTCGAGGAATTCCTTCATGCGCCAGCGCACCGCGGATTTCATCTCTGCCTCCGGCACGTTCGGCGCGTCGATAAGCTGCAACTGGTATTCGGCGGGTGGCAATACGGTTGCGCATCGGTAGCTGTCGAGATTCAGTTCACGACGCAAACGCGAAAGCGCGTCCGCGTCTGATCCCTGTTTGCGGAACGAGGTGCACAGTTCGACGGTTGGAAGGGCGGCACCGTTGCGCAAAACGCGTGCTACCTCGACGCGGTCGAGCCGAGGATTCAACGCCACCAGACCGGATTTTTTCTTGCGTCCCAGCATCCCGCCTTCAAGACTTAAGTTTGAACACGAAAATATACGAATAACTTATTGTCGTCAATGAGAAAACTTCGGTCCACCCTAAAAATTCTCGCGGAAGTAGATGAACTCGTTGGCGTTGCGGTAGATCCCGAAAGTGGCCCGAGCCACGGGATCGTCGTCAAAAGGCTCACTGCCCCAGTTTCCCCTAAGGAATGCCTTGTCAGCGCCCGTGGCCGCCATCGCGCCCGGATTGCAGGTGTTTCCCGCAGCCGCACCCAGATTTACGGTGACGTCCACGCTGCCGGCATTACTCTGCCCGGGTGCCGTGAGTTTCACGCTGCCTTTGCCTGCCGTGAATGCGATCGCCCCAGTTGGGCTGAGGCTGGTTTCGCATGCATCGAGCGCACCGCTGAAACCGTCCAGCGCGATATTGCCGCTGTCGAGCCGCGTGCAGGCGTCCGCAGAGCTGGTCACGAAGAACGAGCCGTCGTAATACTGGATCTCCATCGGGATGGTCAGATCGAGCGTCGCCGTGCCATAGGCGTTGGTGAGCCTGAGACGGCCGAACCGCGCCTCGGTCGTGGCCAGCAGACTGCGGTCCGGCGTGCCGTCGGCATCTGCGTCCAGATCGAGTACGGCCGCATTCAGCGTCACCCCGTCCGGATCCATCGGTGCGATGCCGATGCCGAGCACGTCGAACGGTCCGTCCGGCTCGCCGGCCCGCTCGAAACGCAGCGTCGCCGCGAAGTCGCCCACCCCTGCGGCCCATGCGCCGGAAACGGACTGCACGGCCAGGCGCGACGCCGTGCCCCCCGCGATATACGGCGCGAAACCCGTGGTATCGACGCCGATGGTGAACCGGTTCGCGTCGATAACCGTAATCGTGTAGGTCTGGTCGTTCACTGTGGACATCCCCGCCACGCCCGAAATGAACACGCGCGCGTCATCGTAGAAACCGTGGTTTGCCGCGGTCACTTCTCCAGGGTTCGCCTGCGTGATCGCGGTAATCGCGGCGGTGCGCGGGGGAACGACTGCACCGTCGACTGCACCGAACCTGAAAGAAGAGGGAGCCGCCGGGTTGAGAGTGGCAAGCGCGCCCGCGTAATTCTCCGTGACATCGTTCGTGGCGCTACGGGCAACGAGCTGGAACGTCAGCGCCATCGGCTCTCCCATGTAGGTAAACGCCGAGGCCGGCGCGCAGGCTGGAACCGCCGCGCTGCGATTGGTCAGCACCGGCGCAGCCGCGCCCGCGGTGGTGACTGTGAAGTGGTCGGGGACGAAGCGGCCCACGTCCAGTACCGCGGATTCGATGTAACGCTCGGCGTTCGTCGAGTCCGCCGCATCCACGCTGGCGAAGTCCGTGTCGCGCAACAGAAGCGAGAATGCCCCAGTTTCATCGTACGTCGCCGCATTGGAATCGAGCTGTCCGCTGGCGAAAGCAGCACCGATATTCAGCGTACCGAGGGTTGCCGGGCAGCCGGAGCCGCCGCATGCGGCGAGCACGGCATCGGGCGTGCTGGCGTAGTTCGTCGTGACTGCCGGCATACCTGCCGCATTGACCGCGGACGCACGGATGGTGAACGGCTGGCCTGCCCTGTGCACGTTCCCGCCAGGCACGGTGACGTTATCGAGCGGTCGTGTGGTCCCCGGCGTCTGCGGATCGTCGTCGGTTGCGCTCAACGTGAACGAGGCCGGCCGTATCGCGAAATTGTCCCCGGAGCACGCCGCCACTGTCGTCGCGCCCGAGGTATACGTGACGCGCACCCGCACGTCGCGCCAGGCGTTGCTCACGGCCGGGAAACCGACCGTGACCTCGCCGCTGGCCAGCGTGGCCGAGACCGGGTAACCGGCATCGGCAATGGTGGTCGACGATGTCGGGCACAACTGCGCGTCGAGCGGCACGCCGAGCACGGTATTGCCCAGCAGCGCGACCGACACCGTTCCGGAAAAGCTTGTCTGAACCGCGGTGCGCCCAGTGTCCAGCGCCACGACTTTCAGGCTGAATCCCGCACCGGATATCCTGGTCCTGATCCGGACCGCAGAGGACCAGGACGCATAACTGGTTTCGAACGCGTCGAATGCGCCGACCACGGCGCCGACCATCAGCGTTGCCACAGCGGCGACCGCCGTCCCTGCGTTCGCGGTCGTCACCGGCCCGGTACTGTTGTTGTACGAGTTCGCGGTGGCGCTGGTGACGCTGACACTGACACTGCATGAACTGCCGGCGGCCACCGTTCCGCCGGTCAGGCTAAGCGAACCGGCCCCGGCTGCCCCGATCACCGTGCCGCTGCATTGCGGAGTTGCCGCGGCAGTCGAATTGACGAGGCCGCCCGGGTAGGTATCGGTAAACGCCACACTGGTAACCGCGTGTCCCGCGTTTGGGTTCGTGAGCGTAATGGCAAGAGTGGACGTGCCGCCAACGCTAATCGTGTCCGGGGTAAACACTTTCGACACCTGCAGCGGCAGCAGGAAGACCACTCCCGCGCTCGCCACCGCAGTATTTGAACCGGCATTGGCGGATGTAACCGCACCGACCGGAATGTCGTTGGTGAAACTGCCTTCCGTCGCACTGGTGACATTGACCGTAACCGTGCAGCTGCCGCCGGCCGGAATGCTGCCTCCCGAGAGCTGCACCGAACTGCCGCCCGAAGCAGCCGACACGGTTCCGCCACAGGTGGTCGCCGCGCCTGTGGGGGAAACGTTCACCAGCGTACCCGGATACGAATCCGTGAAACCGACGTCGACGATGGCGTAGGACGCGTTCGGATTGGTCAGCGTAATCGTCAACGCAACCGGCAGGTTGATGCCCTGCTGAGGCAGACTGAAGGTCTTCGCGACCACCGGACGCGCGAGCACCGCCACCGTAGTCGTCGGAGCGCCTCCCGCCCAGCGATGTTCGCCCGCCGTGGTGGTTGGATAGGTCGCGGTGATCGTATGGTCGCCGACAACCGTACCGGTGAAGGTCACGCTGCAGCTCGCGGTCTCGCCGTCGATCGCCGCGAGCGTGCAGGGATTCGGGCTGAAGGTGGCTGCGAGCGAGCTGGCGAAGGTCACGCTGCCAAGCGGCGTGGCGCGCTGCGGCGCGGCCCCGATATCCGCAACAACTACTGTGCAAGTTGTCGATGTATTGACGCCGATCTCCGCCTGCACGCACGAAACCGTCACCAGCGTGTCGTGACCGGGTCCCGGCGTGTGCGCCAGAACCGCAGCAGGCAACGCCCACGTGACAAGGCAGATGGCAATTCGCAGTACTGTCATCGCGAGATCACCACTTGCAACTGGCGTTCCACGTAGATCGGCCCCACGGTTCCCGGGCATACCCCGGCCGCGGGCTTGTTGCAGGCCGTCACGCGCAGCTGGTACACGCGAAACGCGTTCGCAGTTTCGGTGAAACTCGCGCTGCCGCACTCGACACTTGCCGTAAAGCTGCCCAGGCTGCCGGCAAGGCCGGACAGATTCTGCCGGGTCGGGGCGGCATAACTCGCACCGTCGCAGGCGGTGGCGAAAGCGCCTGCGCTGTCGCGCAGCAACTGGTATGCGCCCCACTCGACACCCGCACGCGCGGCCTGGTATGCCTGCGCGCCCTGCAGGTCGAGAACCGATGCCTTTTCTCTCGTTCCGGTCAACGTCACCAGATACGCGGTCAGGCTGCCGAGCACGAGCAGCAGGAAGATCGCGGTTGCGATCCCGAATCCGGATTGCCGGTCACGGCACATTGGGAACATGCACCTGCTGAAACAGCGATACCGACTCGGATTCGCGCGTCAGTGTCAGCGACAGCGAAACCACGCCGGCACGCCGTGCTACCGCGTTCGCGTCATAGGTGAAGCCGCATGCGCTCACGCCGTCCGCGAGCAGCGCTGTGTTGTCCGTGCCGGCAAACGGCGGCGGCTGGCTCGACGTGATCGAATAGCCCCAGTGCCTGCGCAGTAAGCCCGTGGCCGGGGCGCATTCATACGTCACCGGATGCTCGATTACCTGGAATCGCGCGACCGGCGATTCGAAAGGAAACTGCGTCGGAGCAATATTGATGACGTTTCCCGCCGCACTGACGAACGCGGCTCGATTGTCGCCGAAGTAAGCGTTCGCCGAGCCGACCGCAGGATCCGAGGTCAGGTTGTAGATCACGATGCTGCTTCCCGCGGGAAGCAATGGCATCGGGCCCAGAACCTCGAAGCTCGAGTCGTTGATGTTGAAGTTCAGGAAATCGCCCGGAGGCCGCGCGCGATAGCGCCCACCGCCGGACGTGATCAGGAACTCGAGGTAAGTGGCGCCTCCGCTGCTGCGCACCCGGACGCTGTTCGGCAGCGCCAGCCGCACGTCGCGGCTGATCCGCCGCAGCGCGGTATCCGCCGCGTCGCTCAGCTGGCTGCGGCGCGCCACGTCGAAGTAGGCGTCCACCGGCCCGCGGATGAAGACTGCCACGACAGCGGCGATGATGCCGGTGATGACGATGACGATGACCGCTTCGGCGAGGGAAAATCCCCGCTCGCGCATCACGTGCACGCGATCAAGGCACGGCAGTGGGTGCATAGCGTGTACGGTAGCCATCGAGCGTGATCGAATCGCCGCCCGAGCCGGCAACGGTAACCGTGATACGCAGCACATCTGCTGCGGGAGTGATGCCCAACCCCCCCTCGGTCACCGCGACCGAGGCGCTGTATGCGGACAGCCCGCCGATCGGCGTATTGGTGATATCGCGAATCCCGGCCATCGAGAATCCGTGGTAGTCGTTGACGTTGTCGAAAGGCGACGTGGCCGAGTAGCGCGTTTCGCCGCCCTCCGGCCCGAGCGCCTCCACCACCGTGCAGTCGGCCGTGGACGTCGCGGTAGCGGCGTCGGGATCGTCCGGGTCGCAGTAGGTAAAGGGCATCAGCTGAACTTCCTCGAGCAAACCCTCGGCGACCGCGAGCAGCTGCTTGCGCACCAGCGGGTCGACGCTGTCCCTGACGGCAGTGGTGTAGACAAGCACGATTCCGGTCACGCCGATGCCCACCACAACGATGAAGAAAATAAGCTCGACGAACGTGAATCCTCGGCTTGCCGTCGACATGAGACCGTGCTCAGGAATGTACATAGCCGGTTTCCTGCTCGACCACGAAACTGCGCGACGTTTCGCTGTCGCTCACGACGAAGGTGGCGCCGGCGCTGGGGCGTCCAAGACCATCGAAGGACAGGTTCGCGCCAGCGAGAGACACGCCGGCAGGTGCGTTGACCACGAATGGCTGGTTTCGGATTGGATCGGTAACCGTCGAGCTGCACGCCGGTTCATAGCAGAGCTGGAGCGAATCGGCAGAGCTCGACACAAAGATCGGGCGACGCTGCGCAACGGCCAGCTTTTGCGCATAACGGACTGCTGCTTGCGTAGAGTCGAAAAATCCCAAGGTCTGAAAGTCCTGAGTCCCGGCAAGCCTGGGAATCGCAATGACCGCCAACACACTGACGACCAGGAGCACGACGACCAATTCAATCAGTGAGAACCCCTGGTAACGCATGCATGTCGCCTTCCGGGCCATAGCGATTCGGTTAGCCACTCTCATGGAATCAGGGCTCGATTCGCCGTCCAGTCTGCCTCAGCCTGCGAGGGGACTGTACCAGCGCAGGCTGCGATAAGAACTCAACAGCAGGAGCTCGAGGGTTATTAGAAACACCCGAAGCACCCACTTTCACATCGGGGCTGGAACGCACTTCTACTGACACAGATCCAGGGCGCCGCGGGCAGGGTCACGGCCCATCCATCACGGCGCCCGTAAAACGCTCAATCGCTGCAGACGATCGGCGCGGTCGCCGTAGCGCTGTTCTCGCCGGTAATCGTGCAATCCACCGCATCGCCAGGACTCGCAGCGGAACAATCCGCATCCGCGGTGACGGAGTAACCACTCGGAAGCCCGCCGACCAGCAAGCTTCCGGCCGTAGTGCAGGCAGTCGCTGTGTTGAGCGCAAACGTTCCTGCCTTGGCCGAGTTTGCCTGACGGGCGGCATAGTTGATGGCAGACGCAGAACTCAGAGCGGCGGCCACGCCCTGCGCGGCAGCGGTCGACGCCTCGTCCTGCAGGCTGATGAAGCGGGGCAGCGCGATCGCCGACAAGATTCCCAGAATGACAATCACAACCACCAGTTCGATCAGGGTAAAACCACCTTGCTTCTGTTGCATTTGCTTCTCCTCTTGGTGAGAAACTTGAATGATTGACAATGCGCCTAATTCCTAGCACCCGACAGTCGCAATCGTGATAGCTGGCGACGTATTCGCCGCCGCGGGTTCGGTGTAGCTGACCCTGCAGTTCGGTGCGGTACCGCCGTTCATGTCGATGTTCAGCGTCCCGCCGCCGGAAGTGATGGTGACGTCATCGCTGATCTCGTTTATCTGCAGCGCGACCGCGATGCCGTTCAGGTCGCCTGTCGGGTAGCCATTGTTCAGCGTGACGTTGACGCCTTCCATCTGGATCGTCGCCGGTCCGCTGAGCACCGTACTGGTGGCAAGCGCCTGCGCATGCGCCAGCGCAGCCGCGGAACGCACGCCGCCGAAGATCGCCTGCGCCTTGGCGGCGCGCGCCTGTGTCTGCAGAGCGATGTATCGCGGCAGCGCGACGGCGGCCAGTATCGCCACCACGCTCAGCGTGACCACCAGTTCGATCAGGGTGAATCCTTTCGTGCGTTTCTTCATGCCTTGAGCCCTCGTCTGTGATTGCCTCATCGGGCGTACTCCCTTAAGTACAGCACCATGTATGCCAAACTACTGCAGCCAGCCATAATCGTTCACCAGCACCAGTGCCACCCACTCCTGCGCGATGCCGTTGCCCGCGATCTCGCGGCCCCCGACCCGCATTGCCCGATACCGCACCGAGAAATCCCGGTACACCGACGGCGAGAAGAAACGCCGGTTGTTTGCCGTATAGACGAGTTCCCGACGCCCACGATCGAAATACCACTCGCCGCGCCGTTCCTCTTGCGGCGCGCTATTCAGTTCACCAATATAGTTTTCCGGTTGCGTCTGCAGCCAGTTCATCGGATTGGCGTCGGCGAGTGTCGGAATCTCCGACACCTTGTCCTCGAGCAGCAGCTCGGCGACCCGGTAACGCAACCCCGTTCGCAGGTTCGCCACGGTCATCTCCATCGCCAGCATTTCCGCGTGTTCCTGGTAGTACAGCGTGCGCTCGAGGAACACCGTGCCAAGGGCTCCGAAAACCGCAACCACGACAGCCAGCTCCAGCCGGCTGGCGCCGCGCTGCCGCAATGCGTCACAGTTTCCCCGCACGGCGTCATCGCCTGAGCGCCGCACTGCCCAAGTCCCAGATCGGCAGGAACACGCCTAGCGCAAGGATCAGCACCAGCACGCCGAGCGCAAGGATCAGCATCGGCTCGATCTGCGCGCCGAGCGTCTTCAATTCGTACTCGACCTCGCGCTGATACATCTCCGCGATTTCCTGCAGCATGTCGTCCAGCGCACCGGATTCTTCCCCCACCATGATCATCTGCAGCACCACGGGGGTAAACACGCCGGTATGGGTCGCCGTCCGCAGGATGCTTTCGCCGCGCTCGACGCCTTCGCGCATTCTTTCGATCTGTCCCGCCACATAGGCGTTGTCTACCGTCTGCGCCACCAGGTTCAGCCCCTGCACTACTGGCACGCCGCTGCGCATCGACAGCGCGAAGCTGCGCGCGAAGCGCGCCAGCGTGGCCTTGAGCACGATCTTTCCGGCGATCGGGATTCGCAGCTTGAAGCGGTCCCATGCATAGCGCCCGGCCTCGCTCCGGGTCCAGGCTTGAAAGGCGAACCACGCACCGATCACACCCAGGCCCAGCAGCCACCATGCCGCGACCGTGAACTCAGAGAATCCGATAAGTACGCGGGTCAACAGTGGCAGCTTGGTGTCGAAACCGGCGTACACGCGGGCAAAGGCGGGAATCACGAAAAGGTTTACCACCACCAGCGCGGCGATCATGGTGGCGATCACGAAGCTCGGGTAGCGCAGCGCTGACCGCACCTGAGTGCGCATGAATTCCTGGAACTCAAGGTGGTGGAACAGGCGCAGAAAAACCTGCTCCAGCATGCCGGTGGTTTCGCCCACGTACACCATCGCCACATAGAAAGGCGAGAACACGCCTTTCTGGCGCTGCAGCGACGTCGACAGCGGGCGGCCGCTGTCCAGGCTTTCGCGCACGCTCTGCAGCGCCTTCCTGAACGTTGGATTGCCGGTCGAATCCTGCAGGCCAGCGAGCGCGCGCATGATCGGCACTCCGGCTTTCAGCAGCGCGTGCATCTGGCGGCTGAACAACAGCAGTTCCGCGTGCTCGATCTTCGGAGCGGTCAGGCGCGCAAGCAGCCCCTCGCCGCCGTTTTCCGCGGGCCGGTCGGTCGCGCCGATCTCGACCGGGGTAATGCCGGTGTTAAACAACTGAGTGGCCACCGCCGCGCTGTCCGCGGCCTCGAGGACGCCTTCGACCAGCCGCCCGTCCGAGGTACGTCCCTTGTAGGCGAAATAGTTCATGCGTCCTCGAGCTGGGTGGTGACGCGCATCGCTTCCTCGACGGTGGTGCGTCCCTCGAGCGCGATCTGGGTGGCGTGGTCCTGCAGCATGGCGCCCGCCAGCTGCTTGCGCGCCACTTCCATGAAGGTTGCCGGATCGGCGTGGCTCGCCGCTTCGATCACTGGCCGGGTCATTTCAAGCATCTCGTAGACGCCGGTGCGGCCCTGATAGCCGGTGGCGTTGCACTGGGTGCAGCCGCGCCCCTTGCGCAGGCTCGCCGAGGCAAGCCGCTCGCCGGCGTTGTCATCCAGCCACGCCTGCTCCTGCGGCGTGGGCTGATAGGGCTCTGCGCAACTGTCGCAGACCAGCCGCACCAGGCGTTGAGCAATCACCAGTTGCAGCGACATCGCCACCATGTATCGCGGCGCGCCCATGTCGAGCAGGCGGATCGGCGTGCCGATCGCATCGTTGGTATGCAAAGTGGACAACACCATGTGGCCGGTGATGGCGGCTCGCAGGCCGGTCTCCACCGTGCCCTGGTCGCGCATCTCGCCGACCAGGATGACGTCCGGGTCCTGGCGCAGCGCAGTGCGCAGGATACGGGCGAACGTGAGGTCGATCTTGTCGTGCACCTGCACCTGGTTGATTCCCGGCAGGCGGTATTCGACCGGGTCCTCGACCGTGATGATCTTGCGCTCGGGCCGGTTCAGCTCTTCCAGCGCCGCGTACAGAGTAGTGGTCTTGCCGCTGCCGGTCGGCCCCGTCACCAGCACCATGCCGCTCGGCCGGTGAATGACCTGGCGCAGCCGCTCCAGCATGCGCGGCGGCATGCCGATGCGGTCGAGCTTGAGCAGGCCGGTATCCTGGTTCAGCAGGCGCATCACCACGGATTCGCCGTGCTGGGTGGGCATGCTCGAGATACGTACATCGACCTGTACGTTGCGCACCTTGACGTTGAAGCGGCCGTCCTGCGGAAGGCGTTTCTCGGAGATATCGAGGCCGGACATCAGCTTCAGCCGCAACACCAGCGCGGGCGCGATCTTCGAGTCGGCTTCGGTCTGGATGTGCAGCACGCCGTCGATGCGGAAGCGGATCTGCAGTTTTTTTTCCTGCGGCTCGATATGGATGTCCGACGCGCGCACGCCGATCGCGTCCTCGAACACCGACTGCAGCAGCTTGACTACCGGCGCGTCTTCCAGGCCCGGCGTGACGCCGAGTCCGCCCAGATCGACGATCGCCTCGCCGAGCTCCTCGCCCAGTTCCTGCGCGAGGCCGGTGATCTCCTCCGTGCGGCGGTAGACGCGGTCGATGGTCTGCAACAGCAGCGACTCGCTCACTACCGCGAGCTGGATCTCGCGTTTCAGGATGCGCGTAATCTCGTCGTAGGCGAACAAGTCGGTCGGGTCCGCCATCCCGACCCGGTAGTACGATGCGCCATCCTCGAGGACAATCGCGCGAAAGCGGCGCGCAAGCGTTTCCGGCAGCCGGGTGGCGACTTCGGGTTTGATATTGAACTGCTTGAGATTGATGAACGGAACCTGCAGCTGTCGTGCAAGCGCGCTGCCGATCTGCTCTTCGGTCAGGTAACCACTGTCGATGAAGATCCGGCCGAGCTTGCGGCCGCTGCGCTTCTGCTCCTCGAGCGCGGACTTCAACTGCTCATCGGTGAGCAACGCCTGTTGCAGCAGAATCTCGCCGAGCCGGATCTTTTCGGGTTTACCCATTTAAAGACTTAGCGGTTCTGCACCGCTCTTTAAGTGATTTTTAAGATTAGGCCTGCAGGCCATTGAATTGCAAAACTAAACGTTTTCCTCCCCATAGGCAAGTGCAATGTTCGATGTGGTGCTGTACCAGCCCGAGATCCCGCCGAACACCGGTAACGTCGTGCGCCTGTGTGCAAACACCGGCTGCCGTCTGCACCTGATCGGACCGCTGGGCTTCAAACTGGACGACCGCAGGCTACGCAGGGCCGGGCTCGACTATCACGAGTACGCCCACATACAGACGCATCGCGACTGGCAGGAATGGCTTTCACAAAGGGGGGCAGGCCGACAGTTAGCATTTACTACCGAAGCGCACAAAAGCCATGATCAGGTGCGCTATCAGGCCGGCGATGCGCTGGTTTTCGGCCCCGAAACCAGGGGGCTGCCCGAGCACGTACTCGAGACCTTTGGCGTGGGAGAGCGACTACGAATACCGATGCGGCCCGACAGGCGCAGCCTGAATCTGTCGAACGCGGTCGCCGTCGCGGTCTACGAGGCGTGGCGCCAGCTTGGCTTTATGGGGGGAACCGGGTAGAGCCGGTTCAATGCAGGCGTTCCGGCTTCTGTTCGCGCTGCAGAAGCGTCTCGACCGCTTCCTGCGCCGATACCTCGCCGTCCAGCACGGCGCATACGGCGCCGGTAATCGGCATATCCACGCCAAGGCTGTCGGCCATCCGCTGCACCTCGCGCGCAGTGGAAACGCCCTCGGCCACGTGCCCGAGCCCGGAAAGCGCCTGCGCCAGTGGCTGCCCGGCAGCAAGCGCGAGCCCCACGCGGCGGTTGCGCGAAAGGTCGCTGGTACACGTCAAGGCCAGATCGCCGATGCCGGACAGGCCCATGAAGGTATCCAGCCGCCCGCCGAGACGCAGGCCGAGGCGCGATATCTCGGTGAGACCGCGGGTAATCAAGGCAGCCCGCGCGCTGTTGCCCAGCCTGAGCCCGTCGCAGATCCCGGCCGCGATCGCGATCACGTTCTTCACCGCGCCGCCGATCTCCACCCCGACCAGATCCTCGGAGGAATACACCCGCAGCCGGCCGGTATGCAACGTCCGCGCTGCCGCGCCCGCAAAATCGCCGTCCAGCGAGGCGAGCGTCACCGCTGCCGGCAGACCGCGGGCGACTTCGTCCGCGAAGCTTGGCCCGGACAGCACCCCGTAACGCCAGCCGGCGGGCAGTTCGTCGGCTGTCACCTGATGCGGCAGCTTGCCCGAACCCGCCTCGAAGCCTTTGCAGACCCAGACGATATCGACCGGGGCAGTTCGCCCGCCGAGCAGCCGCAGCATCTCGCGTAACCCGGCGACCGGCACCGCCAGCACCGCCAGCGTGGCACCGGCCAGCGCGTCCTCCACCGATGCCGTGAATCGAATGTTTGCGGGTATGGCGACGCCCGGCAGATAGCGCGCGTTCTCACGCGCGGTGCGCAATGCGTCGTACTGCTCACGGCTGCGACAGTAGAGACTGACGCCGCTTTCGCCGGACCAGGCGACGGCAAGCGCGGTGCCCCACGCGCCCGCACCCAGTACGGCGATCGTCATACGCCCCAGAGCTGACCGGGCCTGATGTAACCGGCGGCGCCGTCGCGATGGCGCACTCTGGCCCATCCGCCGGAAAAACCGCCGAACTCGAGAACCACGCCCTGCTCCACCCTGAAGGCCAGCGGAGCCGATTCCTCAGGTCTCTGGCGCGCCTCCGCTACAGGCACACGCACCATCACCATGCGCCGGTCCGACAGGCTCTTCGCCTCGATCCAGCCAAAAGCGCCGGTGTCGTCGCGAACGCGAACCCAGTCGCCGCTGGGAATGACCACCTCGACCGGATAGTCCTTCGACAGCACGAACAGCCTGTTTGCATCCCTGGACGGCGCGTCGTAGAGAATCACCGCGGGCTCCGCCACCGAGCGGTACTGCAGTGCCTGCGCATGCGCTGCCGCGGCAGCCGCAAACGCGACCGCCGCCAGTAGCGCGTGGACAGGCCTAATGGGTCGCGCCCTGGGCACCCGGTGCCTCCTGCGCCTTCTGGCGCTGCGCCTGGTAGATCGCCTCGAAGTTCATCGGATGCAGAATCACCGGCGGGAAGCCGCCGCGGGAAACCGTTTCCGATACCACTTCGCGTACATACGGGAACAGGATGTTCGGGCAGGTGATGCCGAGCACCGGCTCGAGATCTCCCGGCGGAATATTGCGGATCTGGAACACGCCACCGTAACTGACCTCGACCAGGAAGATGGTCTTCTCGTTCGCCTTTGCCGTCACCGTCACGGTGAGCACGACCTCGAAGAAGGTCTCATCGATACGTTGGGACGCGTTGTTCATGGACACATCCACCTGCGGCGTTTCACGCTCGAGATAGACCTTCGGCGCGTTCGGCACCTCCAGCGAGAGATCTTTCACAAAAAGCTTCTCGATCGAGAAGACCGGCTTGTCGTTCTGTTCGCTCATCGATTCCTCGTTCTTTCCTGGGTGGGTCGCGGTCAACCGGCTTGCTGCAGCAGCGGGTCCAGCCTGCCGGCGCGATCCAGCGCCGACAGCTCGTCGAAACCACCGACATGCTCATCCCCGATGTAGATCTGGGGCACCGTGCGCCGGCCGGTGCGCTCCATCATCTCCGCTCGCCGCTCGGGCTCGAGATCGAGATCGACGCGCACCTTGTCGATATCGGTAACGCCCTTTTGCCGTAGCAGGCGTTCGGCCATCTGGCAGTAGGAGCACATGGCGATGCAGTACATTCTTACCGGATTGGTCATCGTCACTTCTTGTCGACCGGCAGGTTCGCCTGCTGCCACGCACCCAGCCCGCCCGACAGCACATACACGTCCGCGAAACCGAGCTTCTTCAGCAGCGCGAATGCGGCATGCGAACGGCTGCCGGTCGCGCAGGCAAGCAGCACCGGCTTGTTCTTGAGCTTCTGCAGTTCCGCCGTGCGCTTTTCGATCTGTGCCAGCGGTATGTTTTTCGCGTTGCCGATATGCGCCGTGGCGAACTCGTTCGGCTCGCGCACGTCGATCACCACCGCATCCTTGCGGTTGATCAGCTGCACCGCATCCATGGCGCCGATTTCCTTGGCGCCGCTCATGCGTTTCGCTATCCAGGGCCAAACCAGAAAGCCGCCGCTCACCAGCGCGATGAGCACCAGCCAGATGTTGTTGCTTATGAAATCCAACGTTCAAGACTCCCCGCCGCGAGAAGCCGCGTATTCTAGCAGTTCGTCGCCAGCCGCCGACCGCGGCGGCGGAACCTTGCGCAGCAGATTCAGCGCGGCGGACGTCTCGCCCGGATAGGCGAGAGCCGATCGATCCCAGAATGCTTTGGCCGATGCCGCGTCACCGCTCAAGGCGAGCAGGATCGAATGCCTGAAAGCGAGATCGCCGGCCGGAATCCAGCGCAACACGCGGCCGCTCAGCACCAGCTTGTCGCCGGCGCGTTCGGCATCGAGCGGCATGGCGGTCACCATTCCGAGCTCGACCACGTGCGAGAGCAGCGAGCCGCGATGCAGCGCCTCGATGTCCTGCCGCACATCGATTGCCGGCCGCCCCGCGAGACTCTCGATGCGGCGGTAATCCCATGCAACCTGCACGACGACGAACCACGCGGCCAGCACGACGGCGGCGCGCAGGAACACGCGGCCGCCGGCCTGCATCTGCCAGGCACCCGCGGCACCGGCGCCCGCCAGCAACGCGAACACGCCCAGGAAATACGCATACCACAACGGATACTCGAGCAGGCTGTGGATCGCCAGCACCGACAACACCGCCAGCAGCCACCAGCGCTCGGCCGTCGGCGACCTTGTGTCCTGCCTGAACAGCCAGACGCCGACGCCGGCCAGGAGGATCAGCAGGCCGGCGATTCCGAACTCGGCCAGCAGATGCAGAACGATGTTGTGCGCGTTATCGGTCAGGCCGGCGGCGGCAGCGGTGGGAAATGTCTCGGCGAGCAGAAAGTGCTGCCAGGCGTATTGCCCGAAGCCGACGCCGGTCAGCGGCGACGCCCGGAACATTTCCAGCGCCGCCAGCCACATGTGCAAGCGGATTTCGAGACCCCCGTCGCCAAGTTGCATCCGCGCAAGCGCGGTTTCCGAGACCGCTGGCGCATCCATACCGGCGGATGTCCAGGGCAGCGAAAGCGCGACGCAAGTCGCCAGCGCCAGCACCGTCGCTACCGCCAGACCACGTAATTGGGCGTCCTTCGCCCGCCACGCATTCCAGACCGCAAGAACGATCGCTGCGGCAAAGTACAGCCATATCGACCGTGAACCGGTCAACGTCAACGTCAGCAACAGCGGCAGCGCGCACGACACTGCAATCCAGGCCGGCAATTGACGGACGGCCGCGAGGTAGCCGAGCGAGATGAGTCCGAGAAACAGATAGTTCGCCAGATGATTCGCCTGCGCCAGATTGCCGTACAGTCGCGTGCCCTCGATCCGCGCCACCCAGCCGGCGGGAAACCATCCCGCCAGTTGCAGCAGCGCGATCGCCGCATTCAACAGCGCACCGGCTGCAAGCCCTGCGGCGCAAAGCATCACGAAGCAACGCCATCCCCATTGACGCCGCAGGTTGTGCCCCAGTACGACCATGAGGGCGGCCCAGACCAGGATCAGCGATGCGAGCGCGCCCTGCTGCCAATAGGCGACACTGCCGAACGCCGCCTGCAGGGCGATCAGCGCCGCGAGCGCAACCGGCATGAGCGCGATGTGCGGGACCGCACCTGCGAGCATCGGGCGCGCCAGCAGGAACAGGGAGAATGCGGCGAGGCCGAGCGCGATCGCGAGCCATTCCTGATGGAAACTGGTGAACGGCGGCCGCGCGAATGGCAGGAGAAACGGGGCCGTCAGCATCCCGAGAAGCAACGCGCCGGCAAGCAGTGCCACATGCCGTCCGCCCAAAGCCGCAGTCGGCTGGCCGGGCATGTCGTTCGCGCTTGCGTTCATCGGCGAGTGCGGTGCATTGCAGTGCGATAATAATGGAACTACGCACACGGAGTGACGAGGAATAACCGGAAATGAAGAAGATCGTGCTGCTGCGACATGGCGAAAGCGTGTGGAACAAGGAGAACCGGTTTACCGGCTGGACCGACGTGGATCTGACCGACAAAGGCGTGCAGGAAGCACACGAAGCGGGCCGCCTGCTGCGGGATGAGGGTTTCGATCTCGCCTACTGTTCGGTGCTCAAGCGCGCGATCCGCACACTGTGGATCGTGCTCGAGGAACTCGACCGGATGTGGATCCCGCAACAGATCTCCTGGCGGCTGAACGAACGCCATTACGGCGCGCTGCAGGGCCTGAACAAGGCCGAGACGGCACAAAAATTCGGCGACGACCAGGTCCTCATATGGCGTCGCAGTTACGACACGCCGCCGCCTGCGCTGGAGTCGGACGATCCGCGATCCGCCAGCCGGGATCCGCGCTACCGCGACATCCGCGCCGAAGACCTTCCGCGCACGGAATGCCTGAAGGACACCGTTGCCCGCTTTCTCCCCTACTGGAACGAAACCATCGCGCCGCAAGTCAGAGCAGGCAGACAGGTGATCGTGGCGGCGCATGGCAACACCATCCGCGCGCTGGTGAAGTACCTGGACAATGTCTCGGAGAAGGACATCGTGGGCTTGAACATCCCTACCGGAATCCCCCTGGTCTACGAACTGGAAGACGATCTGAAACCGATCCGGAACTACTATCTTGGCGATCAGGAAAAAGCCCGACAGGCCGCGGCGGCAGTGGCCGCACAGGCCGGGCGCGGCTGAGGCGCCGCCGCGCCGCATGACACGCCGCCTGGCGGCGCCGCTGGTCGCACTGTTGCTGGCCGCCTCGTTCGGAGCCGAGGTGCTTGCGCAGTCCGCCGAGCAACGCGAGCTGCGCGAGTTGCGGTCCCGGATCGAAGCCCTGCAGAAGAACCTGGAACGATCGGAAGGCACGCGCGCCGAAGCGCGCGACGCGCTGCGAGAATCCGAGCGCGCGATCAGCCAGGCCAATCGCAGGATTTTTCAGATTACAGCCCAGCGCCGTGAACTGAACGCGGAGATCGCGCGCCTGCAGCGCGCGCAGAAAGAGGCCGAATCGCGCATCGCCGCCGAGCAGGAAGAGATCTCCAGCCTGCTGTATCGCCAGTACGTGAACGGCCAGCCGGCAGCACTTCGCCTGCTGCTGAATCGCCAGGATCCGAACGAAACCGCCCGGCTACTGCAGTATCTCGGCTATGTATCTCGCGCCAGGGCCGAGATGATCGGCAGCCTGCGCGAGAACCTGGACAACCTGCGCTCGGTGACCGAGGAAACGCGCGAGAAGAACACCGAATTGCGTGCGCTGGAAGACGAAGAAGCAACGCAAAAGGCCCGGCTCGAACGCGAAAGGGCGGCGCGCCAGCGCGTGATTGCCGGCGCCTCGACCCAGATCGCCCAGCATCGGCGCCAGATCTCCACCTTGCAGCGCGACGAGCAGCGACTGACGCAACTGATCGAGAGGCTGGCCAAGGAAGCGGCCCGCGCGCGCGAGCAGGCCCGCCTGCGAAACCGGGCGTTGCCCGACGCCAGCGCCAACGCCGCCGCCTTCGCCCGGCTCAAGGGGCGGCTGCGACTTCCGGTGATTGGGGAACTCGCCAACCGTTTTGGTAGCCCAAGGGACGATGGCGGTCTTTCGTGGAGAGGCCTGTTCATATCCGCCAGAACCGGGCAGGAGGTAAAGGCGATCGCACCGGGAAAGATTGTTTACGCGGACTGGTTGCGCGGCTTCGGCAACCTGATGATCATCGACCACGGCGGCGGTTACATGAGCCTGTATGGAAACAACGAGTCGCTGCTGAAGCAGGTAGGCGAAGATACCCGCGCCGGAGACACCATTGCATCCGTCGGCAACAGCGGTGGCAACCCGGATTCAGGTTTATACTTTGAACTAAGACATCAAGGCAGACCGTTCGACCCCCTTCCTTGGGTAAGTCTCAACTGAAGGACTGTTTCCGGTAAGCGGGCGCTTCGCGCCCGATCTTGAAGGATTTGGCCCTCGAGGAGCATCACCATGCAAAGCAGGTTTCGTCAGATCAGTCTGATCGCGCTCGGCGCCGTACTCGGCGTGATGATCAGCATCAATTTCTCCGCAGTCGCCGACCGCAACGCAGGCCCGTTGCCGATCGAAGAACTGCGCGCATTTACCGAGGTCTTCGGGCGGATCAAGAACGAATACGTCGAAACGGTCGACGACAAGAAGCTCATCTCCGCGGCGATCCATGGCATGCTGTCCGGGCTCGACCCGCACTCGTCCTACCTGGATGCGGAAGCGTTCAAGGAGCTTCAGGTTGGTACCCAGGGCGAGTTCGGCGGTCTCGGCATCGAAGTCGGCATGGAAGAGGGATTCGTCAAGGTGGTCGCGCCGATCGAGGACACACCGGCGTGGCGAGCCGGACTGAAATCGGGCGACCTGATCATCAAGCTCGACGACACCAACGTGAAGGGCATGACGCTGAACGACGCGGTCAAGCGCATGCGCGGCAAACCCGGCACGGATATCGTCATCACCTACATTCGCCAGGGCGACCAGAAGCCGCAGGTGGTGACGATCACCCGCGCCGTCATCCAGATTCAGAGCGTAAAGACGCAGTTGATCGAGCCGGGCTATGCATACTTCCGCATCACCCAGTTCCAGGAACACACCGGCGAGACGCTGGCGAAGTCAATCGAGAAGCACTTTAAGGAGAACAAGGGCCCGATGAAAGGGATGGTTCTCGATCTGCGCAACGATCCGGGTGGTCTGCTGAATTCGGCGGTCGCGGTATCTGCCGTATTCCTGCCGAAAGATGCACTGGTGGTCTACACCGAAGGACGCTCGGCGGACGCAAAGATGAAGCTCTACGCCCGCCCCGAGTACTATCTGCGCGGCGGCCGGACGGACTACCTGCGCGACCTGCCGAAAGAAGTCAAGACCGTGCCGATGGTGGTACTGGTCAATAACGGTTCCGCGTCCGCATCGGAGATCGTTGCCGGCGCACTGCAGGATCACAAGCGCGCCGTCATCATGGGCACGCAGACCTTCGGCAAGGGTTCGGTGCAAACCATCCTGCCGCTGGGCAACGGCACTGCGATCAAGCTCACCACGGCGCGCTATTACACGCCGGAGGGCCGCTCGATACAGGCCAAGGGCATTACGCCGGACATCGTGGTCGAGGAAGCCACCATTGCCGAAGGCGACGCTTCCGCCGCGCGCGTGCGCGAAGCCGATCTTCAACGCCATCTGCGCGGTGTTGTCGATGAAGTCCTGACCCCGCCGGCGGCTGCACCCGCGACGGACGATGAGCCGACGGCACCGGAAGTCGTTTCCAAGAGCGATTACCAGCTGAACCAGGCAATCAACCTGCTCAAGGGCCTGCAGATCATCGGCCGCAACTGATCGTGCATCCAAACCGGGGCTGCCAGGGCAGCCCCGGTTTCTTTATGCTCCGCCGTTTCTGCCTGCGCTAACATCGCCGCCCGGGTATACGAAATGGACGACAACCAGCTCCTGCGTTACAGCCGCCATATCCTGCTGCCGGAAATCGGCATCGACGGGCAGGAAAAGCTGCTCACCTCCCGCGTACTGGTGGTCGGCGCTGGTGGGCTCGGTGCGCCGGTCTGCCTCTACCTCGCCGCGAGCGGCGTCGGGCACCTCACCATCTGCGATGACGATGCCGTCGACCTGACCAATCTGCAGCGCCAGATCGTCCACTTCACCGACTCGATCGGCAGAAAGAAAGTCGATTCCGCGCGCGAGACGCTCGGTCGCATCAACCCCGATGTGCAAGTGGAAGCAGTGGCAGAGCGTGTTGCCGGCGACCGGCTGGAAGAACTGGTGTTGTCGGCGGATATCGTGATCGACGCCACCGACAACTTCGCCACCCGGCACGCCATCAATAGCGCCTGCGTCAGGCACCGCAAACCGCTGGTCTCCGGCGCCGCGATACGCTTCGACGGACAGGTCACGGTTTTCGATCTGCGCCGCGACGGCAGCGCGTGCTACCACTGTCTGTTTGCCGAGGAAGGCGACCTGGAGGAGATGCGCTGTGCAGTCATGGGCGTGTTCGCCCCGCTTGTCGGCATCATCGGCGCAACGCAGGCGGCGGAAGCGCTGAAACTGATCGCCGGGACCGGAGACAGCCTCGACGGCAGGCTGCTGATGCTGGACGCGCTGGCCATGCAATGGCGCAGTGTCAGACTGAAAAAAGATCCGAACTGCCGGGTCTGCGGCGGCGACACCGCCCAACGCGAAACCGCTGCGGCCTGCATCACCGATCGCTGACTGCCACGTCGCGTTCGCTATGGCGCGGAAGAATAGCCCACCACCAAGACACCAAGGCACCAAGAACAGCACGACATTGGGCAATTCGTCGGGTTCGAGCAATCAGTACTGAAAAGACACTGATCGAGACACAGACGCCGAGCGCATTTCGCCGAGGGGATTTCCTTGGTGCCTTGGTGCATTGGTGCCTTGGTGTCTTGGTGGCAGATCTGCGCTACGCGCAACGCGCGCCAATCAGTCCTTGCGATACTCGACGCGCGTGCGGCCGTTGGCGGCGGAGACGTAGATCATTTCGCGGTCGGTGACTTCCCGCAGTTTCCACGCCGCGGAGAAGCCGACCGGCATCAGGCTGGGCAGGGTGGAAGATTCCACCCTTGTGTGCAGGTAGCCTTCGCGCACCTGCCACGCACCGCTGGCGGTGAAATAGAAAATCAGCCTGCCATTCTTGACTTCGTGGTTGACCCCGCGCGGCACGTAGAAGCTCTGCGGTACTGCCACCCGCAATTCCCCCTTCCAGTTGACCCTGCCGCCGGGCAACAGCGTGGTTTCGGTTTCGACGATCACGTCGTCCTGCGCGACCTCGCGCGAACCCCAGGTGCCCAGCACCGCGCGCTCGAACGACCGGTCGCGGTCTCCGCCGCAACCGGAGACCGCCAGGGCAGCGAATGCGACCAGCAGCCAGCGCGTCATGCCGCCGCACCTACCGCACATGGGATCAAATCAGACGCGGCCACTGCGTATCCCAAAACTCCATCGGGTCGCGTTTGAATCCGCTTTTCGCGAACTGGTGCCAGCGGCCGACTACGAACGCGAGCATCAGGTTGGCCTGCGTCATCGGGTCGAACGAATCGTCGATTTCCTTCTCGCTCGCGGCGAAGCGCAGTGCCTGCTTCAAGGTGGCCTCCAGCCGGTCGTGCAACTGGTTGATGCGCGCCTGCAGGCGGTCATCCTCGTTGACCAGCGCATCGCCGATCAGGACGCGGGTCATCCCGGGGTTCTTCTTGGCGAACCCGAGCAGCATCGACACGATTGCCTCCGCCTGCTTCAGGCCACTGCGCTCTTCCGTGGTGATCTTGTTGACCAGGCCGAACAGTGTCTGCTCGATGAACTCGATCAGGCCCTCGAACATCTGCGCCTTGCTGGCGAAATGCCGATAGAGCGCCGCTTCGGAAACGTCAAGGCGCGCCGCGAGCGCGGCAGTGGTGATCTTCTCGCCCTTGGGATTCTCCAGCATTGAGGCGAGCGTTTGCAGGATCTGGAGCTTTCGCTCTCCCGGCTTCGCTGGCATGGGTGGCAGAGGACGGTATTGGGATAGGAGGGCAACTTACCCGGACAGGCGGCACTTTAGCACGATGGCCGGCCCGGCCGCGCTCATCGCAAGTGCCGAAACCGCTGCGGCAGTTCCAGAAAATGCCGGATATTGATGTCGACCCAGCCCGGGGCGCGCGGCGTGGAGTCGACCCAGACCGTTCGCATGCCCAGCCTTTTCGCAGTCTTCAGGTTCTCCAGGCTGTCTTCCACCATCACGCAGCGCGCGGGCTCGAGCCGGTGTTCCCGCAGCAGCCGGAGAAATCCCTGCGGATCGGGCTTGGGCCGGAAAGCGGTGCGCTCGATGGTAAACACGTCGTCGAACAGATCGCCGATGCCGATCAGCCGAAGCACTGCACGCGAGTAATGCGCGGGAGAGTTCGAGAACAGGATCTTGTCGCCGGGAAGCCTGCGCAATGCGGAACGCAGTTGCGGCCGGACCACGATCATGCGCGCCAGGTCCGGGAAGTCGTGCGTCTCGCGCAGGAAATGATGCGGATCGACCGCGTGATGCCGGATCAGCCCCACAAGTGTCGCCCCGTAGCGATGCCAGTAGTCGCGTCTGAGCTGGTCCGCCGCCAGTTCGTCGAGCGCAAGATGCGCCGCGACATAGGCGGTCATCGAGCGGTTGATATGCGGAAAGATATGCGGCCGCGCATCGTGCAGCGTGTTGTCCAGATCGAAGATCCAGGTTTTGCTGACGCGATTCATCTGGAACGGATGCTATGGAAACACGAAAAGCGAAACACGAAGGCACGAAGAAAGACATAACTCGCAGGTCAGCCGAACGTTTTTTGTTGCGAGGAGCGTATCAGCCGATCCCCGCGCAATTCTTGAAGACGGCTGGCACTTTCTGGCGCCTTTCGAAGGGGTCTCTTCGTGTCTTCGTGTTTCGCTTTTTGACTCTTTCGCTCATTCCGCCTGGCCAGAGCAACAGTCAATGCCCGCGAATCAGTGTCCCCACGCCCTGGTCGGTGAGTACTTCCAGCAGCACGGCATGTTCTACCCGGCCGTCGATGATGTGCACGCTCTTTACCCCGCCTTTTGCCGCATCCAGCGCCGATGAGATCTTCGGCAGCATGCCGCCGTGGATGGTGCCGTTGGCGAACAGGTCCTCGACCTGCCGGGGCGTGAGCCCGGTCAGCAGTTTGTCGTTCTTGTCCAGCACCCCGGCCGCGTTGGTCAGCAGGATCAGTTTCTCTGCCTTCAGCACCTGCGCAAGCTTGCCCGCAACCAGGTCGGCATTGATGTTGTAGGACTTGCCTTCCTCGCCGACGCCGATCGGCGCCACTACCGGTATGAACTCCCGCGTTTCCAGCAGCGCGATCACCTCCGGATCGATGCTCTCCACTTCGCCGACCTGTCCGAGATCGACCATCTCCGCGGCATTCGCCTTGTTCGGCACCAGCAGCTTGCGCGCGCGGATGAACGATCCGTCCTTGCCGGAGAGGCCGATTGCGCGGCCGCCGGCCTGGTTGATCAGGTTGACGATATTCTTGTTGACCAGGCCGCCCAAAACCATCTCGACCACGTCCATGGTATCGCTGTCGGTGACCCGCATGCCGTCGATAAACTCGCCCTTCTTGCCGACCCGGGTGAGCAGCTGATCGATCTGCGGACCGCCGCCGTGCACCACTACCGGATTCATGCCGACGAGCTTCAGCAGCACCACATCGCGCGCGAAGGAGTGCTTGAGCTTTTCCTCGGTCATGGCGTTGCCGCCGTACTTGATGACGATCGTCTTGCCGTGGAAGCGGCGGATATAGGGCAACGCCTCGGCGAGTATCTGCGCTCGCGTGCGGGCCTCGGTGGCGGAAAGTGACATGGGCGTCTTCAGCGCGTCTCGGGTGCGGAGATTCTACCCGAGCCGCGGTCGACTCCCGCTCTCCAGGCGCAGAAATCGCGAAAGGCGGCCCGCGGGCCGCCTTTCGCGCCGGGAGATCTACCGGTTACTGAACCGACAGACGCTTCGCACTTACCACTGCCTTCTTCGGCAGCGTCAGCTCCAGCACGCCGTCGGCATACTTCGCCCCGGCGCTGGATTCGTCGACCTCGTGCACGAGGGAGAAAGCCCGGTAGACCTTGCCGTAGTAGCGCTCGCTGCGCAGCACTTTCTCACCCTGCTTGTCCTCCTTCTGCCGCTTCACTTCAGCGCTGATCACGACCTGATTACCGTCGATGGTGATGTTGATGTCGTTCTTCTGCACGCCGGGGATCTCGGCATGAACGATGTAGGACTTGTCGTCTTCCTTCACGTCCATGCGTATCTGCAGCGGAGTCTGTGCCTGGTTTTCGAAAGCCATCGGGCGCACGAAGAAGCCCTTGAAAAGGTCATCGAACGTCTCGTCGAACGGGTTGTAACGCGCAATATTCGCCATGTCCTACCTCCTGATGTATGTCTGGGTTTCCGGGGGGCTGTGCGCCCTTGTGCAGGTATATGGGCCCTGCCGCGCGGGTTTCAAGGCTCCCGCCGTCCACCGTCACGCCAAGCCGCGTCCGCCTGCGACTCTGCGCTTAATCAGTCGCTTAACTCCACCACGGAATCTCGCATCCGCCAGCCCGGCCGGGCATGGGCTGCATCCAGGACCGGCTGCGGTGGCGTATAAACCGTAACGCGGCAGCTTGCGGCGTCATCTTCAACAGGCAGCGCGCGTTGTAAACTGACCGGCGCCAACCGGTGTACCGATCGATTCCAACCAGATACCCAGGAGAGACACACATGGCTCGCAAAAAGACTGCAATCACACTCGCACTCGGGACGGCTTTTGCCGCTTCGCTCGCCGCGGCGCCGATCGTCAAGGCGGCGGACAACCCGTTCCAGATGGATGCACTGAGCAAGGGCTACCAAGTCGCCGAAAACAAGCCCACGGAGGGCAAATGCGGCGAGGGTAAATGCGGCGAAGGCAAGGGCGGGGGCGACAAGGCAAAAGACAAGGACAAGGAAGGCAAGTGCGGTGAGGGCAAATGCGGTGAGGGCAAGTGCGGCGAAGGCAAGTGCGGGGGCGCGAAGTAACGGCGCGCCAACCGGCCATGGCTGACCGGCCGATTCAAGGCGCCGGCCTCGGTCTGCGCAGGGAACTGCTGCAGGCCGTATCGGAGCACAAGCCTGCTGCGGTCGTCGACTTCTTCGAGGTCGCGCCCGAGAACTGGATGGACGTCGGCGGCGCGTCGGGCAGGAAGTTCCGCGCGCTCGCCGAACGCCATCCGTTCGTCTGCCATGGCCTGTCCCTCTCGCTCGGCGGCCCGCAGCCGCTGGACGAGCTGTTCCTGCAGCGCCTGTGCGGTTTTCTCGACGCGCACCGCATCGGCCTGTATACCGAGCACCTCTCCTATTGCAGCGATGACGGGCATCTGTACGACCTGATGCCGATCCCGTTTACCGCCGATGCGGTTGACTATGTGGCGGCCCGGATCCGGCGCACGCAGGATATCCTTGGACGCCGGATCGCGGTGGAAAACGCCTCGTTCTACGTAAAGGCGCCGATCGACGAGATGAACGAGCTTGAATTCATCGCCGCTGTTATCGAGGAGTCGGACTGCCTGCTGCATCTCGACGTCAACAACGTCTACGTAAACAGCGTGAACCACGGCTACGACGCCCGTGAATTCCTGCTCGGTGTGCCGGCGGAGCGCGTGGTCTACATGCACGTGGCCGGGCACTACCGGGAGGCAGCGGACCTGATCATCGACACCCACGGCGCCGACGTGATCGACCCGGTGTGGGAACTGCTGGACTTCACCTACGCCCATCTCGGCGTGCGGCCGACGCTGCTCGAGCGCGATTTCAATATTCCGCCGCTTGCCACGCTGGTGCGCGAGGTCGCGGTCATTGCCGCGCTGCAGGCAAAACACAGCACCCACAAGCAGGCTGCCGGTGCCGCAGTCGCGTCCTGATTTTCAGCGCTACCAGTACGCCTTCACCGCGCATATCCGCGATCCGAAGGCGAACCCGCGGCCGCAGGGCGTCCAGGCGCGCCGCATGCGGGTCTACAACGAACTGCTGTTCAACAACCTGAGCGGGATGGTCTCGGCCTGCTTCCCGGTTGCGCGCACGGTCCTCGGCCAGCGCAAGTGGAAGGCGCTGCTGCGCGAGTTCTTTTCGGGCCATCGCTGCACCACCCCTTACTTCCGCCAGATCCCCGAGGAATTCCTGCGGTTCATGCAGGCGCGCCCGCCCGCGGCGGGAGAACCGGACTTCCTCCCGTATCTGCTGCACTACGAGTGGGTCGAGCTTGCGCTCGAAGTCTCGGGAAAGGAGCCGGAACTGGACAGCGTGGACGTCTCCGGCGACCTGCTGGCCGCGCGCCCGGTGCTGAACCCGGTGCACATGCTGCTCGCCTACCCTTATGCCGTGCACCGCATCGGCCGACGCTATCGCCCGGGCCCGGACGACAGGCAGGACACCGCGCTGCTGGTGTTCCGGGACCTCTCGGATCGCGTGAGATTCATCGTGCTGAACGCAGTGAGCGCCCGGCTGGTGGCGCTGCTGCAGGACGGCACGCTCACCGGGGCCGAGGCGATCGATCGCGTGATCGCCGAGATCCGCCACCCCAACCCCGAAGTCGCCCGTGCCGGCGGCCTGCAGATCCTCGAAAACCTCCGTCAGGAACAGGCGGTTTTAGGGGCAAGGATGAAGGCGGAAGGATGATGTAAGAGGGCCGCGCCGGCGCCATTTCGTCGTCGCGCCTGCCTTGCGCTTGCGGACTTCCGCATTTCCATAGCGCCCGTTTCCGCTCCCCCGTAAGAACCTCAGCCGTCGTGCTGTCCGCCCACATCCACAGGCGGACGCTTCGCGTATCAGGTATTGCAGCGTGTGCGGCGGTACCGATCCGCACCGGGACATCCCGTCAGCGAAGCCGGCGTTTGGCGTGGCCGGCCTTGCAATCGGACATCCGACCATCCACAACACGAGGAGGACACATGGTTGAGGGCAAAAAAATTGCCGGTATGGCGATTGCTGCGACTGCAGCTGCGCTGTTGATGTCGGGATGTGCAGGCACCACCGGCGGCCAGGGCGGCTCAAGCGCGAAGGTGCAATGTCAGGGGGTCAATGCATGCAAAGGCACAAGCGACTGCGCGACGGCCGACAGCAGCTGCGCGGGCAAGAACGCCTGCCAGGGCAAAGGGTTTGTCATGCTGGCGCCCGCCGACTGCCAAAAAGTCAGCGGCCGCGCCTGATCCGTACCCGACGTTGCGGGCATCCGTTCGACCGGATGCCCGCATTTTCTCGCCGACCATGACCGACCGCACCCTGGGTTTCGGGCTCGGACTGCGCACCGATCATT
>DATKEK010000355.1:0-21074 GCA_035512195.1 Burkholderiales bacterium
TCCATCACACCTACGACACCTACTCGCTCGCTAACGGTACCGGTCGCGCCGTGGTGCAGCAGGGCGGCGACAGCTGGTTCTTCCTGACCGCGGACTATGCGTTCGGTCATTCGCTCGAACAGGACACCGCCAACGTGGTGAGGGAAACGGGCGGCACCGTGCTCGGTGCAGTGCGCCATCCGTTGAGTACGTCGGACTTCTCGTCGTTCCTGCTGCAAGCGCAGAACTCGGGCGCGAAGATCGTCGGCCTGGCGAATGCGGGCGGCGATACCATCAACTCGATCAAGGCGGCGAACGAGTTCGGTCTGACGCAGAGGCAGAATCTCGCCGGGCTGCTGGTGTTTATCACCGACATTCATAGCCTCGGACTGGAGGCCACGCAGGGCATGTATGTCACCGAAGGCTGGTACTGGGACCTGAATGAGGAGACACGTTCCTGGAGCCGGCGTTTCATGGAGCGCACCGGCCGCATGCCGACCATGCTGCAGGCCGGAGTGTATTCGTCGGTGACGATGTTCCTGAACGCGGTCAAGGCTACCGGCACGGACGATGGCGACCGCGTGATGGAATGGTTGCGCGCCAACACGCACGACGACATGTTCGGCAAGAACATGCGCCTGCGCGAGGATGGGCGGCTGGTCCACGACATGTACCTGTTCCAGGTGAAGAAGCCGGCCGAGTCGAAGGGGCCGTGGGACTACTACCACTTGCGCGAAACGATTCCCGCGGAGCAGGCATTCCAGCCGCTTTCGCTGTCGCGCTGCCCGCTGATCAGTAAATAGCAGCACGGTTACGCGTCCGCAACAAGAACACTATTGATGCCAGACTCCATCACGCTCGACGCGTTGTTCGGCCAGCTCTTGCTCGGGCTGGTGAACGGCTCGTTCTATGCGATCCTGAGCCTCGGCCTGGCGGTGATCTTCGGGCTGCTCAACATCGTGAACTTCGCGCACGGCGCGCTGTACATGATGGGCGCTTACGTGGCCTGGGTCGCGCTGGTGCACTTCGGGGTGGGCTACTGGGGCAGCCTGGTTCTCGCACCGCTGATCATCGGCGCCTTCGGCATGCTGATCGAGCGCACGCTGCTGCAGTGGCTGTACAAGCTCGACCATCTCTACGGGCTGCTGCTCACCTTCGGCCTCGCGCTGATCCTCGAAGGCACTTATCGGCACTTCTTTGGCGTGTCCGGCCAGCCCTATCCGGTGCCCCAACTGCTCGCCGGCTCGACCGACCTCGGTTTCATGACCATGCCGAACTACCGCGCATGGGTGGTGATTGCCTCGCTCACGGTGTGCCTCGGCACCTGGTTCGTGATCGAGCGCACGCGGCTCGGCGCCTACCTGCGCGCCGGCACGGAGAATCCCAAGCTCACCCAGGCGTTCGGCATCAACGTACCGTTGCTGGTGATGCTGACCTACGGCTTCGGTGCAGGCCTCGCGGCGTTCGCCGGCGTGCTGGCGGCGCCGATCATCCAGGTCAATCCGTTGATGGGCCAGAACCTGATCGTCATCGTGTTCGCGGTGGTGGTGATCGGCGGCATGGGCTCGATCCTCGGCGCGATCGCCACCGGGCTCGCGCTCGGCGTGATCGAAGGTTTCACCAAGGTGTTCTATCCGGAAGCGTCTTCGACGGTGGTGTTCGTGATCATGGCAATCGTCCTGCTGCTGCGTCCCGCAGGATTGTTCGGACGGGAAAAGTGAGCCGCCGATGAACCGCACCTGGATCAGCTTTCTTGTCGTGTTCGCGCTGCTGGTCGCGGCGCCTTTCTTCGTCTACCCGGTGCTGGTGATGAAGGTGCTGTGCTTCGCGCTGTTCGCCTGCGCCTTCAACCTGCTGCTCGGCTTCGCCGGCCTGCTGTCGTTCGGTCACGCGGCCTACCTCGGCGCGGCGGCATACGCGACCGGATATGCCATGACCACCTGGTCGATAACACCGGAACTCGGGCTGGTGTTCGGCACGCTGACGGCGGCCGCGCTCGGCGCGCTGTTCGGGGGGCTGGCGATCCGGCGACAGGGCATCTACTTCGCGATGATCACGCTTGCGCTCGCCCAGATGGTGTACTTCTTCTGCCTGCAGGCGCCGTTTACCGGTGGCGAGGACGGGCTGCAGGGCGTGCCGAGGGGCTCGCTGTTCGGACTGCTCAGCCTGCGCGGAGACATGGCGATGTACTGGTTCGTGCTGGCGGTATTTGTCATCGGCTTCCTGTTTATCTATCGGATCATTCACTCGCCGTTCGGACAGGTGCTGAAGGCGATTCGCGAAAACGAGTCGCGCGCGCTGTCGCTGGGCTACGCCGTGGACCGCTACAAGCTGCTCGCATTCGTGCTGTCGGCCGGTATCGCCGGCCTGGCCGGTGCGACCAAGACCCTCGTGTTCGGCTTCGCCACGCTGACCGATGTGCACTGGGCCACCTCCGGCGAAGTCGTGCTGATGACGCTTGTCGGCGGCGTCGGCACGCTGCTCGGGCCGGTCATCGGCTCGGTGGTGATCGTGACCCTGCAGAACGAACTCGCCGACAAGGCCGGTTCGTGGGTGATGGTGATCCTCGGCGCGATCTTCGTGTTGAACGTGCTGCTGTTCCGTCGCGGCATCGTCGGCGAGATCGCCGCGCGCTTCGAAAAGAAGTAGACGTGACCGGGCAAACTGAAAAGAAGTTGAACCACGGAGGACGCGGAGGACGCGGAGACAACAAGCTATGGCGTGTTGTCTCCGCGTCCTTTGTGGTTCAGGTAGTGCCCGCCGCGCCTGACACCAGACGCTGCTCGGCGAAGCGGGGGTAGGTTTCGGCGATCTCGGTGCGGATGTCTCCGCGGTCCGGCGTATCGCGTGTTTCGCGTCCAGGAGACCCTTTCCAGTACCGGGCGGGGTTCCCCAGCTCGGGCACGATCTGTCTGAGGGCATCCATCGCTGTTTTCGGTACGTATCTTTTACCGTACGAACCGGGGAGAACGGCGATGAGAGCATCGTTTCCGACAAAGACGCGCAACGTTGCGCTTGGTGGCATGGCGGTAGCAATGTCACTGGGCCTGCTTGGCGGCTGCGATGCACCGACCGGAGAGAATGTCGACGCGCTTACGAAGCGGGAATGGCCGAAGACGGATTTCGCACGCCGCACGGTCGAACTTTCCGAGATCGTTTCGGGCGGCCCGCCGAAAGACGGCATTCCGCCAATCGATCGTCCGCAGTTCGTTTCGAATGGCGCCGCCTCGACGTGGCTCCATGCAGACGAGCCGGTGATTGCGGTGCGTATCGACCGCGACGTGCGCGCGTATCCGTTGCAGATCATGATGTTTCACGAGATCGTGAACGACTCGGTGGGTGGTCGGCCGGTGGCGGTAACATTTTGCCCGTTGTGCAATGCCTCGCTGGTGTTCGATCGCCGGGTGAACGGCGCCGTGCTCGATTTCGGTACCACCGGTCGGCTGCGCAAGAGCGATCTGGTGATGTACGACCGGCAGACCGAGTCCTGGTGGCAGCAGTTTACCGGGCTGGGCATCGTCGGCCGCTATGCGGGCGTGCGCTTGCAGGAACTGCCCGCGCAGATCACCAGCTTTGCGGATTTCCGGATGGCCTTTCCGAGAGGGCGAGTGCTCTCCCGCAACACCGGCTTCGATCGCCCCTACGGTAAGAACCCGTACCGGGGCTACGATCGGGTCGGCCAGAATCCTTTCCTGTTCGATGATCCGGTCGATCCGCGGCTGCCGGCGATGGAGCGTGTCGTCGGCGTGACGGTCGCGGAGCACAGCCGGGTCTATCCATTCTCGGCGCTGGCTCGCGAACCGGTGATCAACGATACGCTGGCGGGAATGGCGGTGGCGGTCTTCAGCAGGGAAGGCATGCTGTCGCCGCTGGATCGAGAGACGATCAGGGAGTCACGCACGATACCCGCGGCAACGGTATTCGTGCGTAAACTCGACGGTCAGACGCTGGTCTTCGCCCGCCGCGGTGAGCGCATCGTAGACACCGATACCGGGTCCGAGTGGAACCTGTTCGGTGAAGCAGTGGCCGGACCGCGCAAGGGAATGATGCTGACGCCCGCGGATGGCGGCGTGCACTTTGCATTCGCGTGGCTGGCCTTCCGCCCGGAATCCGACGTCTATCGCATCGAGTGAAGGACCGGTTCTCCGGGAAGGGGGCGCCCTATTCGTTCTGTGGAATCTCGCGCGGGACCGGAAACATGAACGCAGGCACCATGGCAGGGTCTATAAAGCAGCTATGGGTGTCCAAACCGGGAGGCGTTATGGGTCCGGCAACAGTCAATCTGGCGCAGGCCGTCTCTGGCCTGATGGCGGTAGAAAAACGCATTATCGAACTTGCAGACCAGCGCGGCCTGCGAGGCCTGCGCTTCGAGTGGAACGACGATATCGACTTCGGGCATATGCTTGACCCGGTGCCGGTGACTGTCCACCGGCCCGACGGCGGCAACGTCGAGGCCGAATTTTCACTGAGTGAACTCGCCCAGTTTCCGGCCAGCGGCCACGCCACCATCGACGCCAAGGTGAAAAACCTTATCGAAAAACTCGAGCCTGGAAGTTCGTCAGTCGATTAGCGGAAGCAAGAGAGATCGCGGTACTGCCGGCAGCAACCAGAACGAGGGCAGACCGCCCAAGAGACCGGGAAAACCCGTTCTATCGATTCTCTTCCCGGGCTCAACGGTTACCGGTGGTTTGCTTTCTGGTTTTTTCCTGCGTGCCCAGACGCTGCTCGGCGAAGCGGGGGTAGGTCTCGGCTATCTCGGTGCTGATGTCTCCACGTATCGCGGCGAGCGTGGGCGCATCCGGCGCAGGGGTGAGCGGCACCTTGTCCGCGCAATCGAATTCGAAACCGGTGTTGTCGCGGATCTCTTCCACGCTGTGACCGGCGTGCACGCTTTCGAGACGGAAGCGGCGGCGCTGGCGGTCGAACGAAAACAGTCCCAGCTCCGTTAGCAGTGCATGCGGTCCGCCCCGCCGGTGGACGTTCGGCGCGCTCGTCCCCGGCGCGCTGACGAAGTCCACCTTCGGCACCATCACGCGCCGCGTATGCTCTTCGCGAAACAGGATCACCCGCGGCACCAGGAAGTACAGATACGCGGATCCGAAGGACCCGGGCCAGCGCACCTCGCTTGCGGGGTAGGTGCCGGTGCCGACCAGGTTGATGTTCGCTTCACCGTCGATCTGTCCGCCGCCGAGAAAGAATGCATCGATGCGGCCCTGCGCGGCGAGATCGAACAGTTCGACTCCGCCGCTGGTGAAAAAATTGTTCTTCAAGGAACCGAGTACGGTGACCCGCATTTCGCCGCCGGACTGCAGCCTCGCGAGCAGCGCGCCGGAGCCGGGAACCGGAGATGACGCGCCGACCGCGACATGCCGGCAACCTTGCAGCAGGTGCGCGATGGTCGCAATCAGCAGTTCGGTGGGGCTGTAGTCGGTCACGCGGCGACGCGCTGCTGTTGCAGCCAATCTTCCAGGAAGATGCGGAAACCGTCGGCGGTACAGGCAAGCGAAACATAGCGCGATAACATGGCCTCATCGTCCGGATAGTTCTCGCCGAGCGCGAGCGGCCACGCGCCCTTCTTCGCAACCGCGATGCGGCTGACGTAGATTGCCGGCAACGTGCTGCCGGCGCGCGCGGGGTCTTCCAGAAGATTCTCGTCGACCAGCTCTTCCACCGTGACCAGCGTCTGCACAGACGCATGCGCCATCGTCATCAGGTCGCGATTCCGGCCGACGAACACATTGCCATAGCGATCCGCGTACGGTGCATGGAACAGGCTGACGTCCGGCCGGATCGCGGGCAGCAGCGCTATCGGATCGTTCTGGTCGAAGGGGTTGTCGACAACCTTCCAGTCTCCCCGATGGCGCAGCACGTCGCTGCCAATAAGGCCGCGCAGCGGAATGAAGGGGATGCCTTTTTCCCCTGCCTGCAGTGCCGCGTACACCGCTGGGCAGGTGGCGTCCATCACGCGCAGGCTCGCGTCGCGCACCGCAGCAGTGAACCGCGGCGCCGGGCCGAACTCACCCATGGTGACTGCGGAGGTCTCGATCGTGCCGACCGCGCCGGCGCCGATCAGGATATCGGCCTGGATACCTCCGGTGGGCACGCATACGAGGTGCAGCCCGCGCACGCCGCGGCGCACCAGCTCGCGCGTCGCCGCCATTGCCACGCCCGAACTGTCCTTCGGCACCGCAAGCAGCGCGCCGTCCGGCACCGCCGCGGCAAGCGCTTCCAATGACACCATCGGTTCGTCCTGCATGTCGTCCTCCAAATGGGGAGGTTTGCATTATCTTGCTGTTACGAACGCAAGTACAACAGGCAAAAGCGAAACACACAACACGCCGCATCGCGGCGTGTTGTGTGTTTCGCTCTTCGGGTTGTCAGGTGCCGGACCGGCGCTCCAGCAATTCCCAGTGTTCCAGCAGTTCGGAGAGTTCGCCTTCGATCTCTGCGAGCCGCGTGGCCAGGCGGTTGGCTTCCTCGGGGTTGGCGTAGACGCCGGGGTCTTCCATCCTACGGGTGAGCGACGCCTGTTCGGTTTCGAGTGCGGCGATGCGCCCGGGCAATGCCTCGAGTTCCTTTTGCTCCTTGAAGCTGAGTTTCGCCGGCTTCGACTTCGGATTCTCCTGGGTGGCGCCCTGCGCATGTTGCGGCTTTGCGTGCGGCCGGGATGCCTCTTCCTTGCGATTGGCACGCCACGCCGCCCAGTCATCGTAACCGCCGGCAGTTTCCATCCAGTTGCCGTCTCCTTCGGATGCGATCACCTGGGTGACGACGTTATCGAGAAATTCGCGGTCGTGGCTGACCAGGAACAGCGTCCCGGTGTAGTTCTGCAGCAGGTCCTCGAGCAGTTCCAGCGTTTCTATGTCGAGGTCGTTGGTCGGTTCGTCGAGCACCAGCACGTTCGCCGGCCGTGCGAACAGTCGCGCGAGCAGCAGCCGGTTGCGCTCACCTCCGGAAAGGCTCTTTACCGGCGAGCGTGCGCGCTGCGGCGGAAACAGGAACTCGCCGAGATAACCGATTACGTGCTTGCGCAGGCCGGCGATTTCGACATAGTCCGAGCCGGGCGAGATGACGTCCGCGACCGCGGCTTCCGGGTCGAGCACTTCGCGGAACTGGTCGAAGTACGCGACCTCCAGTTTCGTGCCGCGCCTGACCATTCCCTCATCCGCTTCGATCTCGCCGAGAATCAGGCGCAGCAGCGTGGTCTTGCCGGCGCCGTTGGGGCCGATCACGCCGACCCGGTCGCCGCGCATGATGCGGCAGGAGAAGTCGCGCACCACGGTGTTATCGCCGAAGCTCTTGCTCACGTGTTCCAGCTCGGCCACCAGCGCGCCGCTCTTGCGCCCTGCGTCGATCTGCAGTTTCACCTGGCCCATGCGCTCGCGCCGCTGCGCGCGTTCGTCGCGCAGTTTCTCCAAGCGCGCGATGCGCGACGCCGAGCGCGTGCGCCGCGCCTCGATGCCCTTGCGGATCCATGCTTCTTCTTCCTTGAGCAGCTTGTCGAACTTGCGGTTTGCCAGCGTCTCATCGGCAAGCATGCGTTCCTTGCGGGCCTGGTATTCGCCGAAACTTCCGGGGAAGTCCGCGAGCTGCCCGCGGTCCAGCTCCACGATGCGTGTCGCCAGCCGCCCAAGGAAGCGCCGGTCGTGGGTGATGAAGAACAGCGTGACGCCGGAATCGAGCAGAAACTGTTCGAGCCAGGCGATGGTATCGATGTCCAGATGGTTGGTCGGCTCATCCAGCAGCAGCACATCGGGCGAAGCCGCGATCTCGCGCGCGAGCGCCAGTCTTTTCTTTTGTCCGCCGGATAACGAGCCGACCCGTGCATCCGGATCGAGCCAGAAGCGCTGGATCGCGCGCTCTGCCTGCGAGACATGCGACCAGGCGTCCTGTGCTTCCAGGGCCACCTGTACGTCGTGCAGCTTCTCCAGCAGTGCTTCGGTGTCCGCGCCGCCTTCCGCCAGATCGTGCGAGATCGCGTGATAGTCGGAGAGCAGCTTTGCGATCTCGCCCATCCCCGCCGCCACTGTGTCGAACACGCTGGCGCCCGCATCCAGTTCCGGTTCCTGCGGCACGTAGCCGAGCTTCAAGCCGGGTGCGCGCCAGATCTCGCCATCGTCCAGATGCCTCAGGCCGGCAATCGCCGCGAGCAGGGAAGACTTGCCGCTGCCGTTGCGCCCGATCAGCGCGACGCGCTCCCTGGGTTCGAGTTGCAGGTCGATATGATCGAGCAATGCGACATGGCCGTAGGCGAGACAGGCGCGGGAAAGGGAGAGCAGGGGCATTAACGCAAGGATGAAGGCGGAAGGATGTGAAGGATGAAGGAAAACGCGAAGCGCGAGAACCGTGCGATCGCCTGGGGCAGCAGATCGGCCGTTCGTGCCTGTGCAAGTTGCTAAGAGTGATTTTCGAAAAACGAGACCATTCCCGTTTCTACAGGAATGCAGCCGCTAGCGAAAGGTGACGCTCACCACCGGGTCGGCGGGCAGGCCAAGATAGCGCACCGCGACCGTGGTTCCGGGCTTCGGCTGCTGCAGCGGCAGAAAGGAACCGAGGCTCAGCAGGTCGCCGGGCTTGAGGATCACGCCGGCTTTCGCCAGGTCCTGCGCCAGCCAGATCGCGGAATTGAGCGGGTTGCCCATCATCACCGAGCCGGGCGCGCGGCCCAGTTCGACGCCGTTCTCCTCGATCACCACGGTCATCGCCGCCAGCAGGTCGACGAACGCCTGGCTGCGTTCCACGGTAATCGGCCGCCCGAGCGCGCCCAGGCGCGCGCCGACGTTGATCGCCACCAGTCCGGATGCGGTCATCTTCACCTGCGGGTCGAACATGGTGTCCGGCAGTTCCATGAAAGGGACCACCGCGTCGATGTATTCGAGCGCTTCGAGCGGTGTGGCAGCACGATGCAGGCCGGCCCGGCCGATGCGCACCATGAGATCCGCCTCCCACAGCGGGCGCGCGCCGAACGTCGCCGGCAGTGCGGCGCCGTCCGCCAGCAGCATGTCGCGCAATAGCACGCCGCGGATCGGGTGCGAGATGCCGAAGGCCTTCTGTACCGCCTCGTTGGTAAAGCCGGCCTTGTAGCCGGCAACCGGCCCCAACTCTCCGGACAGCCTGAGCACCAACTTCTTCTGCGCGCACAGCCCGTCGGCCAGGGTCGCGACCGAGGGCATGCCCCTGGTCAGTCTGGTGTGCTGGTAATCGGCTAGGTAAGCGGCTACTTCAGGGTCGTCGGGGCAGGCGGCAAAAGACGCGGTTGCGACCGCGAGTTGACACAACGCGGCGACGGCAAGCGGCTGGAACGATGGCATTTTTCTCTCCCGCGGGTATTGGTGACGTCAGCGTAACCGCAGTTTCACTCGAAGGGGACCCGACTTGCCGGGCATTCCCTCGCCGTGCGTGCTCCCGGCTGCCGCGACGGGCAGGGCAGATTCGCCTCTCCAGGACTCGCTTCAATGAGTCTCCTCAAAACAAGCATTTGGACTCTTCCTATGCGAAAGAATTATTGCGCGAATGTGAAGATACAAAAATGAACTTATGTTCATATAGATACACTAATAACTAGTGAGTCATTAGTGAGAGTTCGACGAAGTTTCATTCTATTATGGAATAGACGCTATTACGCGCAGCCCCTATGTCGCGCCGCAAAATTCGCCTTTAATGCGAACCGTGGTTGAGGCGAACACGCTCCGCCTCAAGAGAAACAGCGCGGGAAACCGCAAACCGTGAACCAGATAACCCGATTCAACTTCAACCCTAAAGGAGCAACAAATGAAAGCAACCAAACTGTTTATCGCTGCCGGTTTCGTCCTTGCCTCGTCCGCCGCCATCGCGGAAGTCGGTGTCGGTACCCCGCAGATCGAAAGCGTTACCAACGTTTACGGCCGTGCTGGTGCCCCGACGGTGGTGGTGACGAGCCCGGTCAGGACCGGCGGCGCTGAAGTCGCCACCTCCGGTCGTACGCTGAACAACGGCGGCATCCAGAGCGTGGTGAAGACCAATGCGGAAGCGCGCGCCTTCAGCCGCTCGTAAGTAATACGGTAAACGGCGATCCGTTTCGGATCGCCTGAGCCGACGGATGATCCCGAAAGGGGTCACCCGTGACGAAGGGTTCGCAGGCAACGCTTCGTCACGAGTGACTCTCTTCATCTCCCTCCTCCTCCCAAGGAGTTCGGCGCATCGCCAACACGATGCGCCTTTTTTTTTGCGCGACATATGGACCACCATAGTACGCAGGCACACAGAACCAACGCTTCAACGTTCGCGTTGTCGAAGCCCATGCTGACTGTGCGGTGTGAAACAGCGTGCGTCGGTCCGGCTGCCTTCGCGATCCTGCTCACGACTATTCCCTGAGGCATCCATTCTTTCGACGCATGGATCTTATGTGCACACAGGGCTCAATCGTCTCGTGCCCTGATGGTCTAATGAATTGCATACGCGGCAACCGGCGGCCGCGCCCGATCGAAAACAGAAAAGGAGTCCGCAATGAAACGAGAAAACATCGACTTCTTTACGGCGGTCAAGCTCGGCCCCTACACGCTTGCGAACCGGATCGTGATGGCGCCGATGACGCGCAATCGCGCAGGCGAGAACGACACGCCGCGGCAGCTGAATGCAGACTACTATCGCCAGCGCACGAGCGCCGGGCTGATCGTGACCGAAGCTTCGCAGATCTCGCCGCAGGGCAAGGGCTATCCCGCCACGCCCGGCATCTACAGTACAGAACAGATCGAGGGCTGGAAGCGGGTGACCGATGCGGTACATGCGGAGAGCGGTCGCATATTCCTGCAGCTCTGGCATGTCGGACGGATCTCTCATCCAACCCTGCAGCCTGACGGCGGGCTGCCGGTTGCGCCTTCCGCGATCAGACCCGCAGGGGAGACTTTCACCGGCAAGGGTATGGAGTCATTCGTGACGCCGCGCGCGCTCGAGACCGGCGAGATCGCCGGAATCGTTCGCGACTATGCGAAGGGCGCCGCGAATGCGCTGGCCGCGGGCTTCGATGGCGTGGAGATCCATGCCGCCAACGGTTACCTGATAGACCAGTTCCTGCGCGACGAGAGCAATCTGCGCACCGACCGGTACGGCGGTTCGCTCGAGAACCGCGCGCGCTTCCTGGTCGAGGTGACCGAAGCGGTTGCAGGCGCGGCGGGGGCCGACCGTGTCGGCGTACGCTTTTCGCCGGTATCGGGTTTCAACGATATGCGCGACTCGAACCCGCAGGCGACTTTCGAGTATGCCGCCGGGCAATTACGACCGCTGAAGCTGGCTTACCTGCACGTCGTCGAGTCACGGGAACAGCCCTTCGATTACCGGAGGCTGAAAGAGGCTTTCGGCGGAGCCTGCATTGCCAATGGCGGGTACACCAGGCAACGCGCCAACCAGGCGCTGGCGAATGGCGATGCCGATCTGGTCGCCTTCGGTTCGATGTTCCTTGCGAACCCTGATCTTCCCGCGCGGTTCGCGCGCAATGCGCCACTGAACGAGCCCGATCGGTCGAGCTTCTATGGTGGAACGGAAAAAGGCTACACCGACTACCCCGCGCTGACCGCCTGAGCGCAGTGCAAAATGAAACGGCCCGCATGTGCGGGCCGTTTTGCTTCCGTTCGGAATGAGGCGTCTACTTCACCAGCATGACCGGGACCTCGGCGAGATGCACGACCTTGTTCGCCACCGAGCCGAGTACCAGGCTTTGCAGCGTGCCGAGTCCGCGCGTGCCCATCACGATCAGGTCACATTCCTGCTTCGCGGCGGTGTCGACGATGGTTTGCGCGGCGTTTCGTTGGTTCTGACCGGTTCCTGCACGTTCAGCAGGCGGATATGCATCTGTTTCGCATCCATCAGGGCCAGCGTCTTTTCGATTGCGCGGAACGCATGGGCCGAGCCATCGAAGGCGACCAGGAATGTATGCATCGTACCGTCCCTAGTTGTCGATTGAATTCGCCAAATGATCGCAGATCCGGCGCTGTAAGCCGTTGATCCAGGTCAAGCGCCTTCAGCGGATTGCGCTGAGCGCCGCGTCGACGAAGCGGTTGGTGTACACGTTCTGCAGTTCGATCTTGCGCTGCGACTGCAGCAGCGGCTCGAAGCCGGCGAGCGCATCGTGCATGGCCTGTACCCGCTCCTGCGCGAAACGTCCGGTCTTCGAGTAACCGGGGCGCTGTTTCGCGTAGGCCGCAAGATAGAGTTCGCGATCGCCGAGCAGGTATTCGACGGGTACGGTGCCGGCCACCTGTTCCGGCGTGGCGGCGTGCAGCCACTTGAGCGCGCGCACCATTGCATTGGTCAGTGCCTGCACGGTGTTGGGATACCGGTTGATGAATGCCGGCCGCGTGTAGAGGCATCCGGAAGGCAGGGCGGCGCCGTACAACGCCTTCGCGCCCTGCTCGCTGACGGTTTCGACTTTCACGTCGATCGCGCCCGAACGTTCCAGCAGCGTGATCGCCGGCTCGATGTTGGCGATGGCATCCAGCCTGCCGGCCTGCATCGAGGCGACCGCGCCCGGCCCGGATCCCACGCCGATGATCGCGACGTCGTCGCGCGCGAGTCCGCCGCGCGCGAGCAGGCTGTTGACGAACATGTGCGTGCTTGAGCCCGGCGCGGTGACGCCGACTTTCATGCCCTTCAGACTCTGCAGCCCCTGCCACTTCGCCGACAGCGCCTTGGACACGCCGAGCGAGATGGCCGGTGTCTCGCCCTGCAGCACGAACGCGGTGATCGCCTGACCGCGCCCCTGCATCATGATGGTGTGATCGAATCCGCCGGACACCACGTCCACGCTGCCGCCCATCAGCGCCTGCAGCGAACGCGCGCCGCCGGGGAAATCGAGAATCTCCACCTGCAGCCCTTCATCCTCGAAATAGCCAAGCCGTTCGGCGAGCGTCAGCGGCAGGTAATACAACGCTGCCTTGCCGCCAACCGCGATCGTGACCCGCGGCTTTTCCGGCTGCGCCAGCACCGGCGCGGCCAGGATCAGGCAGAGGAAGGTCGCCAGATATCTGCGCATGGCATCCCGAAAAACAGGACTGATTGCTCAGTCCTGCCTTCTAGTACAAGAACCCCACATACCGCGGCAGCCACAGCACGATCTCGGGGAAAGCGATCAGCAGGGAAAGACCAATGAGTTGCAGCAGCACGAACGGAATGATGCCGCGGTAAATGTGCATCATATTGATCGATGGCGGCACTGTGCCTTTCATGTAGAACAGCGTGAAACCGAAAGGCGGCGTCAGGAACGAGGTCTGCAGATTCACCGACATCATGATCACGAACCAGGTCAGGAACAGGATCGGGCCGCCGTCGCCGAGGTGCGGTCCGAAATCCACACCCTGCAGCACCGGCGCGAACACCGGCAGCACGATCAGGCAGATTTCGATCCAGTCGAAGAAGAACCCGAGGATGAAGGTCAGGATCAGCATGAAGGTCAGGATCTTCCAGCCGGTATCGAACCCCATCTTGGCGAGCAGCTCGATCACCAGTTCGTCGCCGCCGAGCGAACGGAAGACGAAGGAAAACAGCGTGGCGCCGAAGAAGATGAAGAACACCATGGCGTTGGTGAGTCCGGCGCGCTCGATGACGCTCCTCAGAGTGGCGCCGTTGAGGCGGCCTTTCGCCCACGCCAGCAGCATGGCGCCGAAGCTGCCGACGCCGGCTGCCTCGGTCGGCGTCGCCCAGCCGCCGAAAATCGAGCCGAGCACCAGCACGATCAGGAACACCGGCGGGAAGAAACTCTTGATCAGCAGCTTCCACAGTTCGGCCTGCGTCTTGGGGCCGATATCGGCCGGCAGCGGGGGCGCGAGCTCCGGACGCATAAAGCTCCGGGTGCCGATATACAGCAGGTAGAGGAACGCGAGCAGAATTCCCGGGAATACCGCTGCCGCGAACAGCGCGCCGACGGAGACCGACAGCAGGTCGCCCATGATCACCAGCATGATCGAGGGCGGTATCAGAATGCCGAGCGTGCCCGCCGAAGCGATGGTGCCGACCGCGAGTTTCTTTTCGTAGCCCCGTTGCAACATGGCGGGCAGCGCGATCATGGTCAGCATAACTACCGACGCGCCGACGATGCCGGTGGTTGCCGCCATGATGGTGCCCATCAGCGTGACCGACATCGCCAATCCGCCCGGGATGCGCCGTAGCAGCACCTGCAGGCAATGCAGCAGATCGTCCGCCACGCCGCTGCGCTCGAGCAGGGTGCCCATGAAGATGAACATCGGCACCGCGACCAGAATCGGATTGGACGCGGCCGCGCCCCATACCCGCGGCAGCAGATTGAAGAACTGCACCGGCGCGAATACGTCGAACAGCATGCCGAGCGCGCCGAACATGATGGCGATGCCGCCGAGCACGAAGGCGACCGGGAAACCGGTGAACAGCGCCGCCGCGAGGACGAAAAAAAGTACCAGTGCGAGATGATGAATCAGCCAGTCCATTGCGCGCGCCTCAGGTCATCTTCGCCGAGGCATCGAAGAGAGCGGTGCGTTCCCGCAGTTCCTCCGGCCCGAACAGTTGCACGATTACGCGCAACATCACCGAAATCACCGCCAGCAGCAGCATTAGCAGCCCGAACGTGATGAAGGATTTGGGTATCCAACGCCACGGCAACCCGTTGGCCGATGCCGAACTCTCGTTGGTGACATATGCGATCCAGGTGAAGTCGGCGCTGAAATAAAGCGCCACCAGCGTGTAGGGCAAGGCAAATATCACGCAGCCCAGCAGCTCGGCCCAGGCCTTCGTGCGCGGGGCGGCATTGGTGAAGGCGACGTCGATACGCACGTGCGCATTCTTGATGTAGGCGATGCCGAGCCAGAAACTGAACAGGGCAGTGTGTACGTGCCACTCGAGTTCCTGCAGCCGGGTCGAACCCATGCGCGGCAGCTGGAAACCGAAGTTGCGCGAAAGTACGTCGAATACGATGACCGCGGTCAACGCCAGGAACAGCCAGCCGAACGCCGTAGCGATTCGGTCCATCACCATGTTGATGGCGTTACTCGCCCTCAGCAGCAATTCCATGTTTTTTCCCTGGATCAGGCGGAGTGCGGAGCGGGCCTGCCCGCTCCGTCCGGATTGAGGTGTCGTTTATCGCTGCAGGTAGCCGTACTCGTGCCAGAGGCTGTAGTTGTCGCGGAACTGGGAGTACGACGCGTAGACTTTCTTGAAGTTGGGATTGCTCGCCGATTCCTCTTCCACGACTTCGTTCCAGGCCTTCTCATAAGCGGCGAGGATCTCGTCCGACCAGCGCATGAGCTTAACGCCGTGCTTGTCGCGCATGGTCTGCATGGCTTTCCACTGGATTGCCTCGCTGCGCGCCGCGGTCCGGCGCACCATGTCGCCGCATGCCATGTCGATCATGGCCCTGGTCTGGTCCGGAAGCGCGTCCCATTTTGTCTTGTTGATGAACAGATTGAAGATGGAAGCCTGCTGGTGCCAGCCCGGGAAGTAGTAGTACTTCGCCACCTGGTAGAAGCCGAGGCTCTCGTCCAGCGCGGGCATGGAGAACTCGGTTGCGTCGATGGTGCCGAGCTGCAGCGCCTGGAAGATATCGCCCGGCGCCAGCATCTGCGTCGAGACGTCCAGCTTTTCCATGACCTTTGCGCCGAAGCCGAAGAAGCGCATCTTCAGGCCCTTGAGGTCGCCGAGGGTCTTGATCTCCTTGCGGAACCAGCCGGACGCCTCGGGCGAGTGAATGCCGCACACGACGGGGTGGATGTCGTACTTGGCGAACATCTCCTCCAGCAGTTCCACGCCGCCGCCGTCGTACATCCAGGCGAGGTATTCCGGAATTGCCGGCCCGAACGGGACGGTCGAGAACATGTTGAATGCCGAGTCGGTGCCCGAGAAGAAGCCGGGGCTGGACCAGGCCGCATCCACCGATCCACGCGAAACCGCCTGGATCGATTCGAGGCCGGGCACCAGCGCACCGGGCTCGTACACGCGGAAGGTGATCGCGCCGCCGGAAGCGCGCTTGATGCTCTCGGCGTACCAGTGCGCAGATTCGCCGACCACGGTCAGGCTGGTTGGATAAATGCTTGCCAGGTCGAAATGCACGGACTGCATTCCTGTGTCCGCAGGCCCGGCCGCCGCGGGCGCGTCGCTTGCCGCGTCGCGCTCGCCGCAACCCGTTGCGAGTGCCAGCACAGCCGCGCAACCCGCGGCCAGCACAGATTTCGAAAGCTGTTTCATGTGACCTCCTCCGGTTGTGGCCCGCGGTCGGGATCTCAAAGCTGCAAATCCGCGCCACGGTTGAATTTTCAGGGAAGTATACGCGAGCCGGGCTGGCGTTCGGAAACGGTGGCAGCGGCGACTCGCGAGAGAGGGGTACTCCGGTTGGCGAAGTGGAATCACCACGCAGGCAAGAAGCGCGATTAAACCGACATGCTTATTCGGTGCATGAGGGTTCTCGGCCCTGCGCATTCACCGCGCGTTAATGGTTTTTTGTGCTCCAGAGTGCTTTCGTGGTGAATCGATCATCGTGCAGGCGCCCGCCGTCTACCAGCGCCAGTCCTGTGCGATGCGGGCCCAGTCGAGGTCGCGGATTTCTTTCACCACTTCCGTCGCGATCGGCGGGGCGAACCTGTCCTGGAACCAGACAAGAACCGCGGATGAATAGGGCTTGTCCGGATCGCGCGCGGGTTGCGACGACGTGAACTCGCCGATGCAGAGATAGTCCGGCAACCGTTCGTAGTCAGACCCCGGCGCGCCGTTCAACGTGTGCGAAGGGATCAGCTGCGGCAGACCCATGAACCGGAGACGCTCGCGTGCCAATTCGAATGCGTCGGCGATGACGCGCTTGTTCGACTCCCGGTTGGGCCGGTTCGCAAGCAAACCCTTGTAGGTACGCGTCTGGTACAGGCTGTACAGATGCAGCACGCGCCCGCCGGCGATGGTGATGTTGTAGGTCGCGGTCGGCTGGTACGCAACCAGTACGGTCACTGCACGTTCCCCGCTCGCACCAGCGATCGCATCAGAACGGCAATCTCCACCAGGCGATCCATCTGCTCGGTAAAGTCGCGGCCATTGCGGCCGACCCACGCCGCAGCCAGCAGCGCGTCGTAAACGGTTTCCACGAAAGGGGCAACTGCCGGAACCGGGTCCGTCGCCTGCATGGTGCGCCGGCTCGGGGCTGCGCGCTCGAACCCGTACGCCGGCTCCGCGTCCCAGCCGGTCATTGCGATATGGAACACGCGTGCCGCTGCGCGGGGGCCCCACATGCGCCGAACAGCGCCGTCGGTCCATGTCACCAGCCGGTCGCGTGTGACCAGCTGTCCGCGCCAAGCGCGCAGCCGTGCGCGCTCGGCATCGGCGAGCGCGATCGCGCGCGCAACCTGCGGCGCGACATCGGCCATGCGTGCCGGCAGGCGATGCGCGAGCCGGAACTCGGGCCGGGTCACTCCGACGGCGAACGAGCTTTGCGAGGCGTCGCGCCGCCAGCAGGCGAGCAGGCGCAGACTGCCGTCGATCGCGGTCTCGCAGTGCATCTGCAGGCCCAGCGGCAGGGCATCGCCGGGATCGAGGTCGAAACGCCCGGGCAGGTTCAGCGAAAGCGACAGTTGCGTAGCGTGCCGTGAAAGCGCGCACTGCGCCGGTGTCTCTTCGGCATGAATGCCGTTGTCCAGCAGCGCGTGCTCGATCGCATGAATCACGTGGGCGTGCGGCAGGAGCTGAAATCGCCCATGCACACCCGGCACTCCGGCCTGCGCCGCGTCGGCGGCCGGATGTCGCGACACGAATGGCCGGCGCCCCGGTTCCGGCACCAGTGCCGCGAAATCTTGCAGGCTGCCGGCAAAGCCGCGCGCTTCGGCGCGCGATGAGGTGGGACGAATTGGCTCGCGCAAGCGGGCGAGCGCGGGATTGACGATTTCTCCCATGATTGCCTCCTTTGGGGTGACGCAGGCAGTCTGCCGGACCCGGTGGCTCACTGGACGAGCCAGCCCCCCTCTAGCACGGCTCCTGTTCTTCCGCCCGATACCGCGCCGCCGCCGTTTCGATCTGCTTGCGGACGCGTTCGCGCAGCGTGGGCGGTTCCAGGACTTCGACGTCCGGGCCGTACTTGAGGATGTCCATCAGCAGTTCCGGGTCCTGGCTGTAGGGCACCTCCAGCACAAAGCAGCCGGCATCGTCGAATGAGCTGCGCTGCTGCGGGTGCCATTGCTCGTTCGCCACCCAGCGCGCGCGTTCCGCAGTGAAGCGCAGCTTTGCCCATTGCACCTTGTCGCCGGAGAAGATCCCGTATCCCGCCCCCAGCAGCCGGTCCAGTTCCCGCGGCGGAACTTCCATTGCTGCTTCGGCCAGCGCTTCCGCGCGCTCTACCGCGTCCAGCGAAAAGCTGCGCACGCCATCCGACGCATGGCACCATGCATCCAGGTACCAATTGTCGCGGTAATGCACCAGCCGCTGCGGCGAGACCTCGCGATGCGTCATTTCGCCGCGCGAGCGCACGAAGTAATCCAGGTGCAGGCGCCTGCGCTGCATTAGCGCCAGCGCGATCGGTTCGAAGTGGCGAATCCTCTGCGCGCGCGACGCCATGTGCAGGATGCGGATACGCTCGCGCACCTGCTCCGCTGGATGATCCGCGGACTCGATCAGTGCGGCGAGCCGCTGCTTCAGCGGCGCAAGCCGCGGCGCCAGCAATCCCGGTTCGATGTCCTCCAGCAGCCGCTCCATGGTCAGCAGCGCGAGGATTTCCGACTCGTTGAACCACAATCCCGGCAGTTCGTAATCCGGCGCGCCCGAGGCGGGCTTGACGAAGTGGTATCCGGAGGCGTCGCGATCCCATTCGATCGGCGCGTGCAGCCGGTCGCGCATGTACTCCAGGTCGCGCTTGAACGTCGCGCGCGACACCCCGAGCGCATCCAGAAAACGCTCGATCGGTACCACCCGGTGATCGCGCAACAGGCGGTCGATGCGGTAAAAACGTTCCGTGCGGTCCATGTGGCGATGTTGGCACAAGTCGGTCTCCTCCGTGTCCTCCGTGTCCTCCGTGGTTCAAGTGTTTTTCAGGGTTTTCTTTCTTGAGCGGTGGCGGTATGGTCAGGTCGTCGGCAGTTGGGCATGCACGCCATGCGTGAAGTTAGAACAGCGTTGCGGTTCGTCGTCGTGATCGCTTGCCTCGCGGCGGGGCAGGCAGGGGCGGCGACGGTCTCGATTTCCTGCGGCGCGATCGGGCAGGAGCTGGAGGTCTGCCGCGACGGCGTGCGCGAATGGGAACGCATCACCGGCCACACCGCGCGGCTGGTTTCCACGCCGAACTCGAGCAGCGAACGCCTTGCGCTGTACCAGCAACTGCTCGCCGCGCGCGCGCCGGACATTGACGTGTTCCAGATCGACGTGGTGTGGCCGGGTATTCTCGCGAATCACTTTCTGGACCTCACGCCTTACGCCGGCGAGCGAATCCAGCGGCACTTCTCGGCAATCGTGGACAACAACACCGTCGACGGGCGGCTGGTGGCGATGCCATGGTTCACCGATGCGCCGATGCTCTACTATCGCGCTGACCTGCTGCAAAAGTACGGTGAGCCCGTGCCGAAAACCTGGCTCGAGCTCACGCGGATCGCGCAGCGCATCCAGGACGCGGAACGCGCCGCGGGCAACGACCGCCTGTGGGGGTTCGTGTGGCAGGGCCGCGCCTACGAAGGCCTGACCTGTGTCGCGCTGGAGTGGATCGCGAGCCATGGCGGCGGCAGCGTGGTCGAGGCGGACGGCGGCATCAGCATCAATAATCCGCGTGCGGCAAAGGCGCTGGAACGCGCGGCCGGGTGGGTCGGCACGATCTCCCCGCGGGGCGTGCTCAACCATGCCGAGGAGGAAGCCCGCGGCGTGTTCCAGTCCGGTAACGCGGTGTTCATGCGTAACTGGTCCTATGCCTGGCCGCTGGTCAATGGCGCTGACAGCCAGGTGCAGGGAAAAATCGGCGTGGCCGCTCTGCCGGCGGGCGAGGGCGGCACGAGTGCCGGCACGCTCGGCGGCTGGCAGCTCGCAGTGTCGCGCTATTCTCGCCATCCCGGACTTGCTGCCGATCTGGTGATGCACCTGACCTCGCGCGCGGAACAGAAGCGCCGCGCCATCGTCGGCGCCTACAACCCGACGCTTCCCGATCTGTACCGCGATCCCGAGATCCTGCATGCGAACCCGTTCTACGAGACACTTTACGGCACATTTCTGCATGCGGTGCCTCGGCCTTCTGCGGTGACCGGCGTGCGCTATAACCGCGTGAGCAGCGCGTTCTGGAGCGCAACGCATGCGGTGATCTCCGGTCAGTCCGATCCCGACACCGCGCTGCGCTCGCTCGAACGCAATCTGATGCGGCTGTCGCGAGGCGGGCGATGGTAGAAATGCGGCAGCCAAGTTATGTAGACCGGCAGCGCCTGCACACGGCCTGGTTGTTTCTCGCGCCGACGCTGGTGCTGTTGCTGGCAGTTGCAGCCTGGCCGCTGGCGCGCACGTTCTGGTTCGGCTTCACCGACGCCTTCCTCGGCGATCTTTCCGCCGCAGCGTTCATCGGGCTGGAAAACTACCTTGTGCGGTACGACGAGCGCTGGTACGGACTGCTCGCCGATCCGCAGTGGTGGCGCGCAGTGTGGAACACGCTGCTGTTTACCGTGGTATCGGTCACGCTCGAGACGTTGCTCGGCGTCACCATTGCGCTGGTGCTGAACGCGGAGTTTCCCGGGCGCGCATGGGTGCGCGCCGCGGTGCTGGTGCCGTGGGCGATCCCGACCATCGTCTCGGCGAAGATGTGGAGCTGGATGCTGAACGACCAGTTCGGCATCGTGAACCACGGCCTGATTTCGCTCGGGCTGTTGTCGCAGCCGTTGGCGTGGACGGCGGAACCCGGGCTGTCGATGGCGAGCGTGATCCTGGTCGATGTCTGGAAGACCACGCCATTTGTCGCGCTGCTTGCGCTCGCCGCGCTGCAGCTGGTGCCGAAGGCATGCTACGAGGCGGCGAAGATCGACGGTGCCGGCCCGGTGCGCACCTTCTTCAGTATCACGCTGCCGATCATCCGCCCGGCGCTGATGGTGGCGGTGGTGTTCCGCGCGCTGGATGCGCTGCGGGTGTTCGACGTGATCTACGTGCTGACCTCGAACAACGTCGCC
>DATKEK010000356.1:0-5474 GCA_035512195.1 Burkholderiales bacterium
CGGGTGATGCGGTGACGGAAAAGAAAAGTTGCCGAAGCCGGGCGACATAGCGAGCGGCCGGTTTGGTGAACTGTCCGTCAGGCAGGCAACGGGTATAGCTTGAGGTCTTCGGTTACCGTAGCGATGGCGTCGAAATCGCGATCGTGATGAAGCAGTATCAGCTGGTTTTCAATTGCAATCCGAGCGATCAGACAATCATTGCTGCTCCGAGGCGTCTTCCCCGCTGCCCGGCATGTCTGGTAGAGCCTTGCGGCCGCGACGTGCGATTGGACGGGTTCTTTCGGTAAGTAACAAAGAAGGTTCTCGAAATATTTGCGCCATTTCTCGAACCGCTCAATCGTGTCCGCTCCGTGAAGGACTTCCCGGAGGATGATCGGCGCAACGCCGACGACCTCCTCCCCGGCCAGCAGGTCAGTCAAGACGAGCACCTCGGGTGTCGGTTCCCCTCGTAGATAGTCAATCCAGACTGAGGTATCGACCAGATACATCAGGAGCCGGTCCGGGCCTGCTTATAGTCGTAGTCCTTCCGGACTCCTCCCGCGCCATGGAGGTCGAGGAGCTTTCTCTGCCTGCCACTGTGAACGAAGCGGCGAAGTGCGATTTCTACCGCCTCGCGCTTGGTCTTGACGTTCGCAAGTTTCATGGCTTCCTTGACAAGCTTTTCGTCGAGCACGATGTTAGTTCTCACGATACACCTCCGGATGTGTACGAACTGATTATACGACTCCAAAGGGGTAGGGCCGAGTGAAAGACATGCCCCCAGCGCCCAGGCTCAGCACTCGCCCTGAACTGCGACCATGGATGGCGTCGTGCGCGCCTGTAGAATGCTGCACTTCAACTGCGGGAGGCGAAATGCGTGCACTGGCGGCAGGCATCGCGGCGGTTCTGGTGCTGTGCATCGCAGGCTGCGGCGAAGAAGGCGAGTATCCGACGAAGCCGATCCAGCTGATCGTGCCGTTTCCCGCGGGCGGATCTTCGGACCTGATCGCGCGGGTGGTGGCCGAGCGCGCGGCGCGCGAACTCGATCAGCAGATCATCATCGACAACCGGCCGGGTGCGGCGGGGAACATCGGCACCGAGGCGGCCTCGCGCGCGGCGGCGGACGGTTACACGCTGGTCGAATGCACGATCGGCACCTGCGGCATCAATCACGCAATCTACAAGGGCCTGCGCTACGACCTCGAGCGCGACTTCGAGCCGATCATGCTGTTCGGCTCGCTCGCCAACATTCTCGGCGTGCATCCGTCGGTGCCGGCAACCAGCGTCTCCGAGCTGGTGGATTACGCGCGAAAGAATCCCGGCAAGCTCACCTACGGCACATCCGGCTACGGATCGTCGCCGCACATGTCTGGCGAGCTGTTCAGGCAGGTCGCAGGCATCGATCTGCTGCACGTGCCCTATCGCGGCAGCGCGCCGGCGATCAACGATCTGCGCGGCGGGCAGATCCACATGTTCTTCGACAACGCGCCGTCGATGCTGCCGCACGTAAAATCCGACTCGGTGCGCGCGCTCGCGGTCACCGGCAAGACGCGCTCGCCGCATCTGCCGGACGTTCCGACCATGGACGAACTCGGCTATGCGGACTTCGTCATTGCGCCGTGGTTCGGCGTGATGGGCCGCAAGGGCACGCCGCGCGCGGTAATCGACATGCTGAACCGCGCGTTCAACGTAGCGCTGAAGGACCCGGACGTGCTGCGGCGCTTCGCCGACATGGACGTCACGCCCGGTGGCGGCACGCCGGAAGACTTCCTCGAACTGATCCGTTCCGAAGTCGCACGCTGGGCAGCGTTCGTGCGGGAGCGCGGGATCGAGGCGGAAGATCTGCGGTAGCGGGCTGGCAAAAAGAAAGTTTCACCACCAAGGCACCAAGGACACCAAGAAAACCGGGCAAGGAATCTGATGCATGAGGCGGACCGGTTGTGCCGAATGGCCAAGGCATCCAGGGCGTGACGCGCCACCGGGACAGATAATCCGGAAAGTATTTCCTGTTGTTCTTGGTGTTCTTGGTGTTCTTGGTGCTCTTGGTGGTTCGCTTTGCCGTTCTTCAGTCTGCGTGTCCGGAAAGCAGCGCGCGCAGGCCTTCGACGATCTCGGGGTTGCGGATTTCGCCGCCGAAGAGCAGCAGCGAGAAGTTGTCGGCCATGATTTCTTCGGGGTGGATGATGTAGCGGGTGTTGCGGCCGATCCGTTCGAAGAAGCCGCTTACTTCGCGTACGCGAAAAAGCCGCGGCTCGCCGTCGGCAAGCAAGGGTTTCTTCGTGCCGGTGCGCTCGTCGCGTTCGAGCGCAAGCAGGCGCATAGTCCAGTAGTCGTCGAGCTCGATGCCGAAGGCGGCGTCGTACACCGGCGAGCGCGAGAGCAGCACCGGGGCGACGGTGAACGGCGTGCCGTCGACCGACACGTCGATCGCTACGTCGATCGTCGGGGCATCGGGGTTGGTGAACCTGAGTTCCTCGAGCGCCGGCGGCAGCGCGATTTCCGGCACCACGCGAAAGCCCACCAGGCGGTAGGCGCGCTCGCGGAACACCGGGTCGTGACGGGTCATGACGTGGAACAGCTCGTGCGCGAGCAGGTCGGCGAGCGGGCGCCGAGTAAATTCGAGCGAGGGTTGCGGCAGTACGATCGCGTTGGCGCGAGTGTGCGCGATGCCGACCTCCTCGTCGCCGGTGGTCTTCACCAGCAGCACGGATTGCGGCAGCGGCAGGCGCAGGCCTTCGAGCAGCGATGCCAGCTCCCGCACGGCGGCGCCGACGCTCTCCCGATCTTCCGCTCTCCACGGCAGCACGTTGGCCGCCAGGTTGTCCAGGTATTGCCGCTTGGAGACGGCCTGTGCGCTGCGCAACCTGAGCATGCGGTCGAAGGCGCTCATGCGATCGACGTACTCGTCGGTACGCGCCAGCACTGCTCGCCCCTGCTCCACCGTGGCGAAGGCGACGGCGGTATCGGGCGTGAGGCGGATCTCCGCGTGCAGGCTGCCGGCAAGCAGCGCGAGCGCCGCCGCCAGCAGGCGGGAACGGAACAACCAGGGGGAATATGTGCGCATGCCTGCATCCTGCCACGCGCGCGGCCCGTATCTCAATCTGCGGCAATGGCTTGCCGCGGGGCCCGGCGAGAACTATCCTTCGCCGCCGCGCTCTGAAAACACAGTACCGCACACCCGATCCCATGCGCCTTTTACTTATCTTCCTGACCGCGTGGCTGATTTCCAGCCCCACGCATGCCAATCCGGTGCGGCAGCCGCATATCGAGGTCGAGCTGATCCCGGCGTCGATGGCGGTTACGCCGGGCGAGCCGTTCACCGTCGCGTTGCGCATGAAGATGGACGAGCACTGGCACACGTACTGGCGCAACCCGGGCGATTCCGGCCTGCCGACGACCATCCAGTGGACGCTGCCGGACGGCTTCGAGGCCGGCCCGATCCTGTGGCCGGCGCCGGAACGCGTCGACATCGGCCCGCTGGCGAATTACGGGTACAAGAACGAAGTCCTGCTGATCACCGATATCGCCACGCCGGCGCGCGTTCGCGGCATGCTGGTGCCGATCAAGGCGCGCGCGGACTGGCTGGTGTGCGAGGAGATCTGCATTCCGGGCGACGCCGAGATGTCGCTGATGCTGCCGGTCGGCCCGGCTGCGCCGAATCCGAAATGGGCCAAGGCGATACAGGCGACGCGCGATGCGCTACCGCGCGAACTGCCGGGCCTCGATGCCACCGCGACGCTCGCCGGCGACGAGTGGCTGATCAGCATCGCGCGGGATGCCGCCCCGCGACTGGGCAAGCTGCAGTTTTTTCCGTATGACGACGGCGTCGTGCGTTACGCATCGCCGCAGCACTTCAGCGCGGCCGGCGACCGCTACCTGCTGCGCTTCGATGCCGGCGTCGCGGTCGAGGGTTTCGAAGGCGCGCTCGAGGGCGTGCTGGTGGCAAACCCAGCGTTCCCCACGGGCGTGAGCGGCGCCACGGTGGCGATGGCGTTCGACACCGCCCCGGCGCTGCCGCCGCTGCTCGCGCCGATGCCGGTTTCCACCAACGTCACGCTGCTGGCGGCACTCGCGCTCGCGTTCGTCGGCGGGATCATCCTCAACCTGATGCCCTGCGTGTTTCCGATCGTGTCGATCAAGCTGCTCGGTTTCGTGCAGCAGTCGGGCGGCAATGATTCCAGCCTGCGCGCGCACGGGCTGCTGTTCTCCGCCGGGGTGGTGGTGTGCTTCTGGGCGGTGGCGGGCGCGCTGCTCGGTCTGCGCGCCGGCGGCGAGGCGCTGGGCTGGGGCTATCAGTTGCAGTCGCCGCTGATCGTGTCGGCGCTGGCGATCCTGTTTTTTGCGCTGGCGCTGAATCTTTCCGGCGTGTTCCATTTCGGCGATTCGATGCAGCAGCTCGCGGGCAGCGTGCGCGCGCGCGGCGGCTATCTGGACGCATTCTCCGCGGGCCTGCTTGCCACGATCGTCGCGACGCCCTGCACCGCGCCGTTCATGGGCGTGGCGCTCGGCTTCGCGCTGACGCAGCCCGCGCTGGACGCCATGCTGGTGTTCACCTTCCTCGCGCTCGGCATGGCTTCGCCGTACGTCGTGCTGTCGTTCTCACCGGCGCTGATGCGGCGCCTGCCGAAGCCCGGCGCATGGATGGAAACGCTGCGGCAGATTCTCGCCTTCCCGCTTTATCTCACCGTGGTGTGGCTGGCCTGGGTGCTCGGCCGCCAGGTCGGCGTCGACGGCGTGGCGAAGCTGCTGGTGGCACTGACGCTGTTCGGCGCCGCACTGTGGGTCTACGGGCGCTGGCGCAATGCGCCTGCATCACGCGTGCGCTTCACCGCGGTGGCGATGGCGGCGCTGCTTGCGGCCGGCGGCGTGCTGGTCGCATTGCCCGGCCCGGTTGCACGCGATGCGGTTGCGTACGACGCGGCCGACGCATGGAAGCCGTGGTCGACCGACGCGGTGGCCAAAGCGCAAGCCGAAGGGCGCGCGGTGTTCGTGGATTTCACCGCGGCGTGGTGCGTGACCTGCCAGGTGAACAAGCAACTGGTGCTGAATCGCGCCGCGGTGATGCGGCGATTCGCCGAGGCGGACATCGTGCTGCTGCGCGCCGACTGGACCAGCCAGGATCCTGAGATCACGGAAGCGCTGCGCCTACTCGGCCGCAGCGGCGTGCCGGTGTACGCAATGTATCCGGCAAACGGCGGCACGCCGATCCTGCTGCCGGAACTGCTGACCGAATCGCGCGTGATGGAAGCGATCGAACAGGCAACCAGCGGCAGCGCGCGAACTGCGGCGGCGCGTCAAAGGTAAAAGCAACGACACGACGAACCGCCAAGAGCACCAAGGACACCGGGAGAATCAAACCCGGGCGCAATTGAAGTTTCCCGCTTTTTTCCTGGTGTCCCTAGTGGACTGTAACGCGCGAATCCGTAGTGATGCGATGGGTCGGATGACGGTAGACCCACTTCACGGGTTTGGGCGCGAGGTTGTATTGGCGAATG
>DATKEK010000357.1:0-4614 GCA_035512195.1 Burkholderiales bacterium
CTCACGCCGGATGAAGCGGACGCGGTTGCGCGGCAGCTGAACGTCAAGCGCGAGGAAGTGATCGAGATGGAAACCCGCATGGGGGGCCAGGATATCGCGCTCGAACCTCTGTCGGAGAGCGAGGATGAGACGTTCTCGCCAATTTCTTACCTGACCGATGCCGAGGACGAACCAGGCAGGATCCTCGAACACGAGGAGACCGAGCGCAAACGCTCCGAGGCCCTGGGTCAGGCGCTGACCGCGCTGGATGCGCGCAGTCGCCGGATCATCGAGACGCGCTGGCTGCGGGAAGAGGACGGCGCCACCCTGCACGAGCTCGCCGCGGAGTTCGACGTATCCGCCGAACGCATCCGGCAGATCGAGGCGCAGGCGATGAAGAAGATGCGGTTGCTGATGGCGCCCGCCAGCACCTGAGCGCTGCAGCCATTGCCGCAAAAAGAACGCCCCGCACCGCGGGGCGTTCTGCTTTCGTGGTCAGGCGACGCTAACCACTGGACTTCAGCAACTGCGCGATATCGTGCGCAAACACCTCGGAACCCCGCCCGTAGCTGACGTACAGCCGCAGGCGTCCCTCGGTATCGAATACGAACGTCCCGGCGGAATGATCCATGCTGTACGAATCGGGCCGGCTGCCGTCGACGCGCTGATAGATCACCTTGAACTCCCGCGCCACTGCTGCAATCTGCTCGGCGGAGCCGGTGAGTCCGATGAACGACTTGTCAAACGCGGTGACATAGCCGCCAAGCACGTCCGGCGTATCGCGCTCGGGATCGACCGTGACCAGCAGCACCTGCACGCGCTTCGCGTCCTCTCCCAGCTTGCCGAGCGCAGCGGCAAGCTCCGCCAGCGTGATCGGACAGGCGTCCGGACAGTGGGTGAAGCCGAAGAACATGATCACCACCTTGCCGCGAAAATCGGCCAGCCGGCGCAACTGGCCGTCGTGGCCCAACAACTCGAAATCGCGGCCGAATTGCGCGCCGGTGACGTCCGTCGAACGGAACGATGGCTGCTGCTGGTCGCAGCCGGCGAGCACGAACGCCGCCGCCACTACGCTGCAGAGAAGGCGAATACAGGGACGCAGATTCATTCCGGCACGCTCAGAAACGCCAGTAGTGGTCGACGAGCAGCACCGCGAACAGCGCCGAAAGGTAGACGATCGAATAGCGGAAAGTGCGTTTCGCAAGCTCGTCGCTGTACGCCACGCAGATGCGGATCGCGTAGAGCAGGAATACCCCCCCGAGCACCAGCGCGCCTGCAAGATAGATCCAGCCGCTCATCCGGGTCGCAAATGGCAGCAGCGAGACCGCGAACAGGATGATGGTGTATAGCAGCACGTGCAGCTGCGTGAACTTGTCGCCGTGGGTCACCGGCAACATCGGCACGCCGGCCTTGGCGTACTCGTGCTTGCGATACAGCGCGAGCGCCCAGAAATGCGGCGGCGTCCAGGCAAAGATGATCAGGAACAGCAGCAGCGCATCGGCTGCGATCTCGCCGGTGATGGCGGTCCAGCCCAGCACCGGCGGCATCGCCCCGGAAGCGCCGCCGATCACGATGTTCTGCGGAGTCAGCGGCTTCAGGATTACCGTATAAACGATCGCATAGCCGATGAACGTGGCGAAGGTCAGCCACATGGTCAACGGGTTCACCAGCAGGTAGAGCAGGAGCATGCCCGCGCCGCCGACCACGCCCGCAAACAGCAGCGTCTCTTGCGTTGTAATCGATCCCATCGGCAACGGCCTGGCACGCGTGCGCGCCATCTTGGCATCGATCTTCCGCTCGACCAGGCAGTTCACCGCGGCCGCCGAACCCGCGACCAGCGCGATGCCGATGGTGCCGAACAGCAGCGCCTCCATCGGCACCATTCCAGGAGTGGAAAGGAACATACCGATGACCGCGGTAAACACGATCAGCGAAATCACCCGCGGCTTGGTCAACTGCAGAAACTGGCTCAGGCGCGAACTACCGACCTGTGAGGGAATTGAGGCGGACATCTATCGAACGGATCTCGAAAAGAGGGCAAAGTTTAGCATCACGAGCGAAACCAGCAACAGCGTGGCGCCGGTGTTGTGCGCCACCGCCAGCCACAGCGGCAACATGGCCAGCACGTTCGCGATGCCGATGCCGACCTGCGCGGCCAGTAGCACCAGCAGGACGGCGGCAAAGCGTTTCAGCTCCGGTACACGCCATGCAAGCAGGGCGACGGGAGCAAGCACGCCGACCGTGATCAACGCACCGACGCGATGGGTCCACTGGATTGCATTCAGCGCGTAATTCGACAGCGGTTCCCCGTCTACCGTCATGCCAAGCTCCCGCACAATCTGGAAGCCGTGAAAGAAATCCATCGGCGGAATCCAGGACCCGTGGCAGGTCGGGAAATCCACGCAAGCCAGTCCCGCGTAGTTCGTGCTGACCCAGCCGCCGAGTGCGATCTGCACGCACAGAACCGCGAATCCGAGCAGCGCCCACGGTCGCAGGCGATGCGCGCGCGCATCCTCGTGCGGTCCGGCAATCGCATAGTCGCGGGCGCAGAGCCACGCCAGCAGTACCAGGATCAGCATTCCGCCCAGCAGATGCAAGGTCACGATTGCCGGCTTGAGCAGCAGCGTGACCGTCCATTTTCCGAACAGCCCCTGCACAATCACCGCCAGCACCAGAGCGATCGGCAGCCCGGGCGCGCTGTCCGGGCGGTCGCGATCATGGCGATGGCGGCGTCGGTTCAGCAGCGTGCGAAAGGCGATGGCGAGGATCATCGCCCCGACCAGCGTGGCGAGATAGCGATGCAGCATCTCGTTCCACGCTTTGGACGCCGATACCGGGCCCATTGGTGCAGCCTGTTCTGCACTGCGAATCTCTTCGGCAGCATGTATCGGCGTGAGCTTGCCGTAGCAACCGGGCCAGTCGGGACAGCCGAGTCCGGCATCCGTCAGGCGCACGTAGGCGCCAAGCGACACCAGTACCAGCGTGACAAGTGTAGTTGCCAACACCAGCGTGCGGATTGGCACCCAGCGGATTCCGGCATACAGCACCAGCAGCAGCGGTGCCAGCCAGCCGGACAGATGCAGTGCATCCAGCGAGAATTGCCAGATCGCGCTCTCCTGCATCACCTCTCCCGCTGGACCCAGCCGGCCGAGACACGAAGAAGGCGGGCGATATCCCGCTTCATGCGGCTCGGATCGGGGTCGCGCGCATATCGCATCATCAGATTGCCGACGGGGTCGACGACGAAGATGTGATCCGAGGCGTCCCCGGTCGCAGGCAGCCGCGCGAGCAGCGCGCGGTCGGCGAGCAGCACCTGTTGCGTACCCGCGTACTCCGCAGCCAGTTCGGCCGCCGGCTGCCGGCCATCGGTCACCAGCCACAGCCTTTCGATGCGATGCTGTTCATTGCCCTGCGTCAGGCGCACCTGCCGCATGAAATAGAGCTTCTGCCGGCAGTGGTCGTCGCAGCTGCTGACATCCGCCATCAGGAAAACCCACTTGCCGCGAAGGTCGGTAAAGTGAAACTCCTCGCCGTCGCGCTCGCGCACGGTGACGTCGACAAGCGGCACCGGCTTGATGAGGTCTCCGTAATTGACGAACTTCTCCGGGCGCCAGAACAGATACAGCGCATACGAGCCGAAGGATGGGAGCACACAAACCAGGAAGATCAGCGCGATCATGTATTTACTTCGATGAGGTTTGCGTTGTTCGGAAACCGTAATAGACATAAGCGAATTCAACAATGACGAGCAACGATACGAAATGCCATTTTACGTAAAGCCGGACATCCCCAAGGCCGTATCGCCAGGATGCCAGGCGTGCACCAATCCACCCTTTCGCGCGAACTTCGGCGCCACCGCGGAAGCCCGGGCCAGCGCCCCAAGCAGGTCCGCCGACCACCTGCACGTGCCGCCAAGCGGTCTCGGCGCGAGCACGGATCAATCCTCCGCCGCGCCGGGGGGTGGCGCAGGCGCCACGGCTCGAATGAAGCCCCGAGAACAGATTCACGGCTGGCTCGAAGCCAACGGGCAGAGCCCACGGCCGCAGCCCACGCCCAGACCATGAAGGGATTTTTCAGGCCCCTAGGCGTTGCACTTAAGTATTGAATCCGAGTAAAGTAATCGGCAAATGTAGGGTTTTGTGCCACAAAATACGTTTATATTCAATATCGTAGCCTTTAAAAAATTAAGGGTGAAATGTTATGACTGTAGCAGTTGTTTTGGTTTTATTGATCATTGGTTCCGTCCTGTTTCACTTCCTGAGCCCGTGGTATTTCACGCCGATCGCCTCCAACTGGGTTGCGATGGACGACACCATCAGCCTCACGTTCTGGATCACGGGCTTTGTCTTCGTCGCCGTCAACCTGTTCATGGCGTATTGCCTGGTCCGCTACCGGCAGCGCAAGGGCAGCACGGCGGCGTACGAGCCCGAGAACAAGAAGCTGGAGACGTGGCTCGTGGGATTGAGCTCGCTGGGCATCGCCGCCATGTTGGCTCCCGGCTTGTTCGTATGGGCGAAGCTGGTCGACGTTCCGCCAGACGCGGCGGTGTTCGAGGCCGTGGGCCAGCAGTGGCACTGGAGCTATCGCTTCCCCGGGAAGGACGGCGTGCTCGGCACCGTCGATGCCCGGCACGTC
>DATKEK010000358.1:0-3121 GCA_035512195.1 Burkholderiales bacterium
GATGCTGTTTCGCATGGCGTTCGTCATGGGCGCGTACTTCACGTTCATGCAGTTCTGGGGCGCAGGTGTGCTACGCATCGACCGCGTCTACATCCTGGCTGCGGTCAGCGTAATGATTCAGCTGACCTCTCTGTTCCTTACGCACCGCCTGCTTCGATCGGTCGCTGAGCGCGATCTCGCGCCCTATCGCGCAGATGCAGCGCAGTCGTAGTTCGTCGAATAGCCCTTATGTCGGGACCGGGCTTGCGGTCGCCAGGTTGAAACCCGCCATCCCGTCGCCCAGGTAGCTCGGCCGCACGGCCGCCCTGCCCCCGAATCCCCCACCTTCCCAGCTGGTCCGTCTGCCACCGAATACGGTAGCGAACAGCGCTGAGATCAAGAGATTGGTGGCGCAGAGTGCCATTGCCATTGGCTACATCGGCAGGAGGCGCCGGCGCTCAAGGTCAATCAAAGGACTTCTGCAGTGCAGTAGTCCTTTCCCTGATTTCTCCAGTTCGACGGCGAACTGGGCCTCATACACCATCTTTTCCAGACTGACATTGGTAGCGTGGTGCCCACGATTAATCGAATGACTCGCTGCTGTGGCACCCATGTGGTTTGAATTCATCACTGCGGGACTCCTGTGCGGGGTTGGCATCGGCTGGCTCAAGACGGCGCGTCGCCTGGCTCGCACCATCCGGGAACGTGAAGACCTGGCCAAATCTGCGTTGGTCATCGAAGTCGAACGGCAGATGCTCGAACTTGTAGGCGAAGGCGCGTCGTTGAACGAGGTTCTCGACACGCTTACCCGGGCGATTGAACGGCTGTCGCCAGAATCCCATTGCACCATCATGCTGCTCGACGCGGAACATCGGCGTTACCTGTCCGTCGCGTCTGGCCCGTCACTTCCGTCGGCATACCTGAATGCGCTCAATCGACTGGAGATTGGTCCCGAGGTGGGTGCCTGTGGCTCGGCGGCGTTTCGCAATGAAACGATCGTCGTGGACGACATAGCAAATGATTACCGGTTCGCTTCCGCGGGCGATTTCATCTTGAGCTACGGTTTGCGCTCGGTCTGGAGTCAGCCGATAAGCGATTCCAGGAACACCGTTCTCGGAACCTTCGCCATCTATCGGAACAAGATTACCGTGCCTCGTGCCGAAGAGCTGCGAATGACGCGAGTCGCCGCCCAGCTTGCTGGCAACGCCATAGAACGCGTCCGCGCAGAAGCGCATCTGCGGGAAACACTCGAACGGCTGAATCTGGCCGAGACGGTGGCGCGCTTCGGCATCTGGGAAGGGAATTTCCTCAAAGCGACCATGAGCTGTTCGGCGGGACTCGCCGTGATGATGGAGCGGCCTCCGGAGCCATTCGAACTCACCGTGGAAGAATTTAACGCCATGGTCCATCCAGAGGATCGTCAGAGGTTGCATGAGACAGGCGGTCCGGAAAACGCACGCCCCGGAACGATCCAGGACGAGTTCAGGCTAGTGCTGCCGAGTGGTGCCATCCACTGGGTGCGCAGCCGATGGTGCTATGAGCCGGGAGAGTCTCCGCCTACGAGGGCGAGCGGTGCGATGATCGATATCACGAAAGAACGCGAGGAAGTGGCGCAAACGGAGCAGGAGCTGGTGCGGGCCGAAGCGGCCACGCGCGCCGCGCACAAGTCCGAGAAGCTCGAGCAGGATCGTAACGAGATTCTGGAACTCGTCGCCAACGATCAGCCGCTCGATGCAATTGTCGCGGCCATGACCGATGCAATTGCTGGCCATATTTCCGAATCGTTGTGCTCGATGAGAATCGAAGCACCGGACGGTTCGCAAATCTCGTGTTATCCCGGGTTTCCACGCCACCTCGCGGCGGCTCTCGACCAGATCGGGATCGCGTCCATCCGCCCGACTCTCGCCTCGGCTCCCATCGAAGAATTATCCGACGACCCCCGCTGGACGCAATTCATCCGGACTTCGGCGCAGTTGCAGTACAGGCGCTATCACGCGGTTCCTGTCATGCGCGGTAGCCGCCTGACGGGCGTGATTATCTCGTTGCTTGCCGGGGACGTGTCGGTTGAGCATGGCGAACAAACCGACCTCGAATCCTGGTCGCGCTTTGCCGGCCTCGCGGTGGAAAGGCGCGGCATGTACGACCAGCTGTCATTCCGGGCGCAGTACGACTCGCTGACTTCCCTGTTGAATCGCGCCTCGCTGTACGATTACGTCGACGCCTGGATCAAAACCGATTCCACAGCACGCAAGCCAATGTCGGTCGTTTACCTGGACCTGGACGGGTTCAAGGAGATCAACGATACGCACGGGCACGAAGCGGGCGACAAGGTGTTGCGGCATGTCGCCGCTCACATTCTGGAGAGCGTGCGCAGATCGGATGTGGTCGCGCGCTTGGGGGGCGACGAGTTCGTCATCGCCCTTCCTGAGGTGGGTGCGCTTGCCGAAGCGGGTCGGATTGCCGATCTGGTGGCTGCTGCCATCGCGCGGCCGCTGGCTTACGGCGAATGCAAGTTGCGAATCAGGGCGAGTATCGGAATCAGCGTCTACCCCTTGGATGGCAAAAGCACCGATGCCTTGCTGAAAGTTGCGGATGAGGACATGTACCGCACCAAGCTGGAGCGCCGCAAGCTCGCGATGGGCGCAGGCCGGTCGAAAGGCAACGCGGCCGCAGCCTGACGCGGGCGGCTCGCGACTCCGAGGGCGGTGCCGCCACCAGAGCCCACGCCTTCTTCAACTGCGACACGCAGCGACGACGATCTCTATCACTCCCGGCGCACCCGCGTGCGGAAGCTGTTTCGCATGGCCTACTTGCGGGGGACCTTGCGTGCTTCAAGGAACGCGAAGTCCTGTTCGTCGGTAGCGAGCGCGCGGCCGGAACGTGCGTGACCCGCGCGTGATCGAACGCTGAACCCCGTCCGGGGCGTGCTTTCGTTGGCCTGCGGACTGCAGATTAAGCAGGACCACACTTATAAATCAGGGTTTTCCTGACCCCTGTTGTTCATAACAGGTCTCATCACGAACCTGCGCCAGAGCATAACGTTGCCTCTGTTCGTTGCGGTGATTTGACTGCGCACCGAGACAGTACCGGCCTTCCCGGACACCTTGTGCGCAGACAGGACGCCGAATCAGCTTCACTAGAT
>DATKEK010000359.1:0-3214 GCA_035512195.1 Burkholderiales bacterium
GCCGGCCGCGAGCGCCCGACTGATCAGCTCGTAACTCGTCGGCTGCTGCTGCTGTGGTTGCTGTTGCGCGTTCGCCGGTCGGGGCGCGTGCGGATTACCAATCGCAAGCGACAGTGTAACGAGCAGTGCGAGTTGTCTGTAGATCATGTTCGCACGGTCAGCAGCCGCTGCGGCAGCGGAACGAGTAGATGTGCTGCGTCCTTGTGCCCGGAAGGGCGCCGGTGGCGTGTTCGCCACTGAAGGATTGGCCATCAGGCGCGAACTCGTCCTTGTCACCGTCCGTCACGAAAAACCCGAATGCTCCCATCAGCCGCATCGGGAGCGAGTAATCCGGACACGTCACGGTGTAACGTGGGCTTGGTCCGGGCCATGGCCCGTTCTCACCTGAATGGCGCAGCTCGGCGTCAGCAGTGCCGATTCGCAGCCTTGCCGCGTGATCTTCCTTGACGTTGGGAATCGTCACGGTGGCTGGCCACCGGCTTTCGCCCGCGTGGTGCAACTTGCCACCCCTGGTCTCGAAGCGGAGCGTCGCCGCGTGCGCCTCGGGTAGATCTGGAATCGACACCGTGCCGGATCCGCTCACTTTCTCCGCTCCACCCACCCCTTCGCCTTGTTCCGCCGTAACTGGTATACGCTGCTCATCTTCAGGATGAAATTGTCCACCTCTTGAAACGCGGTCGTGGGGCGGTAGCCGCCACCCGGCAGGCCCATTGCGGCCATCTGCCCGACGAGCGCGCCTTCACCCGCTTCGGCGGCGCTGATCATCCTGTCGATTACTTCTGTGCGGTAGCTGTTCAGCCACGTGTGGAACTTGCCATTTGCCCCGAAATACGGAGCGCATGCCCTTTCGTAGGCTGCGTTCTCCTCGGCGATCAGCCGCACGTACTCCGCATGATCGGCCGCGTTGGTGAACATCGATATGGCCACCTCGCCGACCTCTACGGTCTTTGCCTTGATCAGCTCATTCTGCCGCGCCTGCACTGGCTTGACCGCCTGGTCCGCTGCACTGTTGAAGCTCGCCTGCAGTTGCACCAGTTCCGCTTCGAGCCGCGTGGCGCTTTCGCCGGCTGCCGCAATATCCGCCTGTCCCGATGTGCCGGCCGCCTGTTCCGCCTGCAGGATCTTCATCGCTTCCTGCGGGTTCTGCATCATGAACGCCTGCATGCGCTGCGCTTTTTCCGACATGTCCATCGCGTCGAACGTTTCCTTGGCCGCCGCGTTCACCGTCTCCTGCCGCTGCATGGCCGCCTGGATTGCCGCGCTCGCCGCGACCAGCCTTTCGCCGAAATCATCATCCGGATGACAGGTGGTGGCTGGTGCAAGCACCATCGTCCACGGGTTCGATGGTGCGGCCTGGGCGGTGACATCGCTCGCCAGGCCGAGCGCGAGCATGAAGACGGCAGCGGTGAGTCCGGTCGATATTGGCTTGATCATGTGCGTTCCCCTGTGGCCCGATGCGCGCTCAACGCGGGACATCGAGCAAATTGTTGAGGGCACTCCAGTTCATCTTGTCGAAGCTGTTCAACAGCGCATTGTGGACAGCGGGCACCAGACCGGTTCCACCTACGCTGATGTTCACAAGAATGGCGCGCACCTCCACGGGTGATCGGCGCGCGCGCCAGAACTCGTAGTCCGGGGTGAGCACGCGCCACGCAGTCGGCGAATCTCGAGGGGCCATGCGCCAACCCGTGGCGTTCGGTCCCTCGGTCAGCGTGCCGTCTATCAGTGCAGGCATGTTCCGCTGCGCGGCGGTCATGGAGTCCAGTTCCGCGCGCACCTTCCCCGTGCTCGAGTCCGTCAGCGCCAGCGCCTTCTCGTTCCTTTCTCTGTGCTCGGCCTCGGACGCCTTCAGCCGCTCCGTCACTTCGCGTTCCGTGTCCTCCATCGTCTTGCGCAGGCTGGCGACTTCGGCGGCGGACTGCATCGCTGCCAGTGTCCTGAGTGTTTCCTCCCGGTCCGATTTGCGTTTCGCGGCACCTTCGGTCCACTCCTGATACGGCGTCTTGGCGAACGCCGTGCGGACTTCTGCCAACTTTGCGCCGTCCTTGCCCTCGAGATCGAAGATCACCGCGTTGTAGTATTCGGCGCGTGTCACCGTCTTCCACGGCGGCGCGCCACCGGACGTGTGCAACACGTAGACAAAGCGGCGCTCGCGCGTGCGCAGCAGGCCCTCGTAAACCTGCGTCGCGAGGGGCAGCGGCTCGCCGCGCGCCATCTCGATGTAGATCGCTCGTCCCTGCTCGTCGTGGATCTCGCCGCTGCCCAGGCCCTGCCCGTGGTTGATGCGGACCGTGAGGCAAGTGCAGCCCTCACCGGCGGCCCTGGTCGGAACGAAGAAGAGGAGGCGCAGCATGTATTCGATGACGTTGTTCGGCTGCTCCTTCTGCCCCGGCCCGAGCCTGCGCGCACCGCCGTAGAAGCTGGGCAGGATCTCGAATCCCCGCGGGTTTGCCAGCTCCGGCACTTGCAGCAGGATGCGCTCGATCTGCTCGAGATTCGCGATGGCAGTGGCCCGTTGCGCCGGCGTGATACCTCCCTCGATGCGGACATCGCGCGGCAGCCAGCCGGGCCGAGGCACGGCCGCGGCTCGCTCGCGTTGCGCCGCTGCTGGATGCCGCGCTGCAATCAACATTGTGCTCGCCACGAGAGCGCCGATCGCGATACGTCGGGCACACCCGGCGGTGGGGCTCACTGCTTCACCACCTCGACGCGACGGTTCTGGGCGCGGCCCTCTGCGGTCGTATTGGGTACGCCCGGCCTGGTGTCGCCGAGACCAATGGTGGTGATGCGGTTGCCATCGGCGCTGAAACTCGAGACCAGTGCCTCCTTCACGGCCGCCGCCCGCGCTTCGCTCAACGTCATATTCGCTGCCGCCGAGCCCACGTTGTCGGTATGTCCCTCGATCAGAATCCTGAGGTCGGCATGCTCGTTCAGTGTCGAAGCGATCTCCTTCAGCACCGGCGTCGATTCCGGCTTGAGATCCGCTTTGCCGGTCTCGAACAGGATGCCCTGCGTAGCCCAGCGTCCCCTTGCCGCCAGCGCATCGTACAGCACATCCGTATCGCTCTCCGCTACCCGGATGCTCGTGAAGTAGACCGGAGCAGCTTCGTCGCCCGTGGTCAGTACACGAATGACGGAATCGCGACGGAACGCCAGCTCGGGGATGTTGTAGATGCGGCGCTCATTGACGTACATCTTGAAGTACGCGCCATCC
>DATKEK010000360.1:0-6889 GCA_035512195.1 Burkholderiales bacterium
GGTTCTTACCGCCCATCTCGAGCTGGAACTTGGCCATCCGCGCCACCGCCTTCTGCGCGAGCTTGCGGCCGGTCTCCACCGAGCCGGTGAAGGTGATCGCGTCCACGCGCGGATCGTTTACGATCGTTTCGCCGACCACGCTGCCGCGCCCCATGACGAAATTGAACACACCTTTCGGCACACCCGCCTCCACGATGATCTTCGCGATTGCGTGCGCCATGCCCGGCACCAGGTCCGCGGGCTTGAACACCACGGTATTGCCGTAAGCGAGCGCGGGCGCAACCTTCCACGCCGGAATCGCCGCCGGAAAATTCCACGGCGAAATGATGCCGACCACGCCCATCGGTTCACGCACGATTTCCACGTCGATACCGGGCCGAACCGACGGCACCAGCTCTCCGGTACGTCGCAGAACCTCGCCGGCGAAGAACTTGAAAATGTTGCCGGCGCGCACGACTTCGCCAATGCCTTCGGGCAGGGTCTTGCCTTCTTCGCGCGACAGCAGCTTGCCGTGTTCTTCCTTGCGCGCGAGGATCTCCGAACCGATCTTGTCCAGCAGGTCAGCGCGCGCCTGTACGTTGAATGCAGCCCACGCCGGGAAGGCCGCGCGAGCCGCCTCGATCGCAGTCTCGGTCTGCTTCTGGTCGGCCTGCGCGTACTCGGCGACGACGTCCTTCACGTCGGACGGATTAATGTCCTTCGAAGTGGTCGCGCCGGCAACCCATTCGCCGGCGATGTAGTTCTGCAGTTTCTCGGTGCTCATGTCATCTCCCTCGGGTAAGGGGTCGATGCTAGCCAAGCAGCATTGCCCGCGTCAAATCAGCTTGCAGTGGGTTTGCGCTTGCGGCGCAGCTGGTGGAACGCATCCAGCTCCCATGGCCGCACTGCGAGCACCATGCTGGCCGGACGGCGGTCGCCAAGTGGCAGGCGCTTGTCGTCCTCGTGCAGTTCCGAGAACTCGCGCGCGAGCCGCTTCAGCCGCGCGATCATCTGCGCGGCCGAAGCGCCGGACAGCATGCCATTGACCACCGCGATGTACTCGCCTTCGCGGTCGAAGCCGGCGCGGAAATACTCGCGCTCCGCACGCTCGAGAAAGAAGCGCCGGATCGGGCCGTTCGGCAGCCAGGAAAAGGTCCGCGCCACCTTCAGCTTGATGCGGTTTCCGGGAAGCAGCTCCAGAAAGCGGATACGGTCCAGACGCAGCAGCAACTGGATGCACTCGGTGCGGTTCAGGTCGTAGGTCGAGACGATTTGCTCCAGCGTCAGATGGTTCAGCGCGCACACCGCGACCAGAAACAGCCGCGGGTTGCCGACGATCTCCTTTTCCTGGTCCGGGGTCAGCCGGCTCACATAGTGGCGTTCGCTGTCCACCTCCCGCGCCAGTTCGGAGACGCTGACGTCAGCCAGCTGGCAGACCTGCTCGAAACGCTCCAGGGAAAAATCATTCTTTGAAAACATGCGCTTGACGGTCGCCTCGCTGAGCTGTAGACCCTTCGCCACCTGTGCGTAGTTGACCCTGCGGGCCTTCAGGACACGCTTCAGTTCCCCCACCAGCGCTGCGGTCTGCGACATCGCCCCTCCGGCTATGACGTTGGAAAGTCGCGCTATTGGATACCGCGGGGCGCGTCGGTATCAACCCCTTTCGATTCGATTTACTGCGGATCTGCGCGTGCGCAGGATGCGCTCACGCCAGCGGACATGACATCGGGTCGAAACGCAGAGGCGGGACCGGACCAGGGAGAGAGTAAAAAATGAAAACGCAGACGCTTGCTTCCGCATTCCAGGCCGCGCTGACTCGCGGCACCGAAAACCGCACCGCCGTCCTACCCGCAACCCGCGACGAACTTCTGCTGGCCGCAATCCAGAGAAGCGCCACTCCCCTAGACCAGATCGTCAGTCGCCGGATCGGTCTCGAGAAAGATCACTCAGTCTGCATCACGCCCTGAACTCCATGCGGGGGCGGCTCCAGGGAGCCGCCATATCTTCCCCGCTTCGACCGGTTGCCGGAAGACAACCGGCTTTTGCCGTCTAACGAGCGGACTTCGCCGCGGCGGTCACCGCCTTGATGGTGAACAGGTAGCTGTCCTGCGTCAGTGGCTTGTGGCAGGCAAGACATTCGGCCTGGTTCACGCCGGCGCGCACGCTCTTGTCGGTGAGGAAAACCGCGTAATTCCAGTCGGCGTTGCGCAGCAGGTCGGGGAATTCATCGCCCCAACCGGGCTGGGTTTCCATTGCGGTATAGAGCAGCAGCTTGTCTTCTACGAAGTGACCGTCCGCGCCGAGGACCGGCTTGTTGTCTGCGCTCATTTTCGCGCTGAACACTTCGACAAAGAAGTACGAGCCCTGCGGCATCGGCTGGCCCTTGCGTGCCGCCTCGAATGCCGACTTGTTGACGTAGTACTTCCGCACCTGGCCGCGCTCGGGAAAGCTGATGGTGTCGTAGTGAATGAAGTCGCGCTGGTAGTTTTCCGGGAACTTGAGCCGTGTGCGCTCGATATGCGCGGGGATCGCCGACGCCGCCGTGGTCACTGCCCCGGGCAGGCTGTTCCAGAACGCAGCGAGGTTGTCGATCTGCTGGTCGCTCAGCTGCGCTGCGATCGCATTCATCATGTCGTTCTTGCGCGCACCGCCGCGGAATGCCTTGAGCTGCGCCACCAGATAGGCCGACTTCTGGCCGGCGAGGTTCGGAATCGCCGGGCTCACGCTGATGCCGTTTTCTCCGTGACAGGCAGCGCATGGCATTGCGAACGCCCGGCCGGCCTCGATGTCAGCGGCATGCGCGTGTAACACAAGGCCAGCAGCACCCAGGGCAAAATATGCAATCAGTACAGTCCGCATGTCTTCCCTCCGTTGTTGTCAGTTGCGCGGGTCCATGGAAACGCAGTCCACCCGTGCCCGCCCGACTTATGTGCGGGAAAAGGTAGCACAGTCCGGTCGCCGTGAGGGAGCTTTCGACCGCATCCTCAGCCGACAGGGGTGCATCCCGGCTCTTTCCCGTGCGAAAATGCGCCCCTTTTTCATCGGCTCAGAAAATGTCTTTTCCATCCCCGACCGCCCGTCCAACGGTGCAGGCGCTGCGCGCCTCGAAGATCCGCGAAGTTGCCAACGCCGGGATGGACCGTGCCGACGTCATCGCCTTCTGGTTTGGCGAGCCGGACGAGGTCACACCGGAGTTCATACGCGCGGCCGGAATCGAAGCGCTGAACCGCGGAGAAACCTTCTACACGCAGAACCTCGGCCTGCCGGAACTGCGCGATACGATCGCGCGCTATGCCAGCAGGCTTCATTGCCCGACGGAGGTGGACAACATCGCAGTCACCAACTCGGGAATGTCGGCACTGATGCTGGCCAACCAGGCGCTGGTCGGACCGGGCGACCGGTCGGTGATCGTCACCCCAGTGTGGCCGAACCTGGTGGAAATCCCGAAGATCCTCGGTGCGCAAGCAGTGAGCTTTCCGCTTACCTTCACCCCAGACGGGTGGAAACTCGACCTGCAGCGCCTGCTGGACACGCTCACGCCGGGCACGCGTGCGGTGTGCATCAACTCGCCGAACAACCCGACCGGATGGAGCATCGGCGCGAACGAACAACGTGCGATCCTCGAGCAATGTCGCAAGCACGGTATCTGGATCATCGCGGACGACGCGTACGAGCGGCTTTATTTCGGCAATGACACCGGCGTGGCGCCGTCGTTTCTTGACATCGCGCACGCTGAAGACCGGCTGGTCAGCACCAACACGTTTTCCAAGGCCTGGCTGATGACCGGCTGGCGGCTGGGCTGGATTCTCGGGCCGAAGGAATTGGTTCCGCATCTGGCGACGCTGATCGAGTACAACACGTCGTGCGCGCCGGCCTTCGTGCAACGCGCCGGCATCGCAGCAATCGAACGGGGCGAGTCAGTAACGCGGCGCTTCAACGCGCGGCTGCGCGATGCGCGCGACTTTCTGCTCGCGCGGCTGAGGGAAATTCCCGGCGTCGAAGCCGCTGCGCCTTCCGGCGCGATGTACGCGTTCTTCCGCATCGACGGCATGCGCGACAGTCTCGCATTTTGCAAGCGGCTGATCGCGGATGTCGGGCTCGGACTCGCTCCGGGCATCGCATTTGGCGAGGAAGGCGAGGGCTTCGTGCGCTGGTGTTTCGCCTCGAGCGAAGCAAGACTGGCCGAGGGCGTAGCGCGGCTGAAGAAAGGCCTGCAACAATGAAAGTTGCGGTCACCCCGGTCACGCCCTTCCAGCAGAACTGCACGCTGCTGGTGTGCGAAGAGACCGGCAAGGCAGCGGTGGTCGATCCCGGCGGGGACCTCGACCGTATCCTTGTCGCAGTCGAGAAGTACGGCGCGACGCTGGCGAAGATTCTCCTCACCCACGGCCACATCGATCACTGCGGCGCCACCGCGGAACTGAAACGCCGTCTGAGCCTGCCGGTAGAAGGCCCGCACCGCGAAGACCAGTTCTGGATCGACCAGCTTCCGCTGCAGGGCGAGATGTTCGGTTTTCCGCGTCTGGAGTCGTTTGTTCCGGACCGTTATCTTGACGGCGGTGATACGGTTGAGTTCGGCAACGTGACCATGGATGTGCGCTTCTGTCCCGGACACACGCCGGGCCACGTGATCTTCTATCATCCCGGGCAACGCCTGGCGCTGGTCGGCGACGTGCTGTTCAGGGGCTCGATCGGTCGCACGGATTTTCCGCGCGGGGATTTCGATACTCTTGTCGAGTCGATCACCACACAGCTCTGGCCGCTGGGCGACGACGTCACTTTCGTGCCGGGGCACGGCCCCGTGTCCACTTGCGGCGAGGAGCGCCGGTCGAATCCTTTCGTCGGCGATCACGTGCTGCCGCGCGTATGAGGTTCCGCCGCGCCACCGACGCCGATCTAGATGCAATCCTCTTGTTGCAGGAAGACAATCTCAACGAGAACCTGTCCGACGCGCAACGTGCGGACGGTTTCCTGTCGGTGCGCTTTTCGCGCGAACAGTTTGCGGCGATGAACGCCGGAGCCGCAGTCACGGTCGCAGAGGAAGATCGCCGCATCGCCGGCTACGCATGCACCTCCACCCGGGAGTTCAACCGGACGTTTCCGCTGCTTGTCACGATGCTGGACGCGCTGCCGCCGCTGACCCATCTCGGCCGGCCGCTGGACTCGCCCCGTACCTGCGTGTATGGACCGGTGTGCGTGGACCCCGCGTTCCGCGGCCGGGGCGTATTCCGCGGACTGATCGAGCAACTGAAGCAGGAACTGCGCGGACGCTACGACACGGCGGTGGCGTTCATCGCCAAGACCAACATGCGCTCACTGGGTGCGCACGTGGACGGGCTGGGGATGGCACTCACCGGTGAGTTCGCGCATGCCGGAGAGAACTACTGGATCGTTGCCTTCGGCATCCCGCCTGAGGCGATCTCCTGCGTGATTCCGGGCTGAAAGACATTCGCCGCAAAGTACGCAGAGGTAGCCACGAAAACCGAGGCCGCCTGGCAACGCTTGCCCGTCTCCGGGACTGCATCCGCAGGTTGAAACGGGTGTCCGGGCGAGCATCATGGCTTCTTTCGACTGCCCTTCGTTTACGCCCTTCTCACCTTTGCCGTAAGGCGGTTTTCCCTATCCCCGGCGGGCGAAGATGCGGTCGAGGTGCTGCATGTCGTTGACCACGCGCCATTCCGCGGCGCCCGCCTCGAGCGTGCGTTTCTCCCACCATTCGATGCGCTCAACGTAGCGGCGCGGGTCGACATTGTCGGAATCGAGCTTGATCACGTTGATGGCGACGATGCGCATGCCATCGAGCCGGATCGGGAAGTCCCGCATCGCCTTCGGATCGAGGTCTTCTTCCATGTCCGAGAAAACGATGATGGTCTTGCGTCCGGCGCCGGTCTCGTTCAGAAACTCTGCCGCCTGCATCATGCCCCCGGTCAGGTCCGTGTAGCGACTACCGCGCGCCTCCTGCGTGGCGCGGGTGAACTCCGCGATCTGCTCGCTGAAGGTCTTCTTCTGGCCAGTCGCCTGGAGCGGGTCCTTGACCAGGCTGACTTTGGCCACGATGTCCTTCTCCGTGAAGCTGCGGCTCTTCACCCGCGCCACCGCCATCGAATCGCCGGGGTTGAGGCTCCCAAGCACAAAGTTCACCACCGCCTGCACCTTGGCAACTTCCTGGGCGTAGCTGCCGGAGGAGTCCACCAGCAGATACACCGCGTGATTGCGGTTGACTTCCGGTCCGCAGCCGCCCATGACAACCGCAAACGCGAGCAACGTGAGTAAAGTTCTCATGCTCATGCCACTTCCTCCGTGCCCGTGCCCGTGCGCTTGGCATAGGGCGTGGGTGAAGTACGCGTTTTGCCTTGCCCCGGCCTCGCTCCCCGCGCCTGCAATACCCAGCGTTCGATCGCAAGCGGTACAAAAATGAAAATGTCGTACAACGCGCCAAGCAGCTTTCCGGCCTCGCGGGCGAGACTGGCGGCCAGGCGCAGCACGAACGCGATCGATCGCATCACCAGCACCAGTGCCGCGCCGAATACGACGCGACCGGAGTTGATGAGTTGCTCGAGTGGGATCGCGACGAACGCCAACGCGAACGGCAGCGTGAAGCCCAGGATCATCTGACCAAACGTGGGAATGCGCGCAACCCAGCCGTTATCCGCGACTGCCGCGCCGCCGGCACCGAGTGCCTGCTTGAGCGCCACATCGCCTGCGATGATCAGGTCACGCATCACCGCCAGCGCGACCTCGACCCCGGCCAGTACCAGCAGGATGGTGAATGAGACCCACATCAGCCTGCGGCGCATCTTTTCGGAGATATTCCCGAGCGGCAGCAGGTTGGTGAAGCGCAGCGTCTCCATCAGGAACAAGCCCATCAGGATCTCGAACAGGATGATCACCAGCGCGGCGACTTCGGAGG
>DATKEK010000361.1:0-17486 GCA_035512195.1 Burkholderiales bacterium
GCGAGCGGCAGGCTGCGGGTGGAAATCGAAGCGCTGCTTTCCACCGGGTTGCCGAATTCGCCGATGGCCGGCAGCGATATCCGCGTCGCCTCCGGCAACTTCGTGGTCGCGCGCCCGCGCGGGGTGGTGAACGGCGTCGACATGCTGTATACGGGCGAAGTGCGCAAGATCGACGCGGACGCGATACGCCACCGGCTGGAACACGACGAGCTCGTGCTGATTTCCCCGCTCGGTTATTCACCGACCGGCGAAATATTCAATCTCACGGTGGAGGATGTCGCCTGCCAGACCGCGGTCGCGCTCGGCGCCGACAAGCTGATTTTTCTGACGGATGAGACCGGTCTGCCCGGAAACAGCGGCAAGCTGCTGCGCGAGCTGACCGTGACGGACGCGGAAGTGCTGCTCAAGAGCAACAAGCGCCTGACCGGCGACGCCAAGGACTGTCTGCCCTTCGCGATCAAGGCTTGCCGCGGCGGCATCGCGCGCGCGCACCTCGTCAGCCGGCACCTGGACGGCGCAATATTGCTCGAGCTGTTCACGCACGAAGGCGTGGGCAGCATGGTCACCCACGACCCGCTGGAACAGCTGCGGCAGGCAGACATTGAAGATGTCGGCGGCGTGCTCCAGCTCATCGAGCCGCTCGAGGCAGAAGGCGCCCTGGTTAAGCGCTCGCGGGAACTGCTGGAGATCGAAATCGACCGCTTCATGGTGCTGGAACACGACCGGATGATCGTTGGCTGCGCCGCGCTGTATCCGTTTCCCGAGGAGAAAACCGGCGAACTCGCCTGCCTGGCAGTTCACCCGGAGTATCGCAACGGCGGTGGCGGCGAGCGCCTGCTGCAGGCGCTCGAGGCGCGCGCCAAGAAAGCACGGCTGAGAAAGATTTTCGTGCTCACCACGCGCGCGCATCACTGGTTCATCGAGCACGGATTCAGCGAAGCGCCGTTATCGGCCCTGCCTGCCCGCAGACAGGGCCTCTACAACCTCCAGCGCCGCTCGAAGGTGCTGTCGAAGAAAATCTGAAGCGCGGGGAATGCACGCAGGCGCGGGTCTATAATGAACCCGTGTCACACAAACGTAACACACCGAACACGCCGCGCGGCTAAGCTGCCGGAAGACAAACAGATGACGAGAACGGTGCAGTGCATAAAACTCGGTCGCGAAGCCGAGGGACTGGATTTTCCACCGCTTCCCGGGGAACTCGGGAAGCGTATCTTCGAGAATGTCTCGAAGGAAGCGTGGAAAGGCTGGCTCGAACAGCAAAAAATGCTGGTGAACGAGAACCGCCTGAGCTTGGCGGACCCGAAAGCCCGCAAGTACCTGATGGAGCAGACGGAACGCTACTTCTTCGGCGCGGGCGCCGACGTTGCCGCCGGATACGTACCTCCCGAGACTCGCTGATCGAGGCACCCGCAGGACCCGCCCGGTGGCGGGCTGCCGGCCGCCAATCGCATTGCTGCCGTTGCGCCGGGAGACTGTCATTAACAGGATGCTGGAAAACAAGGCGGAATCGCCGGAGCGGCCCGGATCATCCGTCGCCGACCGCACGGCACGCCGCAAATCCGCCATGGCGCGCTCGCGCTCCGCGCGCGCACGTCTCGCGGATCCCCGCCTCTACCTGAATCGCGAGCTGGCGCAACTCGAATTCAATCGCCGCGTGCTCGCGCAGGCCGAGGACAGCGATGTGCCGCTGCTCGAGCGGCTGCGATTTCTGTGCATCGTCTCCAGCAATCTCGACGAATTCTTCGAGATCCGCGTCGCCGGGCTGAAGGCCCAGATCGAGCTCGGCGCCGAAGCGGCCGGTCCCGACGGAGCGCTGCCCTCGCAGGTGTTCCGCGAGGTCGCCGGCCGCGCGCACGAGCTGGTCGATTCCCAATACCGCCTGTGGAACGAGCAGGTCCTGCCGTCGCTCGCCGCGGCGGGCATCCGCTTCGTGCCGCGCAACGAGTGGACCGATCAGCAGAAGGCCTGGATAAAGACATTCTTCCGGCGCGAGATCATGCCGGTGATGACACCGATCGGGCTGGATCCCGCGCACCCGTTCCCGCGCATCCTGAACAAGAGCCTGAACGTCGCGGTGCAGCTCTCCGGCAAGGATGCGTTCGGCCGCAACTCGGGTTTCGCGCTGGTGCAGGCACCGCGCGTGCTGCCGCGCGTGATCCAGCTGCCGGCGGAAGTGGCCGGGTCGAGCTATGCCTTCGTGTTTCTTTCTTCCATCATCCACGCGCATGTCGGCGAACTGTTCGCAGGCATGGAGGTGCAGGGCTGCTACCAGTTCCGCGTGACGCGCAACTCCGACCTGTTCGTCGACGAGGAGGAAGTCAAGAACCTGCGCATCGCCCTGCAGGGCGAATTGCCGCAAAGGCATTTCGGCGACGCGGTACGACTGGAAGTCGCCGACCTGTGCCCGCCGGTGATATCGGACTTCCTGCTGCAGCAGTTCAATCTCACCCATGACGACCTGTACCGGGTCAACGGCCCGGTGAATCTGGTGCGGCTGATGCAGATCCCGGATCTCGTCGAACGCCCCGACCTCAAGTTCAAACCGTTCGTGCCAGGGGTGCCGGTCGCTTTCAGCCGTCACGCGAGCGTGTTCGAGGCGATGCGCGCGGGCGACATCCTGCTGCATCACCCGTATCAGTCGTTCAAGCCGGTGATCAGCTTCATCCAGCAGGCGGCGACCGATCCACAGGTCGTTGCCATCAAGCAGACCGTATACCGCACCGACGCAAACTCCGAGCTGATGCAGCTGCTGATCGACGCCACGCGATCCGGGAAAGAGGTCACCGTCGTAGTCGAGTTGCTCGCCCGCTTCGACGAGGAGGCCAACCTGAACTGGGCGCAACAGCTGGAAGAGGTCGGCGCACACGTCGTGTACGGCGTGGTCGGCCACAAGACGCACGCCAAGATGGCAATGGTAGTCAGGCGCGAGGAAAACGGCCCACGGCGCTACGTGCACCTCGGCACCGGGAACTATCACGGGCGAACCGCCGCGCTGTATACGGATTTCGGACTGTTCACCTGCAACGAGGAGATCTGCGGCGACGTCAACGATGTGTTCATGCAGCTCACCGGCCTGGGCAAGGCAAGCAAGCTCAAGCACCTGTGGCAGTCGCCGTTCACGCTACATTCCCGCATCCTCGAGTCGATCAGGAAAGAGGCGGAGGCGGCGCGCGCTGGCCGCGAAGCAGGCATCGTCGCAAAGATGAACGCGCTGCTGGAGCCGGAAATCATCGCCGCGCTGTATGAAGCATCCCGGGCCGGCGTGCAGATCGACCTGATCGTGCGCGGCGTGTGTGCGTTGCGCCCGGGAATCCCGGGACTTTCCGAGAACATCCGCGTGCGCTCGATCATCGGCCGCTTTCTGGAGCATCACCGGGTGTTCTACTTCAGACACACGGACGCAGCATACCTTGCCAGCGCAGACTGGATGGACCGCAACTTCTTCCGCCGGATCGAAGTGTGCTTTCCGATTCTCGACCCCAGGCTCAAAAAACGCGTCATCGACGAGTCGCTGACGATGTGCCTGGCGGACGACAGCCAGGCGTGGGAAATGCACTCCGACGGGCATTACGAGCGCAAGAGACCCGGCCGCGGCAAGCCCCTGGTCGCACAGACCGCACTGCTCGAACTGCTCGCCGCAATCCCGGGCACCTCCGGCTGAACCTGCGCAGACGGACTCCCGGACCCGAACCACGCCGGCGCAGACCTGTCGCACAGAATGTGACACAGGAAATCGAACTCAAGTTATCCGTGCCTGCGCAAGACGCCGCGCGTCTGTGGCGAACGCAGGCACTGTCGTCGTGGCCGCGATCGAAACCGGTCAGCCGGCGCCTGTTCTCCGCATATTACGACACACCCATGCGCGATCTCGCGAGGCGTGGCATGGCGCTGCGCCTGCGCCGCGAAGGCGGCCGCTGGATACAAACGATCAAAGGCGGTGGGCAGGTGATGTCCGGCCTGCATGTGCGCAATGAGTTCGACACCGAGGTGCCCGCGCAGCTGGTCAGCTTCCCGGCGCTGATCGAAGCCGGGTTGGCCGACCTGGTGGACAACGCCGCGTTCCGGCAGGCGCTGGGCGTGGTGTTTACCACGAACTTCTCGCGTGTCACCTCGATTACCGAACCCGCCTCCGGAGATCGCATCGAAGTCAGCCTCGATCGCGGTGAGGTGATATGCGGCGAACGGCACGAGGAACTGTGCGAGATCGAACTGGAACTCAGGACCGGCAATGCGGCCCGCCTGTTCGACCTGGCCACCGCCCTGGCAGGCGAACTGTCGCTGCGGCTCGACAATGTATCCAAGGCGGAACGCGGTTACCGGCTGGCGGAAGCGACCGGCCCGCGTCCGGTCAAGGCCGCCGCAATCGCCCTGCGGAAGGAGATGAGCGTCGACGCGGCGTTCCAGGCAATCTTATCGGGCTGCCTGCGGCATCTGCAGGCAAACGAGCGCGGCGTGCTGGATTCGAACGATCCGGAGTACATTCATCAGGCGCGCGTGGCAATCCGGCGCATGCGCTGCACGTTCGGATTGTTCCATCCCGCCATACCGAAGTCGCTATTCGCCGACTCGCTGGCGTGGCTGAAGCAGACCGGCGCTACGTTGGGCGCGGCAAGAGACTGGGACGTGTTCTGCACCGGCTTGCTGGCGAAGGCGCCGTCCAGCGTCGACGCCGGCACCCATGCGCCTGCCGGGAACATCCGGCAGCGCGCGGCCGCGAAGCGCGGGCTTGCGCGCAAGCGCGCGAAAGCACTGCTCGCCGACCCCGGTTTCACACAGCGTTCTCTCGAGTTCTCGCGTCTGCTGGTCGAAGGCGCATGGACACGCGAGCGGGATGCCGCGCACGCCGAGGCGGCGGCGATGCCGTTACCCGAGTACGCCGCGAAGCTGCTGCTGCGACGCAGCCAGAAGGTCCTCAAACGCGGCAGCGAACTCCAGCGCAACGACCCGGCTTCATTGCACGCCTTGCGGATCCAGATCAAGAAACTGCGTTACGCCTTCGAGTTTTTCGCGGCGCTGTTCGGCAGAAAATCGGCAAAGCGCTATCTTTCCCGGCTCGAGGACCTGCAGGAAATCCTCGGCGAACTGAACGACACCGCAACCGCCCATCGCCTGCTTGACGCGCTGGCGACCCGGGCGAGCGATTCCACCGGTCAACTGGCGGTCGGCTTCCTGCGCGGCTATGCGGCCGCAGCGGCCGATGCGCGGCTGGGCGAACTGGAAAATACCTGGGAGCGCTTCGAGAAAGCCGATTCGTTCTGGTAACGTCTGCCTGCCATGAACATGGACCTGATACTCTGGCGTCATGCTGAAGCGGAAGACGGCGCAGCCGATCTCGCCCGGCGGCTCACACCGAAAGGCGTGAAGCAGGCGAAGCAGATGGCGGACTGGCTGCGCCCGCGGCTACCGACGGATGCACGCATCGTCTCGAGTCCGGCGCAGCGCGCAAGGCAAACCGCAGCCGCGCTGACCGACGACTTCGCGGTCTCGCACGACGTCGCGCCCGGGAGATCCTGGGAATCGATTCTCGACGCGGTCGGATGGCCGCAGGCAGGCGGTGCGGTGGTGCTGGTCGGTCACCAGCCGTCGCTCGGCGAAACCGCCGCATTCCTGCTTTGCGGGGAAGTTCAGGAGTGGAGCATGAAGAAAGGCGCAGTCTGGTGGCTGAAGCGCCGCAGCCGCAACGGCGGCGCACAGGTGGTGCTCAAAGCCGCGATCTCGCCTGAGCTGCTCTGATGTTCGACGCAGCTGAGCAGGGGCATCGAATCTCGAACGCGGCATTCGGCCGCGCCGAGCCCGGGCTGCGCACCGCGCTGCTCGAAGCCCAGTACGCGGTGCTGGATCAGTCGCGGTTTCCGGTGATCGTCATCATCGGCGGCGTCGATGGCGGCGGCAAGGGAGAGACCCTGAATCTGCTGACCACGTGGATGGACCCCCGGCATATCCATGCGCATGCCTTCGGACGCGCATCGCACGAGGAACTCGATCATCCGCCGATGTGGCGCTTCTGGAGGACGCTGCCGCGCAAAGGCAGAATGGCCATCTATTTCGATTCCTGGTACACCGGGCCGATGCTCGATCACGCGCTGGCCGGCACCGGCAACAAGCGCTTTCAGCGTTCGATTGAGAAGACTTTCAGCTTTGAGCAGATGCTGGCAAACGAAGGCGCGCTCATCGTCAAGTTCTGGTTTCATCTGTCGAAGAAAGCGCAGGAAAACCGGTTCAAGACACTTGAGCGCGACCCGCTCACCCGCTGGCGTGTCACCGACACCGACTGGCGGCACCATAAACATTACAAGTCTTTGCGCGCGTCCTCGGAACGCGTGCTGCAGGCAACCAGCACGCCCTTCGCGCCCTGGTTCGTGATCGAGGGCGCCGATGCGAATTACCGCCACTTGATGGCGAGCCGGCTGTTGCTGCAGGCCATGCAGAAGCGGCTGTCGGACAGCGCCGCTCCGCGCGCCCCGCGAGTAACCACGCCACGCGTTCGAAGTACCGACGGCGAAAGTCCGTTCGCTGCGCTGAGTCTCCAGCGGTCCCTTGCGCGCGGCAGATACCGGCCCGAGCTTGCGAAGCAACAGGGAATGCTCAATCTGCTGTCGCGCAGTTCGCGCTTCCGCAAGCGCGGGGTGGTTGCGGTGTTCGAAGGCCCGGACGCCGCCGGCAAGGGCGGCGCCATCCGGCGCATCACGGCGGCGCTGGACGCGCGCTTCTATCAGGTGGTGCCGATCTCGGTCCCTGACACGGAGGAGCTTGCACGCCCTTATCTCTGGCGTTTCTGGCGCCTCATCCCGCGCCTTGGCCGGTTCACCATCTTCGATCGTTCCTGGTATGGCCGCGTGCTGGTCGAGCGCGTCGAAGGCCATGCCAGTGCGTCCGACTGGTCGCGCGCGTATGGCGAGATCAACGATTTCGAGCAGGAGCTCACGGATGGCGGGTTGATCGTAGTGAAGTTCTGGCTCGCCATCAGCAAACAGGAACAACTGGCGCGCTTTCGCGCCAGGCAGAAAACTCCGTACAAGCGATTCAAGATCACCCGGGACGACTGGCGCAACCGCGAGAAATGGGACGACTACCAGGCCGCCGCCGAGGACATGGTCGCCCGCACCTCGACCGCCATCGCGCCGTGGACGCTGATCGCGGCGAACGACAAGCATTTCGCGCGGATCAAGGTACTGAAGAATCTGTGCGAACGAATCGAGGCCGCGCTCTGAGCGTACCGTTGTCGCCTTCCAGGGCAGGCCGGCACGGTCAGGGCTATACTACGTTTCATGCCTCGCTGGAGAATACTTATCGTGCTGGCAATGTCGCTGTGGCTGCCCCTGCAGGGGATGGCCGCGGTGACCATGCCATTTTGCAAGCACAGCATGACTGTATCGAGAGCAGGCGCGCACGCCGTCGAGCATCCGGTAGCGCATGGCGAACAGACCGCCCACGATCATGACGCCCATCACGCGCAGATGGCGCACGGCGTCGGGCATGACGCAACTCAATCCCTTGCCGCCTGCGACGACTGCGGCCAGTGCGCGCTCAGCGGCGCTTCCACGCTGCCTGCCGCAGGATTTCAGGCGTCTTCCGCTCTGACGGCCGCTGCGCCCTATTCCATCCCGTCTGCATTCGCAGACGTCGTTCCCCACCGGCTGAACCGGCCGCCGCTACTCGCGTAATCCGTGCCGCGTGCCTGTGCACGCGGTGAGCAAGGATTCGACTGTCGCAGGTGAACTACCTGCACAAGACGCGAGGAGCTTATGTTCAAGAGCACGAAGTTCGCGCTCGCCCTGTCGGGCGCGCTGTTTGTTTCCGGTTGCGCTACCACCGCGTGGCAGCCGCCGGCCCATCACCCTGCCGACCCCGGCGCCGAAGCTGGCGGCGTGACGGCGATTACCGCGCTCGAGCGCTACCGCAGCGGCACAGCGACCGTAACCGTGCCGGAGGACGCCGGCGAGCAGGCTGATCCGGGACACGATCACCACCATCACGATCGCGGGGAGGCAGACCAATGACCCCCGGAACGCGAGTCTTTTCCCTGGTAATCGCAGCCCTGCTGCCGATACTCGGCGCCTGCGCCACCCTGTCGGCCGAGCGCGTACAGGACGAAGCCGCCGGAGAGGTTTCCACACGCATCGGACAGCCGGTCGACTGGACTGCAGGCAGCCCGGACGACCGCCAGATGCGCGACGCAGTGCAACGCATGCTCGCCAATGAGCTTACGCTCGACGAAGCGATCGCGATCGCGCTCGTCAACAACCGCGAACTGCGTGCGGCGCTGGCGCGGGCCGGCATCGCGCGGGCCCACCTGCTGCAGGCCGGGTTGCTGAATAATCCATCGTTCGGCTTCTCGCTGCTCGACGGTGACGACGGCACCGAGCGCGAGTTCGGTGTGTTTCAGGATTTCCTTGGCGTGTTCAGCTTGGCGGCGCGCAGGAATCTGGCTGCCCAGGAAGTGCAACGCGTGCGCCTCGAGGTCGCGCAGCAGGCGCTGGATCTGGTTGCCGAGGTGAAACAGACGTACTACGCGCTGGTCGCAGACCAGCAGGCGATCGGGCTCTACAGCCAGGTGCTGGACGCAACCGATGCGGCTGCGGAACTCGCCATGCGCCAGTACCGCGCGGGCACGCTCAGCCTGCGCGAGCAGGCGCTGCATCAGTCCTTTCACGCGCAGGCTGCGCTCGATGGTGCGCGCGCGGAAGCCCGCTTCGGCATCGACCGCGAACGCCTCAACCGTCTGCTCGGGCTGTGGGGCGCCGACACCGCGTGGAAACTGCCCGACCGGCTGCCGGACATGCCTGCAGAGCTGCCGGCAAGCGCCGAACTGGAAAGCAAGGCGGTCGCAGGGCGGCTGGATCTGGCCGCGCACCTTACGGGCGTCGAGACGGTGAACATGGCGCTCGAATACACCCGGCAGACGCGCTGGCTGTCGGCGCTTGGCATCGGCTTTGCGGTCAAGCGCGATGCCGACGGCGCGTACTCGCGCGGACCGGAGATCAAGCTCGGGCTGCCGCTGTTCGATCGCGGACAGGGCCGGCTCGCCCGACTGAACGCGGAGTTGCAGCAGGCGGAGGCGCATTACGCGCATGCCGCAATCGGCGTTCGCGCCGAAGTGCGAGAGGCGTTTACGCGCGTTCAGGCATCCCACGGCGCGATCACCCACTACCGCAACGCGGTGCTGCCGCTTGCCGAGCAGGTCGTAGGCGAAACGCTGAAGTTCTACAACGGCATGCTGGTCGGGGTGTACGAACTGCTCGCCGCAAAACAGTCGCAGATCGGCGCGGCGCGCGATTACATCGCCGCCTGGCGCGACTTCTGGATCGCGTGGGCGGAACTGGAACGCGCCGTCGGCGGCGACCTCGTACTGGCACGCGAACAGCATTCCGCGCCTCCTGCCAAGTCCACCGAACATGAACACGGAGATCACTGAAATGACGACCCGACGCGAATTATTGAAGGGCGGCGCTGCGCTGCTTGCCGGCAGTGCGGTCGGCGCCGTGTTCCGGCCTGCCACCGCCGCCGAGCGGCGCGCGGCCGCGACCCGCCCCCCACTGCCGGCGCCGCCCGGCAGCGGCTACACACCGGTGGTCACGCTGAATGGCTGGACACTGCCATGGAAGATGGACAACGGCGTGAAGGTGTTTCATCTGGTGGCGGAGCAGGTGAAGCGCGAGTTCGCACCCGGCATGGTGGTGAACTGCTGGGGCTACAACGGCTCCACGCCTGGCCCGACGATCGAAGCAGTCGAAGGCGACCGCGTGCGCATCCTGCTGACCAACAACCTGCCCGAGCACACCACCATCCACTGGCACGGCATCTTCCTGCCGAACGGCATGGACGGCGTGGGTGGTCTAACCCAGCCGCACATCCGACCGGGCGAAACTTACGTCTACGAGTTCACGCTGAATCAGAACGGCAGCTTCATGTATCACCCGCATGCCGACGAGATGGTGCAGCTAGCGCTCGGCCTGTACGGCATGTTCATCGTGCACCCGCGCGTGCCGGAAACGCCGAGGATAGACCGCGATTACTGCTTCATCCTGCACAGTTTCGCGGTGCATCCTGGTACCGCCACACCGGATCCGTCGGTGATGACTGACTTCAACATGTGGACCTTCAACAGCCGCGTGTTCCCGGGTATCGATCCGATGGTGGCGCGCACCGGTGAACGCGTGCGCATGCGCATCGCCAACCTGTCGATGCACGAGCACCCGATCCATATCCACGGCACCGCGTTCGAAGTCTCCGGCACCGACGCCGGCTGGATCCCGCCATCTGCGCGCTACACCGAGACCACGATGCTGGTGCCGGTCGGCAACATCCGCGTCGGCGAGTTCGTCGCCGACCTGCCCGGCGACTGGGCGATCCACTGCCACAAGGCGCACCACGCGATGAACGCGATGGGCCACGATATTCCCAACATGCTCGGTGTGCCGCACGATGACATCGCCCGGCGCATCCGCAGGCTGGTGCCCGGCTACATGGCGATGGGCGAGACCGGCATGGCGGAGCACGCGGCACATTCGGTAATGGGACACATGCCGCTGCCGGAAAACACGCTGCCGATGATGGCCGGCGAAGGCCCATTCGGCCCGCTGGAGATGGGCGGCATGTTCACCGTGGTGAAGATCCGTGACGATCTCCCACCCGGCGACTACCGCGATCCGGGCTGGTACGAACACCCGCCCGGCACGGTCGCGTGGAAGCTCGAGGGCAGCGCGCCGGCGCCGGTGCGCGAGACCGGCCCCGGATCGAACCGCTCTGGTCATCACGATCACCACGGATAGTGCGTTGCTAGCCGCCGGCAACGCAATCGCGTATTGGCGGACGTCAATCCAAGTCACACAACTGAAAGGAACAGACATGAAAGCGTTCAAATCTGCACTGGTTCTGGCCGGGCTGCTGGCACTGGCAAGCCCGTGGTTTGCCCATGCCGAACAAGCGGAGCATGGCGGGCATCACGCCGCGTCGGCTGCGGGCGAAGCTCACACCGGCAAGGGCCTGGTCAATCGGGTCAATGCCGCCGCCGGCGAAATCGACCTGCGGCACGAGCCGATGCCAAGCCTGAAGTGGCCGGCCATGACCATGACGTTCAAGGCGCACGATGCCGCGCTGCTCAAAGGCCTGAAGGAAGGTGACCGGGTGGAGTTCGACATCGTCAAGATGGGCGACGAGTTCCACATCACCCGCATCGTCCGCCAGGACTGACCGAAGACGTTCAGCCGGCGGCGGCTCGCTGCCGCCGGCGCCAATTGGAGAAACATCCCATGTTCAAACCTTTTCTGTTCATCGCAGCAGTCGTGCTCTCGGCCGGTGTCGCGGGCGCCGGGCATGCCGCTGATACGGGCCACGGCCAGCATCATGATCACGGGCAAGAAGCCCACAGCCACCACGACAATGCGGCGCACGCATCCGCTGCCGGCCGTCCAGGCAAGGCAGCAGAAGTCGACCGCACGATCGCCGTCGCGATGTTCGACACCATGCGCTACGAACCGTCGTCCATCACGGTAAGGAAAGGCGAAACGATCCGCTTCGTACTGGAAAACAAAGGGCGTCTCGCCCATGAGTTTGGCATCGGCACCCTGAAGGAGCAGCAGGCGCACGCGGAGATGATGGCGCAGATGCCGGACATGAAGCACGACGATCCGAATGTAATTTCGGTCGAACCCGGCAAGACGCGCGAACTGATCTGGACGTTCAGCAAGGCAGGGCGATTCCAGATCGCCTGCCATGTACCCGGACATTACCAGGCGGGCATGAAGGCCACGGTCGCGGTAAGACAATAGGCCGTGCGTTTAGTACCCGGCAGTGGTTGATCTTTGTCAAGCAGGCCGGACCAGGCATCCATTAATTTGAACCACATCGGACAGACGGCAATCCATGCCGCGAGTCCATCCAGACAAGAAAGGATAGGTCGCCATGCATGCAATCCTGAAAACCCTGTCGCTCGCCGTCGCCCTGGTCATGCCGATTGCCGCCCCCGCCCAGGACGAACACGCCGCGCACCACCCCGACAGCGAAGCCGCCACGACAGATGATGCCGACATCGTGCCTCAGATGAAGCAAATGGACCGCCAGATGCAGAAGATGCGCGATCTGATGACGCGGATGCGCCAGAACACCGATTCCGCCGAACGCCAGCGTCTGCTTCAGGAACACATGCAGGCGATGCACGAGGGCATGGGTATGATGCGCAGCATGCACGGCGAAATGAAGATGATGGGCAAAGGCAAAGACGCCGCCACGGAGCGTCAGGACCAGCGGCACGACCGCAGCGCCGACGGCGGCGACATGATGAGCGGTCACATGATGATGGGCATGATGAAGCGCCACAAGATGATGCAGCAGCGCATGGACATGATGGAATCGATGATGGAGCAGATGCTCGAGCATGAAGCGATGGAGCGTGCGCTTGAAAGCCGGTAGACATTCCACAGATCCGCTAGCGGGACGAGAACATGACTGATTCCGCGCGGCACCTCGGACATCGCGCCCACCGTCATTCGCCGGGAAACCAGACGCATGCCGGCCACGATCACGAGGCGATGATCGCCGACTTCCGCCGGCGCTTTTGGGTCTCGGTCGTGCTGACACTGCCGGTGCTGTGGCTGTCGCCCATGATCCGGCATGCGATCGGGCTCGATGCCGCGGCGTTTCCGGGCAGCGGCTACTGGTCGCTGGGACTGTCCAGCGTGGTTTATTTCTACGGCGGCTGGCCGTTCCTCACCGGACTGTTCTCCGAGCTCGCAAAACGCCAGCCGGGAATGATGACGCTGATCGCGGTGGCGATCAGTGCGGCGTATTTCTACTCGGCCGCGGTAGTGCTTGGCCTGGGAGGGACGCAGTTCTTCTGGGAATTGGCGACCCTGATCGACATCATGCTGGTCGGCCACTGGATCGAGATGCGCTCGGTAATGGGCGCCTCGCGCGCCCTTAAGTCGCTCGCCGAACTGCTGCCGGCGGTGGCGCACAGGCTTCGTGACGACGGCAGCATCGAGGACGTGCCGGTGTCAGGCATCCAGGCTGGCGACCGGGTGCTGGTCAAACCCGGAGAAAAGATACCTACAGACGGCGTCATCGTCGAAGGGCGATCAAGCCTCAACGAATCGATGCTGACGGGCGAATCGAAACCGGTCACCCGCGGGAAAGGCGAGGACGTCATCGGCGGCGCGATCAACGGTGAAGGGTCGCTTACGCTCGAGATCCGAAAGATCGGTGCGGAGACGTATCTCTCGCAGGTGATAAAGCTGGTGGAGGCGGCGCAGGCTTCGCGTTCCCGCAGCCAGGATATTGCCAATCGCGCCGCATTCTGGCTGACCCTGATTGCGCTTGGGGTCGGCACGCTCACGCTGGTCGTGTGGATTGCGCTCGGCGCGGGATTGCCTTTCGCCATGGAGCGCATGGTCACCGTGATGGTGATCGCCTGCCCCCATGCGCTCGGTCTCGCGGTACCGTTGGTTGTTGCAGTCAGTACGAGTCTGGCGGCAAACAGCGGGCTCCTGATTCGTGACCGCGCGGCGTTCGAGCGCGCACGCAACCTGAACGCCGTGCTTTTCGACAAGACCGGAACGCTGACCGAGGGACGATTTGGCGTGACGGATGTCGTCGCGTTCACGGAAAGTACGGAACGCGAGGTGATCGAGATAGCAGCCGCCCTTGAGAGCCACTCGGAGCACCCGATTGCACTGGGTATTGTTACCCATGCTCGCGAGAAACAGATCAACGCCGGAAACGTGACTGACTTCCGGAATCTGACCGGACAAGGCGCGGTCGCGAAGATGAATGGTGAGGAGATCGCTGTGGTCGGGCCAGGTTATCTGCGGGAGCATGGACTCTCGGTCGATCAGCAGAAAACGGACGAACTGTCGTCGCAAGCCAAGACAGTCGTATTCGTGCTCCGCGCGAACAGGCCGCTGGGCGCGATCGCGCTTGCCGATGTGGTGCGGCCCGAGTCGCGCGAAGCCGTAGCGCAGCTCAAGGCAATGGGCATCCAGTGCATGATGATCACCGGAGACAACGGCGAAGTCGCCCGTGCGGTCAGCGCAGAGCTCGGGCTGGACGATTTTTTCGCCCAGGTGCTGCCGCACGAGAAAGCGGCCAAGGTCAAGGAGGTGCAGTCGCGCGGACTTTCCGTCGCCATGGTCGGTGACGGCGTCAACGATGCGCCGGCCCTCACTCAGTCTGACCTCGGCATCGCCATCGGCGCCGGCACAAACGTCGCGATCGAATCTGCCGACATCGTGCTGGTGCGCAGTAACCCCTTGGACATTCCAGCCATTCTGAGCCTGTCCCGCGCGACGTATTCGAAAATGGTGCAGAACCTGATCTGGGCGACCGCCTATAACGCCGTGGCGATTCCGCTTGCGGCAGGCGTAGCCGTGGGTGCGGGGCTGATCATGTCGCCGGCGATGGGTGCGGTACTGATGTCCGCCAGCACGGTGATCGTGGCCATCAATGCGCGACTGCTTGGGCGCGGGCGCGGCGGCAAGGCGTCTGCCCAGCCGGCCGTCTGATGGCAGTTCAGAACCGCAAGGTGCCGCCGGAACCCTTCGTCGCGTTGTTCGCCTTTCTGCTGAACTTTGTGTGGGAAATGTGGCAGGTGCCGTTCTTCGACGGGATCGACGACGGAACGCATTGGCGCGGCGTGCTTGTCTGCACCCGGGCTACGCTGGGAGATGTCGGCATCGCGCTGTTCGCATTCTGGACCGTCGCGGCTTTCAGCCGCTCCCGGCGCTGGCTGCTGGTGCCGAAACGCACGCAGTTGGTTGCGTTCCTGGCGGTTGGTGTGCTGATCACCGTGGTTTTCGAAGTACTTGCGACCGGGAGCCTGAACCGCTGGCAGTACGGTGCGGCGATGCCGACATTGCCTTGGCTGGGTACAGGCATCCTGCCATTGCTGCAGTGGCTTCTGCTGCCACCGTTGATACTGTGGCTTGCACGCGATCAGATGCTCGGTGCTGAATACCGAGGAAACCCGAATCGACCGATTTGCTAGAAGCTGGAGAAATCGCGCTTCACGCCGCGTATGTCGATCTTGCCGCACACCAGTGCAAGCTTGCTGCGGGCGAGCGACTGCACGTCCTCGCAGTCGGCGCTGGAAAGCCTTAACAGCGCGGCAATCTCGTCCAACCATCGCGACACCTAACAAGATCAAGATGCCGCCGGCGACAAGCTGCAGCCAACGACCCACCTGACGCAGCCGCGTGAGTCGTGCAGTCATTTCGTGCAGAAATAATCCCGATCAGCAAAAACGGCACGCCGAGACCAGCCGCATACGCGGTCAGCAGGGCGACGCCGCTGGAGGTCGACATCTGGACGGCGCTGAGGGTCAGAATCGCTCCTAGGACTGGTCCGATGCAGGGTGTCCAACCGAATCCGAAAGTCAGTCCGATGACGTAAGCCGCTAGCGGGTTGCCGCCGGCAAGACGCGGGTGAAACCGCAGATCGCGGTACAGCCAGGTCACGCGGCCCGGCAGACCCAACAGGAAAACACCGAAAAGGATCACGATGATGCCGCCGACGATGTTGGCCTCGTATCGATACTGCAGCAGCAGCCGACTGATCGCGGTTGCGCTCGCCCCCAGGGCGATGAACACGGTGCTGAACCCGAGCACGAAAAACATGCTCATCAAAACCGCAGCCGCCCGCGCCTGAGCGCTCATGCGCCGCGACCCGTCATGCAACGACTGGCCTGCAACGTACGAGATGTACGCAGGCACCAGCGGCAGAACACAGGGCGACAGGAAAGAGACGGCGCCGGCTAAAAACGCCGCCGCTATGCCGAGTTCGGATCCGTCAATCATGCGGATTTGCGCACGCCCCGCTGCGCTCGCAACACGGCGGTCGCTCGGATCGTGTCAGCGCGACACTCATTACTCATCGCTTTTCGCCTAAGAGGCGCTCGATGGACTGCGAAAGCGACTCCGCCTGGACTGCGCCGATTCTGCGTTCGATATTGCCGGTCCGGTTGTTGCGAATTAAGGTGGTCGGCGTTCCCGAAACACCAGCGGCGTTGCCGTCCAGTAGATCCTCCTCGACCCGCTTCGCGATTTCCTTATCGTGCAGGTAACGGCCGAATGCACCTTGACCGTGGCGCCGCCCTCTGTCAAAAGCGCGCGCGGATTGATCTCCTCGCAGGTAATCCGCTCGGTAACGGGTTGCCCGACGACCGAAGTTTCGCTGCTTCCCGCACACGCGTTCTTTTGATCTTACCGTTTCATGCACAGCCCGGCCGCGCACATCGCTGCACAGGGCAGAAGCCCCAACACAATCGAGGACAATCCCGCGGTCACGACCCAGCTCCAGCCGAAAAACAGTTTTGCCGCGATGACCGCGGCTGCGAGCATAATCAAAATGGCTTTCCGGCTGGGCCTGCGCTGCCATGGCAAAGCCCATCTCGCGCGCCGCGGTTCCAGCTCGACATCGATTCTTTCTGCATTCTCCATATGTCTCTCTCCTTGGATTAAGAGAACGCCTCGGCTTGACTGCCTGCCTGGCAGTGTTCAACCGAATAGGCAATTGCGCATCATGCCGCCGTCCTCGTGCTCGAGGTTGTGGCAGTGATACATAAACAGCCCCGGTTCCGATGGGGCGACGAGGACGCGCACCTGCTCGCCGGGAAAGACCAGGAACGTGTCCTTGAATCCGTTATCGAGCAATCCATCGCGCAAATCCTCGGGCGCTTTGCCCCGCGTTCGCTCCAGCACGCGGAAGCGCACGCCGTGAATGTGCATGGGATGCGGCATGGCCATCATGCCGCCTGCTTCGTTGGAGAAGGTCCAGACTGAACTCTCGTTCAGAGGCAGCCGCTCATCGTCGGCGACCGAGTGCATTTCGAAGGTACGGCCGTTGAGCGAGCCTCGCATATGGCGAAACGCAAGGCGCGTATACAACTCGGTCTTTCCCTCGCGCACAGAAGGCGCCGGCTCGGGAAGCCGCAGCGGGTTCGCGCGCGATCGCTGACCGGCCGAAACGGTGAAGCGCGCGACCAGAAGTTCCTCGCCCTGTCCGCCACTCATCATGCCTCGCATCATGTCGCCCATTCCGCCCCCCATCATTCCACCGCTGCTTCTCCCGCCCATCATTCCGCCCATCATGCTGTTGTCGGAGAACGCCCGGCTGATGAGCGCAACTTCGCCACCGCTGCGCCGACTCCCGAAGTCCTCGTACAGTTCCACCCTCTCGAACGGCGCGAGCGCTACGTAGGGACGCACTTGCACGCCTTCTGCGCGGCTGAACAGCCCGTTGTCACCGGCGATGACATGCATCGGATGTCCGTCTGACCACGCGAGTTTGTAGATCCGCGCGTTCGACGCATTCGCGAGCCGCAGTCGGTAGGGCTGTGGCGCGACGCGAAACGCGGCGTCCGGCTTGCCGTTCACCAGTACCCGGTCGCCGAGCACGCCGCTCATGTCATCCATCATCATCCGGCGGAACTGCAACTGATTGTCCGCGCCGACGCGCCGATCCTGAATGATCAAATGCAATTCACTCTGCTC
>DATKEK010000362.1:0-4999 GCA_035512195.1 Burkholderiales bacterium
TGGCGTAGAGCAGGCCGATGTTGTTCATGGAAACGGTGTATCCGCGATTCGCGGCCTCGCGCCACCAGCGCAGCGCTTCCTGGTAGCTTTGCCGGCCGCCAAAACCCTTCGCCCACAGCAGGCCGACATTGTTGATCGCGCGAATATTGTTCTTGCTAACCAGCTCGGACAGCAATGCGGGATCGAGCTGATCCATGCCGGGAACCAGATCGGTAAAGGTCTCTTCCTGCTCGATTGCCCATCCCGGAACGGATGCGGCAAGCAACACGGCAAATGCCAGGACGTTGATTTTCACTGAAACCTCCGGGTCAGATGTAACCCCTCCCGTCCGGACCGCAGGTCGCACCCTGCGGTCCCGTTCATCCTAAATCTCTTTGCGCAGGAACCGCAAGAGATCGGAAGTCAGCTCGTCGGGCACCTCCTCGGGAATGAAGTGTCCGCAGGGCAGCGGATGGCCGCGCACGTCGTCCGCTTTCTCCCGCCATGTGGCCAGCACGTCGAACAGGGTGTGCATCTTGCCGTACTCGCCCCAGATCGCGAGCAGCGGACAGGCGACTTTCTGCGACAGGTCGCGCTCGTCATCGGCGTAATCCACGGTCGGCGCCGCGCGATAGTCTTCCAGCGTCGCGCGAATGGTGCCCGGCAGGCAGAAGGCGCGCAGGTACTCCTGAACCATCGACTCCTCGATCGCACCGGCGTGATACGTCAGCGAGCGCAACATGTGCCGCAGGAACGGCTCGGCACTGTTCGCAATCATGATCTCCGGCATGTCGGGCGCCTGGAAGTAGAACCAGTGCCAGTAGGCGGCGGCGAGATCCTTGCCCGTGTCGCGGAAAACGGTATGCGTCGGCACGATGTCGAGCACGGCGAGCCGCTGCACCGCCTTTGCGTGATCCAGCGCAAGCCGGTGCGCCACGCGCGCGCCGCGGTCGTGCCCGATCACCGTGTAGCGCTCGTGACCCAGTTCGCGCATCAGCTCGGCGATGTCCTTCGCCATCGTGCGCTTGTCGTAGCCCGAGGCCGGCTTTTCCGAGTCGCCGTAGCCACGCAGGTCGGGACAGACCACGGTGTACTGGTTGACCATCGCCGGCGCCACCTTGCGCCACATCTGCGCCGTCTGCGGGTAGCCGTGCAGAAGCACCACCGGCTCACCACTGCCGCCGTGCCACACGTTCAGCCTGATTCCGTTCGCCCGCACCGTCTCCCGCCGCAGGCCATGCATGAAATCGCTCATGTCTCAATCCAGGTCGAATAGGAAACTCAGGTTAACCACAGAGACACGGAGGCACAGAGAGAAACCAGGAACGCCACGAGCCACCAGGAGTACGTGGCGCTTGTGTTCCAGTGTAATGGGCGCGCCTCGCGTCAGCTTTCCGGTCCTGTAAAACAGTAGCGAGTTTTCACTCCAGTTTCTTCTCGGTGCCTCTGTGTCTCTGTGGTTCAGCTTTTGAGGTACTCACGCAATCGCCGTACGCCTTCTTCCAGCACCGGGATCGGCTTCGGATAGGAAAACCGCACATGCTCGTTCGGGCGATTGACGCCGAAATCGAGGCCCGGCGCGATCGCCACGCCGGCTTTCTCCAGCACGTCCAGACAGAAACGGTAGCTGTCGTTCGTCAACCGACTGCAGTTCGCATAGATATAGAACGCGCCCTGCGGCTCGACCGGCACTTCGAAGCCAAGCTTGCGCAGTTCGGGCAGCAGAAAATCGCGCTGCGCCTGGAACCTGGCGCGGTTGTCCTCGAGCTCGGCGAGCGTTTCCGGGCGGAACGCGGCGAGCGCCGCATGCTGCGCGACATCGGAGTTGGAGATATAAAGATTCTGCGCAAGCTTCTCGACCGCGCTCTCGTACGCCTGCGGCATCACCATCCAGCCGAGCCGCCAGCCGGTCATGCAGAAATACTTCGAGAAACTGTTGATGACGAACACGTCGTCGGCGAATTCGAGCGTGCTGCGCGCCTCGAATCCATAGGTCAGGCCGTGGTAGATCTCGTCCACGATCAGCGTGCCCCCCTTGCCGCGCACCACTTCGTGGATGCGCATCAGCTCGTCGTGCGGAATCAGCGTGCCAGTGGGATTGGACGGTGTCGCCACCATCACGCCGACGGTGCGCGGCGTCCAGTGTCGCTCGACCAGATCGGCGGTGAGCTGATAAGCGGTCTCCGCGCCGACCGCGATGCCGACCGCGCGGCCTTCCATGGCGCGCACGAAATGGCGGTTGCAGGGATAACTCGGGTCGGCCATCAGCACTTCGTCTTCCGGCGAAAGCAGCACGCCCATGGTGAGCAGCAGTGCGGCCGAGGAGCCGCTGGTCACCGCGATGCGGGAGACCGGAACATCGATGCCGTATTTCGTGCGGTACCAGCCCGCAAGCGCCTCGCGCAGCGCGGCAGTCCCGAGCGAGGGTGTATAGCGCAGGCGGTTCTCGCGGATCGCGGCGATGCCGGCCTCGACGATCGGTTGCGGCGTCGGGAAGTCCGGTTCTCCGACCACCATGTTGACGATGCTGCGCCCCTGCGCCTCAAGCGCCTGAGCGCGGGTGATCAGCACCACGACATGGAACGGCTCGATCTCGGCGACTCGCGCGGCGAGCCGCGCCTTGCGGGGCAGTCGTTCGGGTCTGTTCATGCGGATTCAGTTGAAACGCGACATCGGTCAAGGCTGCATTCTAACGCTTCGCTCTGCGCCCGTACTTTGCGTGCGGAGGCGTCGCGCGGTTCGCGCATGTCCAGCATGATCGCCCTGAAAGTAGAAGCACTACGCGCTTGCGGTTCGGCGCCGCCCGGTGGCTATAATCACCCTGTAACGCTTGGGGGAGAAAAATGGCGGCGAGATCACAATCGGCGACCGCGGATGTCGCCGAGTCGCTCATTCGCGAAACCGGTTCGCGCATGACCATGGCGCGTGTGCAGATTCTCAAGATTCTTCTTAATGCCGGCCACGCGCTGACGCACAACGAAGTCGAAGACAGGCTCGGACGAAACCATCCGATCGACCGCGTCACGGTTTACCGCGTGCTCGACTGGCTGACCGAAAGCGGGCTCGCGCACAAGATCACCGACGCGGACCGCGTCTGGCGTTTCAACGCCGCGCGCGATCGTCATGGTGGCGAGCATGCGCACTTCACCTGCACCTGCTGCGCGCACACCATCTGTCTGGAGGGAGGTCCCGCCGCAAAGGCACCCAGGCTTCCAGACGGCTATCAATCGCATCAGGTCGAAGTAGTCGTGCGCGGGCTGTGCGAGGAGTGCTCGCGCACTAATCACAAGCCTTCGGCCCACAAACGCGCAAGGAAGCACCGCAACACCTGATCCCGCTCCGCTTGCCGCGGGCCCGATGCGGTACTTCCATCGCAAACCGTTGTAGCGGGTCAGCCGCACCGCAGCGGCGCGCTCCTCGCCTGCGCGCTTTCGCAGCCGACCCGCCGCCTGCGTCCGCACGGTTGACCAATCGTGAACGCGGCTACAATCTGGCGAAACAAGCAGAATCGGGAGGAGACCCATGAGACTTGCCATCATCGGCAGCGGTGGCGTCGGCGGCTATTTCGGCGCGCGGCTCGCGGCTGCCGGGAACGACGTGACATTCATCGCGCGCGGCGCGCACCTGCAGGCCATGAAGAAGCACGGTCTTAAGTTGCTGAGCCCGCTGGGCGACCTGCATCTGGAGAACGTACCGTGCACCGACGACACCACCAGGCTCGGCCCGGTGGACATCGTCATGATCGCGGTGAAACTCTGGTCGACCGAAGATGCCGCAAAAGCGGCGCAACCGCTGATCGGGCCGGATACCGGAGTCATCTCGTTCCAGAACGGCGTAGTGGCGGTCGACACCCTGCTTCCGGTGCTCGGCAAGGAACACGTGATTGGCGGTGTGGCCAACATCGCGGCCCTGATCGAGGAACCGGGCGTGATCCGCCATAACGGAAACATGGCGAGTCTGTTCTTCGGGGAACTCGACGGCAAGCGCTCGCAGCGCGCGGAGGCGCTGCTCAGCGCATGCAAGACCGCAAACATCAATTCCGAAATCGTCGGCGACATTACTTTCGCCATCTGGGAGAAGTTCGTTCGCCTGGTGACACTGGCCGCGGTGACGACATTGTGCCGTCTGCCGATCGGCCCGCTTCGGGAAGATGAAGACACCCGTGAACTGATGAAACAGGTAATGGAAGAAGTCATCGCGGTCGGACGGAGCAAGGGTGTCAAGTTCAATCCGAGCATCGTGGAAGACCAGTTCTCGAAAATAGGCTCCTACCCGCCGGCCATGGTGGCATCCATGTGCGGCGACCTGAAGCGCGGCAACCGGCTGGAACTGCCTTGGCTCTCCGGCGCAGTGGCAAAGATGGGCCGCGAGTTTGGCATCCCCACGCCTGCCAACCAGTTCGTGTATGCCGCGCTGAAGCACTTCGCCAACGGCCGGCATCCCATGGCGCAGGCATAAGTTTCCGGGCTGTCGCGGTACCCTAAACGATCAAAAGCGTTTTCACCACCAAGGCACTAAGGCAGCAAGAACGGCAACGACGAAGCAAGAATTACTTCGTGCCTTGGTGGTCCAAGTATTCTGGTTTTTCTTTATTCGCGGGCAATGAACCTGAAACCGGCTGTCCGAACCGTAATGACAAAGATCTACGGCATCCGCAACTGCGACACGATGAAAAAGGCGTTCGCGTGGCTGGACGGGCACAAGGTGTGCTACGAGTTTCACGACTACAAGTCGGCGGGTATCGACCTCGCCCGGCTGAAAGCCTGGTCGAAGCAGGTCGGCTGGGAGGTGCTGCTCAACACGCGCGGCACGACCTGGCGCAGGCTGTCGCCGCAGCAGCAGGCCGGACTCGACGGGGCCAAGGCGCTGCGGCTGATGAGCGAACATCCGAGCCTGATCAAACGATCGGTGCTGGAACACGGTGCGAGCCTGCTGGTCGGATTCGACCCGCAACGCTACACGAACGAACTTGCGCGCTGACACGCATCGCGCCCGCGGCTTCGGCGCGGCGATGACGCGC
>DATKEK010000363.1:0-9666 GCA_035512195.1 Burkholderiales bacterium
CCATCTTGCGCACCAGTTCGCGATCGCCGCTCATCCAGTCGGAAGCAGGCTTCCACCGCTTGCCGTCCCATTGCTGGAAGCGCACCAGGCCTGAGCCCTCGTGGTCTTCGCAGGAAACCTTGAGCGTCGGGATCATGCTGCCGAAGCCGAGCGCGTCGAGCCGTTTCTGGTCGATATTCAGGTTCTCCAGGCCCCAGCGCACCTGCTCGCCGGTCATCGGCTTCTTGCCATAGCGGGCCTGTGCGGTGCGCACCGCTTCCACGGTGAACATGGCCGCAGCCAATCCGCGGTTCCATAGCACGGTGCCGATGAGGTTGCGGTCGCCGCCCGTGCCCTTGGCGTAAACATGTTTCTCCACGTCCTTCACGACCTGGAAATCTTTGCCGGCGAGGTTCAGGCTGGCCGCGTAGTAGCCCGTGGACGCGGCAGGGCCGGCGGCCTCGGTATCGATCTCCGATCCGGCCCACCAGTTGCCGACCATGCGATCGCGCGGAAAGCCGACACGCTGCGCGGAACGCAGCGCGGTCGCATTCATCACGCCCCATCCCCAGAGAATCACCCAGTCCGGACGGTCGCGCCGGATCTGCAGCCACTGAGATTGCTGCTCGTTGCCCGGATGCGGTACCGGGATCATGCGCAGATCGAATCCGTTTTTTTTCGCTTCCGCCTCCAGCACCGGATGTGGCTCCTTGCCGTAGGCAGAGTCGTGGTAGAGCAGCACGACTTTCTTGCCCTTGAGCCTGTCCATGCCGCCTTCCTGCTTGCCGATGAAAGCGACGATGCCGGTGGCCGCCGACCAGTAATTCGAAAGGATCGGGAACACCCACGGAAACACGCGGCCGTCCACCGCATCCGTGCGCCCGTAGCCGAGCGTGATCAGAGGGATCTTGTCAACCGGTGCCTTGTCCAGCAGGCCGTAGGTGATGCCGGTGGACATCGGGTGAATTGCCGTCGGGCCGGTCGCCGTGCGGGTTTTCAGGCGCTCGTAGCATTCCAGTCCCTTGGCGGTGTTGTACTCGGTCTCGCATTCCTCCCAGGACAAGCGGACGCCATTGATACCGCCGTCACGCTCGTTCACCAGTTTCAGGTAATCGATAAACCCGGTGAAAAAGGCAGCCCCGTTGGCGCCGTAAGGCCCGACGCGGTAACCGGTGATACCGATAAACTGCGTACCCGCCTCCTGCGCGAGAGCCGGCAGCCAGATGCCGGACCCAATGGCGGCGACAAGTGCAATCAATAGTCTTCTCAAGTGTGTCATGCAGTCCTCCAGCTTGGTTTCTCCGGCTCCGGTTGCGCGCCCGTCAATGGGGAAACGGCCAGAGCCGGAGCTTCTCTTTGGCAATCTGCCACAACCTGGCCAGCCCGTGCGGCTCGACGATCAGGAAAAAAATGATCAATGCGCCGAACACCACGAGTTGTGCCATCGATACCGTACCCGGTTCCAGGCTCATGCCGAGCAGCAGCGAGGCATTGTGCAGCGCCACTTCCAGGAAGATCGGCAGCAGGATGATAAAGGCCGCACCGAGGAACGAGCCCAGGATGCTGCCGATGCCTCCGATGATGACCATGAACAGGATCCTGAACGATAGATCAAGATTGAAGCCGTCCGGTTCCACGCTGCCGAGATAAGCGTACGCATACAGCGCGCCTGCAATGCCGCAGTAAAACGAGCTGACCGCAAAGGCGATCAGCTTGGTGCGCATGATGCGGATGCCGATCACCTCGGCGGCGACGTCCATGTCGCGTACCGCCATCCAGGCGCGTCCGATCTGGCTTCGTACCAGATTCTTCGCCGCCAGCGCCAGCACCGCAACGATTGACAGCACGAACAGGTACTTGCGTGCCGGCGTATCGAATGCGTATCCGAGGATTTCGATCTGCTGCGCCGAGATCACGCCGGAAGGGCTGTAATTTGTGAACCAGCCGACCTTCACCAGCAGCCACGGAATGAAGAACTGCGCGGCGAGCGTGGCGACCGCGAGATAAAAACCCTTGATCCGCAGGCTCGGCAGTCCGAACACGATCCCGGCCATCGCCGCGGTGAGCCCTCCAAGCGCAAAGCTGGCGAGAATCGGAATGCCCGGAACACGCAGCTGGAAGTTGTATGCGGCAAAGGCGCCGACCGCCATGAACGCCGCCGACCCGAGCGAGAGCTGGCCGGCGTATCCGGTGAGAATGTTCAGCCCGAGCGCGGCAAGCGAGAACACCAGGAAGGGAATCAGGATCGCGCTCAGCCAGTAATCCGAGGCGTACAGCGGAATCGCGACGAACGCGACCGCCAGAACGACCATCATGCCGATCCGGTCCTGGCGGATCGGAAACAGCGCCTGGTCTTCGGCGTAGCTCGCCTTGAACTGTCCTGCTTCGCGGTAGAACACTACCTCACCTCCCGCCCTTTCCACTCTTTTGGAAAGGGCGCCAAAGGCAAGTACAAAGCCGAATTGACGGGATGGGCCCCCTCTCCGCCCGCTTGCGGGGGGAGAGGGTTGGGGAGAGGTGGGCTCTTACACGCGGTCAATGTGCTTCTCTCCGAACAATCCTTCCGGGCGCACCAGCAGGAACAGCAGCGCGGCGACGTAGGCGAACCAGCCTTCGATGCCGCCGCCGACGTACGGCCCGAGGTAAACCTCGGCGAGTTTCTCCAGTGCGCCGATGATCAGTCCGGCGACGATCGCGCCGAGCACGGAGTCGAAGCCGCCGAGTATCAACACCGGCAACGCCTTCAGCGCGATGAAGGTCAGCGCAAACTGCACGCCGGTTCGTGCCCCCCACATCAGTCCGGCGACCAGTGCGACGAAGCCGGCGACCGACCAGACGATCGCCCAGATCGTTTTCAGCGGAATGCCGACGGACAGCGCGGCCTGGTGATCATCGGCGACCGCGCGCAACGCACGGCCGATCTTGGTCACATGGAAGAACACCGCGAGCACCGCGACCAGCAATCCCGCGATCAGCGCCGCGATCAGGTCGAAGCGGCTGATGATCATGTCGAAGTTTTCCAGCACCGACTCGATCGGATCGTCCCCGATCCCCAGGTCCAGCGGGTAGACGTTCGTACCCCACACGATCTGGACCAGGCCTTCGAGAAAGAATGTCAGGCCGATGGTGGCCATAAACAGGGTGATCTGCGGTTGATTCACCAGCGGCCGCAGCACGACGCGCTCGATGCTTACGCCGAGCCCGATCATCACGCCGAGCGTGATCGCGAAAGCCCACCAGAACGAAATACCGAAGTGTTCCTGCAGGCCGACGAAGGTGAGCGCGGCAAAGAACACCATCGCGCCCTGCGCGAAATTGAATACGCCGGACGCCTTGTAGATCAGCACGAATCCGAGCGCCACCAGCGAGTACATCACTCCCGCCAGCAGCCCGCCGATCAGCACCTCGAAGAAGAACGTCAACTGACCTCCCTTGATGCGCTAACACGAAGGGTCGCGAAGGACGCACGAAGGAGCACGAAGAGATTCCGCCGAAAGCCCGGCATGGCTGGGGGTTCCGACACGGTGTTCCTTCGTGTTCCCTGCCTTTTCTTGGTGATCCTTCCTGATAACGCTTCTCCAGACCTCAATGCGCCACCCCCAGATAGGCGTCGATCACTTCCTGGTTGTCGCGGATCTCGTCCGGCGTGCCGTCGCCGATCTTGCGGCCGTAGTCGAGCACCACGATGCGGTCGCAGATGTCCATCACCACGCCCATGTCGTGCTCGATCAGCACGATGGTGGTGCCAAACTCGTCGTTCACATCGAGTATGAAGCGGCACATGTCCTGCTTTTCCTCGACGCTCATCCCCGCCATCGGTTCATCGAGCAGCAGCAGTTCGGGTTCCGCGGCCAGCGCGCGCGCCAGTTCGACGCGCTTCTGCAGGCCGTATGGCAGGCGTCCGACCGGGGTCTTGCGCACATGCTCGATCTGCAGGAAATCGATGAGCTCCTCGACCTTGGCGCGGTGCCTGATCTCTTCCCGCTGGTTCGGGCCCCAGTACAGCGCCTGCAGCAGGAGGCCGGATCGCATCTTCAGCGTGCGCCCGGTCATGATGTTGTCCAGCACCGTCATGCCCTTGAACAGCGCGATGTTCTGAAAGGTGCGGGCGATCCCGAGTTTCGCCGCTTCGTGCGGCACCATGCGCCTGCGCGTCAGGCCCTTGAAGCGGATCTCGCCTTCCTGCGGCTGATAGACACCGTTGATCACGTTCAGCATCGAACTCTTGCCCGCGCCGTTCGGACCGATAATCGCCAGCACCTCGCGCTCGCGCACGTGAAAACTTACTGCGGACAGCGCTTTCACGCCGCCGAACGCGAGCGATACATTGTCCACGCTCAATGCGGGTTCGCCGATCGCGCGCTGGGTCACGCGGCCCTCCGGGCGACATCGTGCGGATAGGTTTTCACGTCCTGGATCTTCACGTCCGCGCGCACCTTGCCGGTGCGGCCGTCTTCGAACCGGACCTGGGTTTCGATCACGCAGTGCCCGGCGCCGTTGAACAGTGCGTCGACCAGCGGCGCGAACTTTTCGGCGATGAAGCCGCGGCGCACCTTGCGCGTGCGCGTAAGCTCGTCGTCATCGGCGTCCAGTTCCTTGTGCAGCACCAGGAAGCGCCTGATCTGCGAGCCGGCAAGATGCGACTCGGCAGCAAGGTCCGCATTCGCTTTTTCCACGCATTCCTGCACCAGCGCGTAGACCTCGGGCCGCGAGGCAAGATCGACGTAGCCGGCGTACGCGAGGCCGCGCTTTTCCGCCCAGTTGCCGACCGCTTCGATGTCGATGTTGACGAAGGCGCAGGCCATTTCGCGCCTGTCGCCGAAGCACACGGCTTCCTTGATGAAAGGGAAGAACTTGAGTTTGTTCTCCAGAAACTGCGGCGCGAACAGCGTGCCGTCGGCGAGCTTGCCGACGTCCTTGGCGCGGTCGATGATCTTCAGGTGACCGTCGTCGTCGAAGAACCCGGCATCGCCCGTCATGAAGTAGCCGTCCGGCGAAATCGATTCCGCGCTTGCATCCGGCCGCTTGTAGTACTCCTTCAGCATGCCCGGCGTCTTGACCCAGATCTCGCCCTGCTCGGAAATCCGGATCTCGACACCAGGCAGCGGTTTGCCGACCGAGTCGAGCTTGGCTTCGCCGTTCGGCTGCTTGCAGACGTAGACCGCGGTTTCGGTCTGACCGTAGAGCTGCTTGAGATTGATTCCGATAGATCGATAGAAGCGGTAAAGGTCCGGGCCAATGGCCGCGCCGCCGGTATACGCCACGCGGATCCGGCTCATGCCGAGTACGTTGCGCAGCGGCGCATACACCAGGAAATCGCCCAGCCGGTAGAGCAGGCGGTCCCAGACTGCTACCGGCTTGCCGTCGAGCAACTCGGGCCCGCAGCGCCGGGCCACGCCCATGAAGGCGTGGAACAGCCAGCGCTTGATCCTGGCCGCATCGTCGATGCGGATCATCACCTGCGTCAGCAGATTCTCGAACACGCGCGGCGGCGCGAAGTAATACGTCGGTCCGATCTCGCGCATGTCGGTCATCACGGTTTCGGAGGATTCCGGGCAGTTCACCGTGAATCCGGCCACCAGTGCCTGCGCGTAGGAGAACAGGTGGTCACCGACCCAGGCCATCGGCAGATACGAGAGCACCGAATCCTTTTCGTCGAAGCCGTCGAAGGCGACATCGCCCCGGGCCGCGGCGATGAAACCCCGGTGCGTAAGGCATACGCCCTTGGGCTTGCTGGTGGTGCCGGAGGTGTAGAGGATGACGCAGATGTCGTCCGGCTTGCCCTGCGCCACCTCCTGCGCAAAGAACTCGCGGTGTGCTTCGTCGTACTCGCGGCCGCGCAGGCGCAGCTCATCGTAGGGCATGAGCTGCGGCTGCGTGTAATTGCGCAGGCCCCGCGGGTCGTCGTAATAGATGTGTTTCAGGCGCGGATACTGCGGCAGCAGTTCCAGCAGCTTGTCCACCTGCTCCTGGTCCTCGACGATCGCGTACTCGATCTCGGCGTTCTCCAGCACGTAGAGCATTTCCTGCGACACCGAGTCCTGGTAGATCGGCACCGGCACGCCGCCCAGGCTTTGCGCGGCAGCGACTGCCCAGTAAAGCCGCGGCCGGTTGTCGCCGATGATCGCCAGGTTCATGCCGCGCCGGAAACCCCGCTCGACCAGCCCGCAGGCCTGCCAGCGCACCTCGTCGGCGACCTGCTGCCAGGTCCAGCTTTGCCAGATGCCGAGGTCTTTTTCGCGGATTGCCACGCGCCTGCCGCGCACGGCGGCATGCTCAAGCAACAGCCGGGGAAAGGTATCGGCATCCGCCTGTGTGGCGGGACCGCGCTGCGTCAAGGAATCTCCTCCTGCCTGTGATCGTGGTCCGGTACTTCGCCGGACACCGGGTCTCGACCCGGTTTCCTTTTATGTATTGGCGCAAGCTTACACTGCATCGCGAACGTCGCGCGAGCGCCGGAACCATAACCGCCGGCGCCGCGCGATGCTGTGGTTTCGCCGACAATTGATCGAATGCAGTCGCTGTCGCAACACCCGCGCGCCACCCTGCGGGCGAGCACGCTTACCGGGGTGCAGTTGCGCCGGGTTTGGCTCAGACGGGAACCGAACGCACCAGACCCGGGTAGTACCAGAGCAACGTCGCGGTGCGCGCAAGATAGTGCACATACAGCGCCGCCCATAGCCCGTGATTGCCGAACGGTTCCAGGATGAGCCACGCCGCGAGGAAGATCGCCAGAGAAACCAGCATCGCGTTTCGCATCTGCGGCGTGCGCGTCGCGCCGATGAAAATGCCGTCGAGCTGGAAGCACCAGACGCCGGCCAGCGGCGCCAGCGCAGCCCACGGCAGATAGATTCGGCCGAGCGCACGTACCGTGGGATCGACCGACAGCAGGTCGACGATCGCCGGCCCGAACACCACGAGCAGCAGCGATGCCAGCAAAGCCACGCCGGCGGCCCAGCGGGTGGTCATGTGCGTCGCCGCGATCAATCCGGCGCGGCGCGCGGCGCCGACCGCGCGGCCTACCAGCGCTTCGGCGGCGAACGCGAAACCATCGAGAAAGTAGGCAGTGACGGTCACCAGGTGCATCAGCACCGCGTTCGCGGCGAGGATGCCATCGCCGCTCTTTGCCCCTTGGGCGACAAACCACGCGAATACGAAAATCAGCGCCAGCGAGCGGATCATGATGTCGCGGTTGACCGCGAGCGTGCGTGCCATGCGCTCTGCAGCGAGCAGGGGCGCGAGGGCCCAGCGCAGTCCCAGTCCGCGCAGATGCCGCGCCGCGATCGCCAGACCGACCGCCGCGGCGAGCACTTCCGCGATCAGCGTGCCGAGCGCCACGCCTTTGACGCCCATGTCGAGCCCGAGCACGAACCAGACGTCGAGCGCCATGTTGCTCAGGTTGAGTACCAGCTGCAGCATCAGCGCCGTGCGTGCGCGGCCCAGTCCGACGAACCAGCCAAGCAGGGCATAGTTGATCAAGGTGGCGGGCGCCGCCCAGATCCGGATGTCGTAGTACTCGCGCGCCAGCGCCTCAACCCGTTCGCTGCCTTCCAGCAGCGCAAAGGCGATCCCGGCAATCGGCCACTGCAGCGCGACCAGTGCAGCGCCGATGCACACGGCGATCAGCAGTGCGCGCCCCAGGCTGGCGCCGATCTCGGCCGTGTCGCGCGCGCCGAACGCCTGCGCCGTGAGCCCGGTGGTACCCATGCGCAGGAATCCGAAGACCCAGAACACGAATGAGAACATCAGCGCGCCGACCGCGACCGCGCCGATGTAGGCGGGGTCCGGAATGCGCCCGATGACCGCGGTATCGACCACGCCGAGCAGCGGCGTGGACAGATTCGAGATCATGATCGGCACCGCAATCGCGAGCACCGCGCGGTGGGTCACGCCGTCGCCGGTGCGAGATGCTTCGTGGGAGGCTGTGGTCATTGGCGTGCGCGTCGCCCCGCCGTGAATGAGACGTGGCGAATCACCCTTCTCCCTCCGGGAGAAGGGTCGGGGATGAGGGAATGCCGTACGGTGGGCGAGGTTGATGCGGATGCGTCAGGCATGATTCTCGGGTCGCAGGTATTGGCGGGCGCAAGCATACCGTCGCGCGGCGGTTTGCCGGTTCATCGGGGCTTTGGTAGGGTTGCGGCCTCCAAACGACCACAGACTCATGCACGCAACCAACGACCAGGAGACGGCCATCGCGCAAATGGTGCGGCTGTTCTATCAGCGCGGACTCGCGGACGATGTGCTGGGTCCGATCTTCCGCGCGCACATTCACGACTGGGACGCGCACATGGGCGTGGTGGCGGACTTCTGGTCGGGTGTGGTGCACGAAACCGGGCGCTATCGGGCGAACGCGTTCGCGCCACATGCAAAGCTGAGGTTCGAGCCGGAGGCCTTCGACCGGTGGCTCGCAGTATTCTAGAGCGCCGCCACCGATGCGCTGCTGCCGCAGGATGCCGAAAAGGCGAACCGTATCGCGCGCCACATGGCGCAGAGCTTCAAGCTCGGGCTGTTTCCGTTTACCGGTGCGGATGGCCAACCCTCGCGGACTCCCACTTAGCCAGCAGACGTGCCACCCCTTCTCTCGCGGTCCGTGTATATCGGGCGGACGCATATTGACGCTTGACGTATATCGTCCTGGGCGTTATTGAAACGGACATGACCATGGCCATGGCCCGCACATCCATTCACCCCGGCGGGGTTCTGGGCGACGAACTCGAGGAACTCGGCGTCAGCCCCACGGAGCTGTCGTGCCAGTTTCGCGTCCCTGCAAACCGAATCACCCAGATCGTTAACGGCAAGCGCGCCATCACCGGCGATACCGCGCTGCGCCTGGCACACTGGTTCGGAACGAGTCCGCAGTTCTGGAGGAACCTTCAGGCGCTCCACGACGTGCGTGTGGCCGAGCAGGAAGCGAGTACTGAGATCAAGTCGCTTCCGACCAAACCCGCCGGGGCCAAACGCCAAGCCGATCGTCGGCCGCCGGCCTGAGACTGGGCATTCATGCCGGGAACGAACGAAGCCTTCTCCCGCGTCAAAATCGACGCCCAGCTCAGGGACGAGGGCTGGGATGTCCTCAACACGAACGCCGTTCGCTTCGAGTACGTCCTTCCGGACAGGACGAAAGCGGACTATGTACTTTGCGACCGGCATGGCCGGGCGCTCGCGGTCGTCGAGGCCAAGAAAGCCGCCATCAACCCCGCCGAAGCCGAGGCCCAGGCCAGGGCCTACGCTGAACAACTCGACGTTCCCTACATTTTTCTCGCCAACGGCAACGAAATCCGCTTCTGGGAATGGCGGGTGAAGGCCTTTCCGCGCGTCATCAAGACGTTCTTCTCGCAAGGTGACCTCGAGCGCCGCGCTGCCACCCTGCAGCTCAAGCGCGACCCGATGTCGATCGAGGTCGACAGGCACATCGTCGAGCGCGATTACCAGCTTGCCTGTATCGACACACTGTGCAGGGAGATTGCGGCCGGGCGGCGCAAGATGCTGGTCGAGATGGCGACTGGCACCGGCAAGACCCGCACGGCCGCGGCGCTGATCAAGCGCCTGTTCGATGCCGGAGTCGTCACCCGCGTGCTCTTCCTGGTCGACCGCATTCCGCTCGCCAAGCAGACGGAAGACGCCTTTGCCGAGCACCTCCACGAACTGCCGGCCTATGTTCTTCGCGCCGGGCGGCGCTTCCAGGAC
>DATKEK010000364.1:0-2094 GCA_035512195.1 Burkholderiales bacterium
CAGACGGTCGAACCGGTCTTCGGCATTATCAAGAGCGCCATCGGCTTCACGCACTTTCACTTGCGCGGGCTGCAAAAGGTCGCCGCCGAATGGCTGCTGATCGCCCTCGCCTACAACTGCCGCAGGCTGCACAACCTGCGGACGGCCTGAACCACAATGCCCTTACCGCCAGCGACACGAATCCGACAGGCTGCTGGTGCACTGACTCATTCGGAAGATACAGGCAGGCGTGTGAGTTTGGCGAGGATGGTTTCGGCCGGTTTGTTCCAGAGGAAGGGCTTTGAGGATCGGTTGTGCTCTCGGATATAGCGGTGGATGGCGTCCGACGGCGTTGAGCCAGGATGCGGAGGTGGGAGTGAAATGGAACACCCAGCGCGGGTGTTCGGCAAGCCACTGCCGGACTTTGGGATGCTTGTGGGTAGCGTAATTGTCGGCGATAGCGTGGACCAGCTTGCCGGCCGGGACGGCGCGCTCACGGCATTGAGGAACTTGATGAACTCCTTGTGAGTGTGGCTCGGCATGCAGCGGCCGACGACGGTACCGTCGAGAATGTTGAGGGTGGCGAACAGGGTGGTGGTGCCGTTGCGCTTATAGTCGTGGGTCATGGTGCCGCATTTGCCGGGTTTCATCGGCAGGCCGGGCTGGATGCGGTCGAGCGCCTGGATTTGCGATTTCTCATCGATCGAAACGACGACGGCATGGGCCGGCGGGTTCATGTAGAGGCCGACCACGTCTTCGACCTTTTCGGCGAAGGCCGGGTCGTTGGACTTCTTGAAGGTGCGGATGCGGTGCGGCTGCAGACGGTTTGCCTGCCAGATGCGCTGTACAGCGCGCAGGCTAACGCCGGTCGCTTTGGCGACCATACGGCCGGTCCAATGGGTGGCTTGCCCAGGTGGTTCGCCGCAGGGCAGCGCCAGGATTTTGGCGACGGTCGCGGCGGGCAGCGGCTCTTTGCCGGGCTTGCGCGTCTTGTCGCGCAACAGCCCGTCCACGCCTTGTTCGGCGAAGCGCTGCTGCCAGCGCCATACCGCCGGCCGGCTGGCTCCGGTCTGGCGCGCCACCGCCAGGACCGGTTGGTGATCAACCAACAGAAGAATGATCCGAGCCCGCTGAACGTGCTTCTGCGGACGGTTCCGATCGCCGACGATCGCAGTCAATCGCGTGCGGTCTTCAGCATCAACCAGGGGGCATACGGTCTGTGCCATGCGGCGAGAGTCGCATGGTTTGGGCCCGCTGTGAATCCTACGTATGCGTCAGTGCACTAGCAGCAGAATGGCAGTGTCTCAGTCTGAGACACCAGCAATAGGATTCGCGGCTTTCAGTTCGTCAATGGCAAGATGGTCGTGTCCCGCCGGGTGGTGTAGGAGCTGTGGGTAAATATTAAGTAGCCGCGCTGCGCGACGGAGCGCCGTTCAAGAATTGGCCGCTGCTGACCAGCCTGGGGCTCGTGCGGCGCAAGCTGAAGGGCACGGACGACGGCGTCCATTCCGCCGGCGTCATCCCCAACATCCTGGCGCGGCACCGTGACCCCGGGCCGGCCGCGCCAATCCGGACCCCTGACGCGCTGCGGCTGCGGCACGCGCCGATTGCGCCCGCCACGACAGCCTGCGGGTAGCTTCCCGATGGAGCGCACCGGAGATCCTCGAGCTGATGTCGACGCTCAAGCTGTTCGGCATGCGCGCCGCCGGAGCCTCTATCGTCACCCCTGGCTCGAAAATGCCTTGTAAGTCGTCTAAAAGGATTGGTGCGGACGGCGGGACTCGAACCCGCACTCCCTGTCGGGAAGCAGATTTTAAGTCTGCTGCGTATACCATTTCGCCACGTCCGCCGCGCCCCGCCTAGTCCTCGGCCAGTCCTTCGTTCGGATCGCCGCCGAGCGCGCCGATCAGCGCCGTCAGTTCCTCGATCGCCGCGGCGATGCGGGCGGGGTCGGTGCCGCGCACCACCAGGGTGACACCGAAATCGCTGCGCCGGAAATAGGGGTAGGAGCCGATTTCGAGATCGCCGTAGCGCGCCTGGAGCGCGCCCAGATCCTGCGCGATCGTGCCCTCGCCGAGGGCGCAGCTGACGCTGCGGCTCAAGATTTTCGCGCCG
>DATKEK010000365.1:0-4387 GCA_035512195.1 Burkholderiales bacterium
CTTCAGCGGTTATCTTGGCGCCGACCAGGCCGTCTGGCGTGAATACGACGCCACCGAACTGATCGCGCGCGAACCTTTTTCCGGCCCGATCCTGATCGATCAGGGCATGGCCGACAAGTTTCTGGCCGAACAGCTTTACCCGGAGGCCTTCGAGGCCGCCTGCAGGAAATCGAAACAGGCACTGCAGCTTCGCAAGCACGAGGGCTACGACCACGGGTACTACTTTATTTCCACGTTCATTGAAGATCACCTGAAACATCACGCAAGCCAGTTGAAGGCTTAGCTACAGAGGGCATAGAGAACACGGCGAGTTCCAAACGGGGTATCGAATCGAGTGGAGGGCGCATGCAGAAGCTGCTCATCTATCAATCGCTCTGGGCAATGGAGCGCCGGCGACCGGACGGACAGGAGTGGTCGCTGGACACGAAACTGAACATGATCCGCAACGCCGGGTTCGACGGCTGCGGCGTGCGCTTCTTCGACTACAAGTATGCAAAGGAAGTGACCGACTTCCTGCGCGCGCATGGCATGACCTGGCAGGCGCAGTGCTACCCGAAGACGGTGGACGATCTGAAGCCGATCATTGAGCACGTGCAGGAACTGGGCGCGGATCACATCAACCTGCAGCCCGACGTCAAGCCCTACAGGCTGGAGGACTGCATTCCCTATGTCGAAGGCTGGCGTCGGCTTGCGCACGATGCCGGCGTCGCGATGCACATCGAAACCCACCGCGACCGCATGACCACCGACCTGTTCTTTACCATGCATCTGCTCGACTGCTTCCCGAATCTGAGACTGACGGCGGACCTATCGCACTACGTGGTCGGCCGCGAGTTCGCCTGGCCGATCGACGAAGTGAACCACGGTTACATGCATCGCATCCTCGACAACAGCTGGGGATTCCACGGGCGCGTCGCCAGCCGCGAGCAGGTGCAGATCCAGATCAGCTTTCCGCACCAGAAGGAGTGGGTCGACCTGTTCATGGGCTGGTGGGAGTACGGATTCAAAAGCTGGCGCAGGCGCGCCCCGAAGAACGCGACGCTCACGTTCCTGTGCGAGTTGGGTCCCAGGGAATACGCGATCACCGGTCCAGACGGCTACGAACTCTCCGACCGCTGGCAGGAGGCGTTGATGATGAAGGACATGATCCGCGACTTGTGGAAGCGCATCGAAGCCGAAGACCGCGGCTCTCGCGCTGCGTGATGCCAAGCCGACGCCATGGAATCACCACAAAGGCACGAAGGCACCCAGGAAGTCTGGAAAGAGAATCTCGACGCATTGGGGCAACGTAGCGCAAGGGCCGCATAGAAATCGGGATATGAAATTCCTGGTGTTCCGTTGTGCCTTCATGCCTTTGTGGTGAACCCAGCCCTGTTACCAATCCAACTCAACGCAGCCAGCCGAGGGAGCGGGAGACAGATTCGGTGGCGGCTTTAGCCGCGTTGCGCGCCTGCGGGACGCCGGTCGTCACATCGCGGTGCTTCAGGTAGACGACGGTAATCGCGGCGACGACGCCGAAGTGGTCGAATATCGGAAAGCAGATGTCCACCACGCCGCTGACCGTGTCGCTGGGACCTTCGTCGTAGCCGCGCGCGCGAATCTCGTTCAGCCGCTTCTGCAGTTGCCGGCGTCTTGCCGCCCCCGACTGTTTGCCTTCGAGCAATTCGTCCAGATACTGCCCGCGGCGCTCGTCGCTTTGGAAGGCGGAGATCACCCTCGCGGAAACGCGGTCGTCGTGAAACGCAAAATGCGCACCTTGCCGGAAAGACGCGCTCATCGGCTCCGGGGGCTCCGCTCTTGCCAGAACCACGAGGCGGGCATCGTGATGCACGCACAGGTGGTTGGACTGCCCGGTCTGCCGTGCGAGCGCCTGCATGTGCGGCATTGCAACATCGAGCAGGCGATCCATCGGCGGGTGCCGATGCGCGAGTTCAAACAGCCGCAGGGTGAGCACATAGGTGGTGTCCGGGCGGCGTGCCAGGTAACCGCGCCGGGTCAACACGTCCAGCATCCTGTACAGCTCGCTCGCAGAGCGCTTCAATCGCTGGGCGATTTCCTGCAAGCCGAGGGCGTGCGGTTCCTCCGCCAGCAGTTCGATTACATCCAGCCCCTTCTCAAGGGCCGGCGCTGCGTAACGTGTGCTGTTGCGACGCACATTTCGCCCGGTTGACAACTTCGCGCCCCCTTTTTAGATTTGAAAGCGGATTTTATAGATGAATGCCGGCTTTGCGCGACGTGGATTTCGCGTAGGATGCGAAGTGGACGTCAGTCCTGCGCCAAAGGCGAATTGCCGAGGACAGCGTGTCCGATTTTTGAGGGAGTGGCAGGAGCAGTGGCGCGCAAAAGGCGTGACCGTCTGCAATAACTTGAAACGTCAGGAGGAGACAATGGAACTGCTGCAAGTGGTAACACGGAGTGCCGCCGTGCTCGGTACATGCCTGGGGCTGGCCGGTATGGCGGCTGCGCAGTCCGACGCAGGTTTCCCGGCACCGACCGGCGACCGGAGCATCATCCCGGCCGGCGCGAAGGTCGAGAAACTGTTCGAAGGCGACTGCTTTGCCGAGGGCGTGTCGGTCGCACCGGACAACATGGTGTACTTCAGCGACATCACATTCACCAAGTTCTGCAAGGATCCCGGCGGCAAAAACCCGATGGCCGGGCATATCTGGAAGGTCGATCCGCGCACCGGCAAAGGCGAGATCTTCCGCAGCCCGTCCGGCATGTCCAACGGCACCAAATTTGACCGCGACGGCAACATGATCGTGGCGATGGGCGCCGACTTCGGCCTGCGCATGCTAGCCAAGATCGACATGAAGACCGGCCGCAGCTCAATCATCGCCGGCCTGTACGAGGGCAAGCCGTTCAACGCCCTGAATGACATCTCGATCGATGAGCGCGGCCGCATCTATTTCACCGACCCGCGCTACCTCGGCCACGAGCCGGTGATGGCCGATGGCTTCGCCGCCTACCGCCTCGATCCGGACGGCAGCGTGCATCGCGTCGCGGTCGATTGCGGCAAGTGCAACGGCATCCTGGTCTCACCGGATCAGAAGCGCATGTACATCGTCAGCAACGACAACGGCTTTCTGGCCTTCGAGAACCTGAAGGAAGGCGAGGGCCCGCTGCCGGGTTCGCATCTGCTGCAGGTGTGGGACCTTTCGCCGCAGGGCACGCTGTCCAACCGCCGCGTGTTCAAGGACTACAGCAAGGACCGCACACCGGCGTGCAGCGGACCCGACGGGCTGATAGCCGACGCCGACGGCAACCTGTACGTGGCCGAGCGCTGCGAACATCGCCCGGGCATCGCGATATACAGCCCGGACGGACGCGAGCTGGGTTTCATTTCGACCGGCGAGGAACTGCCGACCAACGTCGGATTCGGCCGCGGGAACATGGCCAATGTGCTCTACATCACCTCCGGCAAGAGTCTCTACCGGATCACGCTGAACAAGCGGGGTTATCAACTGCGGTAAGGCAGTCGAGTCACGGCTGGTCGCGGGGACCTTCTGGTCCCCGCGACCTTTTCAGGTTGTAATGCAGTCAAGAGGAAGCATATGGAAACCCTGCAGCGAGCAGCGCAGCCTGCAACGCTCAACAGACTGTCCCGGGCCGAGGTCGAAGAGTTCAACCGGCAGGGCTACCATTTTCCGATGCGGGTGCTTTCCGCGGCCGATGCTGCCGGTTACCGGAAACGTCTCGAGGCATTCGAGGCGCAGCACGGCCCGATCATGAAGACGAATTTCCGCAACAAGCCCCACCTCGTGTTTCGCTGGGCGCAGGAACTGATCCGGCATCCGCAGATCGTGGACGCAGTCGAGGATCTGCTCGGCCCGGACCTGCTGGTCTGGGGCAGCAGCTTCTTCATCAAGGAGCCGAAGGATCCAGCCTATATTTCCTGGCACCAGGACTCCACCTACTGGGGGCTGTCGCATCCGGATATCGTCACCGCATGGGTGGCGTTCTCCGTGAGTGACGTCGCCAATGGCGCCATGCGGGTGGTTCCCGGCAGTCATCTGAAGGACCAGTTGCCGCACAAGGACACGTTCGCGCAGGACAATCTGCTCACCCGCGGACAGGAAGTCGCGGTGGAAGTCGACGAGAACAAGGCGGTGGATCTCACGCTGTCTCCCGGCGAAATGTCGCTGCACCATGTACGTATCGTGCATGGCTCCGAGCCGAACCGTGCGGACTACCGCCGCATCGGCTTCGCCATCCGCTATGTGCCGACCTACGTACGCCAGACCGAAGGTCCCAGGGATTACGCCACGCTGGTACGCGGGGTCGACAATTACCACCATTTCGAGACTGAGCCGGTGCCGGCAGCTGATTTCGGTGAAGTGGAACGCGCGGCGCACACCCGCATAACCGAGGAGTCGAACCAGATTCT
>DATKEK010000366.1:0-2003 GCA_035512195.1 Burkholderiales bacterium
CCTGGCGTACGCCCTGATGCTGGCGCACTCGCGCGATCACGTGATGCTGCCGGGCCTCGATCAGCTGATCGAGGCGCTGCGCGCGATGGCACGACGCTACGCCAGGACGCCGATGCTCTCGCGCACGCACGGCCAGCCGGCTTCGCCCACCACGCTCGGCAAGGAGCTGGCGAATGTCGCGCACCGCCTGAGGCGCGCACGCGCCGCGATCGAGCGCGTGAGCCTGCTCGGCAAGATGAACGGCGCGGTCGGCAACTACAACGCGCACGCCGTGGCCTACCCCGGGTTTCCCTGGGAAGCGTTCTGCAGGCGCTTCGTCGAGCGCCTGGGCCTCGAGTTCAACCCGTATACCACGCAGATCGAGCCGCACGATTCGTACGCCGAACTGTTCGATGCTTATGCGCGGGCCAACGCGATCCTGCTCGATCTCGATCGCGACCTTTGGGGCTACGTGTCCCTTGGCTACTTCAGGCAGCGGCCGAAGAAGGGCGAGGTCGGCTCATCCACCATGCCGCACAAGGTCAACCCGATCGACTTCGAGAATTCCGAGGGCAACATCGGCGTGGCCAATGCATTGCTGCGCCACCTCGCCGACAAACTTCCGGTGTCCCGATGGCAGCGCGATCTGTCGGATTCAACGGCACTGCGCAACGTCGGCGTTGCCCTTGGCCATACGCTGCTCGCCTATGGCAGCTGCCTGCGCGGCCTCGGCAAGCTGGAGGCCGACGCGGCTCGCATGGCGGCAGACCTGGAGGCAAACTGGGAGGTGCTGGCCGAGCCCGTGCAGCAGGTCATGCGCAAGCATGGTGTGCCGGGTGCCTACGAAAAGCTGAAGGCGCTGACCCGGGGCAAGCGCCTCGACCGGCAGCAGCTCGCGGCATTCGTGCGCTCGCTGCCGATTCCGGCCGCGGCCAAGAAGCGGCTGCTTGCCCTCACGCCCGCCGGCTACACCGGGTTCGCCGCGGAGCTCGCCCGGCGGGCCTAGCTAGACCACTGCGCCGTCGTGCTCGTCGCGGCCGGTCTTCTTCGGCGGCGTTACGAGTTGCGCGCGGTTTACGCCCAGCCACATGACCAGCGGGCTGGCGACAAGAACCGAGGAGTAGATGCCGAACAGGATGCCGATGGTAAGGGCGAGCGCGAAGTAGTGCAGGGCCGGGCCGCCGAAGATGAGCATCGTCGTCACCATGATCTGCGTGCTGCCATGCGTGATGATGGTGCGTGATATCGTGCCCGTGATGGCAGTGTCGATGACTTCGGCCACGCTCGCCTTGCGCAGCTTGCGGAACATCTCACGCACCCGGTCGAACACCACGACCGATTCGTTCACCGAGTAGCCGAGCACCGCCAGCACCGCGGCCAGCACCGGCAGCGAGAATTCCCACTGGAAGAACGCAAAGCAGCCCAGGATGATGACTACGTCGTGCAGGTTGGCGACGATCGCCGCGAGGCCGAAGCGCCACTCGAAGCGCATCCACAGATAAAGGACGATGCCCACGGCGGTGACCAGCAGCGCGAGCGCGCCGTATTCCGCGAGCTCTTCGCCGACCTGCGGGCCCACGAACTCCACGCGCCGCAATTCCACGGCAGCGTTGTCCTGTTGCAGCACGCCCAGCACCTTCTGCGATACGTCGGCGCTGGAGGCGCCCTGCTCGGCGTGCATGCGGATCAGTACGTCGCGCGAAGAACCGAAGTTCTGCACTTCGGCCTTGTAGCCGGCGCGCTCCAGCGTCTGGCGCACGCGGTCCACGTCCGCGGACTGCTGGTAACTCACTTCGATCAGCGTGCCACCGGTGAATTCGACGGAGAAATTCAGGCCGCGCGTGGCGAGGAAGAACACCGCGAGGAGGAACGTGATGACGGAGATGATGTTGAAGACGAGCGCATACCGCATGAACGGTATGGTTCGGCGGATCTTGAAGAACTCCATGCGCTAGCTCACTTCCATGCCGTGTCGCCGATCATCAGCCGCTGCACCTTGCGACGGTGGCCGTAGACCAGATTCA
>DATKEK010000367.1:0-7008 GCA_035512195.1 Burkholderiales bacterium
ATCGAGCAGGTATTCGAGGCGACGGTGTGCGGCGAGCCCTGGCTGCTGCCGCCGGCGACACCTCAGCGCGAACTGCATCCGCAGGGCGACTACCAGGTATCGGTCCTCGGCACCGATCTGCCCGCTGCTTCAGCGGTGCAGATCGCACATCAGGTCCGCTCGCGTGCGCTATCACCGCTCGAGATCGCGAATAGCTTTCTCGCCCGAATCGAGGCGCACCGGCACCTGAATGCGTTCATCACCGTCGATCCTGCGCGCGTCACCGATGATGCCGAGGAACTCGCCGTGAGGCTCAAGCGCGGCGAGGACATCGGGCCGCTCGCCGGGGTGCCGGTTGCGATCAAGGACCTGATGTCGATTCGCGGTTATCCGCTAACCGGCGGGACCCGCGCGTTCGAAGCGAAAGTGCAGTCGCGCGATGCGCCGCTGGTCGCGCGGCTGCGCGAAGCGGGCGCGCTGATCGTCGGCACCACCAATCTGCACGAGCTCGCGTTCGGGGTGACCAGTGCGAATCCGCATTTCGGCGCCGTGCAGAATCCGCGACTGCCCGGCCATATTCCCGGCGGCTCCAGCGGTGGTTCGGCCGCCGCGCTGGTCGCCGGGCTCGCCGCGGTTACCGTCGGCTCGTGCACCGGTGGTTCCATCCGCCAGCCGGCCGCATGCTGCGGCGTGGTCGGATTCAAGGGTACATGGGGTGCGGTGCCGACCGAGGGCGTAATTCCTCTTGCCTGGTCGCTCGACCACGTCGGCCCGCTGACGCGCAACGTCGAAGACGCTGCGCTTGCGTTCGAGGTCATGGCCGGACTGCCGGCCCATTCGATGCTGCCGCAGTCCGGGTCGATGCCGCCGCGCATCGTGCGGCCGCGGCAGTTCTTCTTCGACATGCTGCAGGACGAAGTCGGCGAGGCGGTCGAGCGCGCGATATCGGTGCTGGAAAATGCTGGCGCAAGCGTCGCGCCATGCGACATTCCAGGCATCGAGCTCGCGCCCGGCATCCAGCTGATCACTATCGGCGCCGAGGCCACGCAGGCGAACTGGCACCTGCTCAGGGAGCAGGGCGACAAACTTGGCGACGACGTGCGCGTGCGCCTGGAGATCGGCCAGTTCTACCTCGCCGCGGATTACATCAAGGCGCAGCAGCTGCGGCGGCAGGTTCGCGCTTCTGTGCTCGCCGCATTTGGCGACGCGGACGTCATGCTTGTGCCGGCGATGCCGGTGCTGCCGCCAAAGAGCGGCACCGCCACCGTGCGTATCGGCAGCCGTGACATGCATGTTGCGCCGCTGCTGACCCGTTTCACCTCGCCATTCAATTTCTGCGGGTTCCCCGCAATCAGCCTGCCTTGCGGCCGGTCGGCGAGCGGCGCGCCGGTAAACGTGCAGATCGTCGGGCGTCCGGGCGCGGATGCGCGCGTGCTGCAAGCCGCGCGCTGGTGCGAGCGCGTGTTCGCAGAGCAAGCGTGATGGGCGACGCCGCCGTACAGCAGTTCGACGAAGACACATCGCGGCGGGTCGAGGCGATCTACCTGACGCCGGACGTGGCAGCCCATCGCGCAGACGTTCTCGAGCGCCTGGCGCCGAAAGCCGGCGAACGCGCGCGGGACATCGGTTGCGGGCCCGGATTCCTTGCGCAGTCTCTGGCCAAGGCAGTCGGGGAGTCGGGTGGTGTCGACGCGGTGGACGCCTCCGATTCGATGATTGCGATCGCGCGAAGACGCTGCGAGGATCTGCCACAGGTATGCATTCGCGAGGCCGACGCCCGGTCTCTGCCGTTCGAGGACGCGAGTTTCGACCTTGCTGCCGTATTGCAGGTCTACGAATTCGTGCCGGATGTGGACCGCGCGATCGCCGAGCTAGTGCGCGTGCTCAGGCCTGGCGCACGCGCGGCGATCATGGACACCGACTGGGAATCCGCGGTCTGGGCCAGCGGCGACGACGCGCGCATGCGCCGCGTGCTGGAAGCCTGGGATGAGCACGTGCCGCACCCGCACCTCGTGCGCGGGCTGGCCGCGAAGCTGCGCACCCATGGCCTGGATGTACATCGCGTCGAAGTCTTTCCGCTGCTCAATCCTGCTTTCGATCCGGATACCTACAGCGCCGGCATGATCGAGATCGTTTCCGCATACGTCGCCGGCCGGCGCGGACTGTCCGTGCAGGACATGCAGGAATGGAAGAAGGACCTTGCGAGGAGCGGGCGCGAGGGCGCATATTTCTTCAGCCTGAACCGCTACGTGTTCTTGGCCGGCAAGAGACGATAAGGCGGGCGCGGACACATGAACATCAGACAATCGCCTGCGGTACGGGTGGACGACTTCGGCATATTGCATATCGATTACGGCGATCACGAGGAGATCACCGTCGACGATCTGGAAGAGGCCTACCGGCGGCACCTGACGGTTTCGCCGATGAAGCATCCGGTGATCACCACCGGTCGCGGGATTGGCAAGGCGAGCAGCGACGTGCAGCGCTTCGCGTCGGAACCGAAGATCTGCGTCGTGTGCAGCGCGAGTGCGATCGTCGTGCAGTCCGCGTGGCAGATGCATCTCGGCCGGATTTTCATGCTGCTGTTCCGTCCGCCCTACCCGACACGGCTGTTCGTCAGCGAACGCGACGCGATTGATTGGCTGAAGCAGTACCTGCCGCCGGTGCCGCTGTGAGTTCGCGGCCAGTCGGAAATACCTCAACCACATGGCAACCAGGAAAGGCGCCTTGTTCGGGATTTTCTTGGTGCTCTTGGTGCCTTGGTGGTTCGTTCTGTTTTCCCTGATCTTCAGAAAGACGGACCAACTCGATCTACTGCAAGCTGGGGAGGAATAATGACGAAGACGCTGCCGCTCAAGGCGCGCGAAGTAACTTCAGGTCTCAGATTTCCGGAGGGGCCGGTGGCGATGCCGGACGGTTCGGTGCTGGTGGTGGAGATCGCGCGCGGAACGCTGACCCGCGTGCAGCCGGACGGACGCAAGGAAGTCGTTGCCGAGACCGGTGGCGGTCCGAACGGCGCGGCGATCGGGCCGGACGGCAAGTGCTACATCTGCAACAACGGCGGATTCGACTGGCACGACACCGGCGACTATCTTCGGCCTGTCGGCCGTGCGGCGAAATACTCCGGCGGACGCATCGAACGCGTCGATCTTGCCAACGGCAAGGTCGAAGTTCTGTACAAGGAATGCAATGGCGTGCCGCTGAAGGGCCCGAACGACATCGTGTTCGATGAGGGCGGCGGCTTCTGGTTTACCGATCTGGGCAAGGTATACGACCGGCAGATGGACCGCGGCGCAGTTTACTACGCGCGCACCGACGGCAGCCTGATACGCGAGGTCGCGTTTCCGGTTATCACACCGAACGGAATCGGCCTGTCTCCCGACGGCAAGACGCTGTACGTGGCAGAGACCGAACCCAGCCGCCTGTGGTCTTACCGGATCACCGGCGAAGGTGAGGTGGAAAAACAGCCCTGGCCTTCGCCCAACGGCGGCCGGCTTGTCATCGGACTGCCGGGCTATCAGCGATTCGACTCGCTGAAAGTCGAAGCGAACGGCAACATCTGTGTCGCCACCCTGATCCGGGCAGGCATCAGCGTGATCGACCCGCAGGGCGAACTGCTCGAGTTCCACGAAGCGCCCGAGTACTACTGCACCAATCTTGCGTTCGGCGGCGCAGACCTGCGCAAGGCCTACATCACCCTGTCCGGCACCGGCAAACTGCTGGAAACCGACTGGCCGCGCAACGGTTTGCCGTTGCATTTTCTGAACGGCTGAAGCGCGGCCCATATAATTGATCGTCACGCAGCGGAGGAAACATGGATCACGCCACGAAGTTCTCTGTCAGCCATCTCAACGAGGCCGACTTCAAGACGGACGGGCTGCGGCCCTTCTTTCAGTATCGCGATCTCGGCATCAAGGACGCGACCAACGGACGTGTGCTCGCGCACGTTATCAGGGCCATTCCCGGAAAGCACGTCGAACCGCAGCGCCACCATCATGTCTGCGATTTCCAGTTCGTCTATGTGCTGAAGGGCTGGATCGAGTTCGACTATGAAGGCGTTGGCAAGGTACGGCTCACCGCAGGTACCTGTGTGCATCAGCGGCCCGAGATCAAACATACCGAGCTGGGACATTCGGATGATCTTGAGTTAATAGAAATGGTGATGCCGGCTGACTTCGAGACTGTCGACGATTGAGAATGCGGACCATGGAAAGCGGACTGTAAAGGACGGGCTGTAAATTGCGGCCCAGGGCCTGATTTCTGATTGGCCATTGCTTTGCCGAAGTCCGCAGTACCCTGTTTCGCTTACCCTCATTTCGCTGCATATTTGTCCGCCTGTCATTCGCCGAGCTGGGACACCCCATGGCAAGAACTCTTTCCTTTCGAACCAGACTCAAGGAGAACAAACCGCTAATCGGCGCACTGGTGCAGATGCCGCTGCCGGAGGTGGCGGAGATCTACGTCCAGGCGGGTTACGACTGGCTGTTCATCGATCTGGAACACTCGCAGATGGATGCGCGCGATGCGCTCGATCTGCTGACCGCAGCGGATTCCCGGCTGCCATGCGTGGTGCGCGTGCCGTGGAACGACGAGGCGAATCTGAAGAAGGTGCTGGATGCCGGCGCTACCGGGGTGATCGTGCCACTGGTCAACAACGCGGAGGACGCCAGGCTCGCGGTCGGGCGCTGCAAATACCCGCCGCAGGGATTTCGCTCGGTCGGCATCACGCGCGCGCAGCGCTTCGATCTCGATTTCGACGCCTACATGAAGCGCGCCAATGACGAAATAGCGGTGATCGTGCAGATCGAGCATGTCGAAGCGGTGCAGAACATCGACGCCATTCTCAATGTGCCCGGGATCGACGGCGTGTTTGTCGGGCCGTTCGACATGTCCGGCAGCATGGACCTGCCGGGGCAGATCGACCACCCGAAGGTGCAGGAAGCGATCGGAAAAGTCATCCAGGCCTGCGAGAAACGCGACATCGCGCGCTGCATCTACGCGCACACGCCGCAGCATGCGAAAACCTACATGGAGCAGGGCTACCGCGTGATCGGCCTGTGCACCGACTACATCATGCTTGCGCGCACCGCTGCGGAGTATCTGAAGGCGGTGAGGTGAGCGAAAGCCTGTCCCCGCTGCGCGCCTTTGCGCTGCGCCTCGCGCCGGGCGACGACCCGAGGCAGGCACTGGAGGCCGCGGTTCGCGACCGCGGAATGCGCGCGGCCTGCGTGATCTCCGCGGTCGGCAGTCTTGCGACCGCGAAGGTCCGGCTGGCCGATGACACCGCGCCTTCCGGTTTCGAGGGTCCATTCGAGGTCGTTGCGCTTTCCGGTACGCTGTCGCCCGACGGCGCGCACCTGCATGTCGCGCTGGCAGACTCGAACGGCATCGTCATCGGCGGCCATCTCGGCATCGGCTCCGCGGTGCACACGACGCTCGAGATCGTTGTCGCCGAACTCGAAGGCTTGGCTTTCTCCCGCGAACGCGACCCCCGCACCGGCTACAAAGAACTCGTCATCCGTCGGATCTGAGACTCCTCCCAGGCTCAAGAGCAACGAGCGAAACACGAAGGCACGAAGACACGAAGTTAATCCGTTGGAAGTCCCGGTCGTCCGATCAGGCCGCTGCGTCCGATTTGCGAACATGTAGGCGCACTGCCGTAGCCACTTCAGGCGCCGGAGCTTCGGCGGGTGCCGAAAAGAAAGCGGACGGCGCTTGTGGCGCCGTCCGCCGTTAGAGCGCCCGGATTACGAGCGACCCAGCACTTCGCTCACGCCCGCCAGCGTCGCCGACAGCGTGCTTTTACCGGAGAAGCCCTTCGCTTGCACGAAGTTCGAGCCGCGGCCCTGCACGTTGGCGACTTCGATGTTGCCGCCGACGCTGGGCACTTCGATGCGCGTGCCTTCGGTCGCAGCGCCGTTACGGCCGGCGGTTTCCACCGGCAGCATGTCGCGCGCCTGGGCGGCGCCGGCAGCGGTTGCGATCCTGGTTGCAAGAACGATCGATTTCAGGTGTTTCATGGTGTTGCTCCTTTCGTATAGAGGGTTAAGAAGTAAGGGTGATGCTCATGCAGCAGCACGCATCGCTGCGGGCTGCGGTGCTCTTTGCGCCTTGAGGATCTCCGCCTCGCGCTGCGCCGATTCCGTGCGGATCGGATGTCCGAGCAGCTTCTCGGCGCGGGCGATCGTGCGCCAGTTGAACGGACTCACGGGCTTCAGACTGGTGCGCTCGGCGGCGAGCGCGCGGGCGAGTTTGCCGCGTCGTGCGCGCATCGCCGCTTCGATCAGGGTCAGGCCGACGATGTCGCGCTGCGCGTGGCTGCCGCCGAAGCGGCTGGCCACGGGGCGCATGGTTTCGATCAGCGGAATGGCGTTGCGATAGTCGCCGTGCCCGAACGCCTGCAGCGCGCGTACCAGCGGCAGCCCGGCTTCACGGGTCATCAGCGCATTACTGTCGTTGCCGGCGGGGCGACGCTCCATTGCCGCGATCAGTCGCGCCTGCGCCTGCGGCTGTTCGTCGGCAACGAAGGCCATCATCGCGTGTGCATCGTTGAATGCGTAGTACGCGTCCTCGGCCATCGGCTCCCAGGCGTCCGCCAGTTCTCTCCAGCGATCGCCCGTGTCCAGACCGCGCAGGTGCAGCCGCCACAGCAGTGCAGTCGCGTCGACCAGTTCCATCGCGACGGCCGAGCCGGGCCGGCGGATGACCGCGTCGTAGAGCTGCAGCACGCGCTCGTTCTGCTCGACGTCGAGGTGATGAAGCGCGAGATGCCACCAGTTGTGATAGGCAAAAAAGTTGTCGCGCGACCAGTCCTGCGCGCTGCCGGTGAGCCACACGATGCCGTCGGACTGGCGCCCCTGCATTTCCATCACGTGCGCGACCGCGTGGATCGCCCACGGATCGCGCGGATTGATGGCCACCGCCCGACGGCCGAAATCTTCGGCGCGCGCGTAATCGGCGGTTTCTTCCAGGCCGAAGGCATACATGCCGAGCACGTAGCCGTAGCCGGGCAGGTCTTCGGCCCAGTGT
>DATKEK010000368.1:0-7058 GCA_035512195.1 Burkholderiales bacterium
CGGCCGCCGATCAGGGAGCTGGAATACGAGATGGATTTACGCAGGGTGGCCGTCGAGCGAACCGTGCAACCCTGACTGCGCACCACCAAGATCACCAAGGACACCAAGAAAACCGAAACGTAATAGAAGATCCGGATTCAGGCGACACCAACCTCATTTGTCTTTCCGGGTTCTCTTGGTGCCCTTGGTGCGCTTGGTGGTTCGCTGTTTTTTCTCTGCTTTTCCCAAAATGCGAGGATGCCGCCGAGGATGCCCTTGGGCATGAAGATGATGAACAGCACGAGGATCAGGCCGTAGAGGGTCATGTCGAGGCCGTGGATGTCGTGGCCGAAGGTAAGGCGCAGGCCTTCGGCCAGCATCAGGGTGAACACCGCGCCGACGGTGGGACCGAGGCGCACGAACATGCCGCCGACGATCGCGCCGAACACGATCTGCAGGCTGATCGCGATGCCGGAAACGGTCTCCGGGTTCACGTAGAGCTGGTATTGCGCGTAGAGCGCGCCGCCCAGACAGGTCAGCATCGCCGAGATCACCGTCACCGTGAGCTTCAGCCGGGTGGGATTCATGCCGACCGAGGCGGCGGCGTCTTCTTCCTGGCTGATCGCTTCAAGCGCGAGCCGCGCCATCGAGCGGTCCACCCGCGTCCATACCCACAGGCCGAACAGCCAGACCGCCAGGATGATGTAGAACCACACCAGCCTCGATGAGAACTGCAGCGCTGCGAGCGACCACGCGGTTTCGGCGAGCGCGCTGTCCGGCGTAGTGCCGAGCGAGCCGCCAGTCTGGTCACGCAGCGCGACGATGATCATGCGCACCACTTCGCCGAGCGCGAGGGTGACGAGGGCGAAGTAGTGGCCGACGATTTTCAGGCGGAAGCAGGGATAGCCGATCAGGCAGGCCACCGCCGCCGCGACCACGAGCGAGAGCGGAATGCCGATCCACGGCGACAGCCCGAAGTGATTCCACAGCAGCACCGTGCCGTAGGCGCCGATCGCGAGGAAGGCGCCATGGCCGAGGCTGGTCATGCCGAGCCGGCCCATCAATGCCCAGCTTGTATAAATGAACGCCCACAGCAGGCACATGATCATCAGGTGCAGCGGGTAGTTGCCCATGCCGCTGTGCGGCAGCAGTGCCAGCGCCGCGACGCCGACCCAGGGCAGTGCGCGCTTCACGATTTGCCCCCGAGCAGACCCTGCGGACGCCAAAACATGAAGGCGATGAAGAACAGGAATGCGGCGACGTAACCCCACTCGATGTGGAAGAAGAAGCCGCCGACCGAGATGAACTGCGCGAAGATGAAGGCGGCGATGAAGCCTCCGACCAGATTGCCGAGCCCGCCGAGCACGCAAATCAGAAAGGTGATCGGTCCGAACGACAAACCGATCGCCGGGTGGATGTCGTACTGCAGCACCAGCAGGCAGGCGGCGAGACCCGCGAGCCCGCCGCCGAGCGCGGAGGTGATGACGAAAATCCGGCCGGGGTTCACCCCCATCAGCGGCATGATGCCGCGGTCCTGCGCGATGGCGCGGATCGCCGTGCCGAGATAGGTACGGGACAGGAACAGGTACATGCCGATCATGCTGGCAAGCGCGATCGCGAACGCGATCACGCGCGACATGCTGAGGAACATGTCGCCCACTTCCATTGTCGGCAGCGATACGCCGAGGTTCCTGAATTCGACTCCGAACGCCAGCGTCGCCGCACCCTGCAGGAAGAACAGCACGCCACCGGTCACCAGCAGCTGGTTGATCGGTTCAGCGTGCAACACCGGGCGGATCACCAGCACGTGCAGCAGCACGCCCAGCACAGCCACCACCGCCACGCCGGACGGGAACGCCATCCACAAAGGCCAGCCGTAGCCCACGTGCAGGAAGAACACCGTGTACATGCCGATCATGATCAGTTCGGCGTAGCAGATCCACACCACGTCGATCACGCCGAAGATCAGGTTCAGCCCGAGCGCCAGCAGCGCGAGGATGCCGCCGAGCAGCAGCCCGTTAACGATCGCTTCCAGCAGAAAAATGTCGAAGATTTCCATCGGTCAGTCCAACGGCAAAATCAAGAGCGAACCACCAAGGGCACCAAGGACACCAAGAAAAGCAGGAATGCTTCTTGAGTTCTCTTGGTGTTCTTGGTGCCTTGGTGGTGAGTTTTTCTGTTCTTGCATTTCTTCTGCGTCCTCCGCGTCCTCCGCGTTGAGAGCTTTTCCCCTGGTCAGAGCCCCAGATAGGCCTTCTGGATTTCGTCGGTTTCGAGCAGTTCCTTCGCGCTACCGGCGGCCCGGATGCGGCCGGTTTCGAGGAGGTAGCCGCGCTGCGCGACTTTCAGCACCTGGCGGATGTTCTGTTCGACGATCAGCACGGTGTAACCTTCGTCGCGCATTTCGCGCACCACCTCGAAGATCGACTGCACCACCACCGGCGCGAGGCCGGCGGAGGGCTCGTCGAGCAAGAGCAGTTTCGGCCCGGACATGAGCGCGCGGCCGATCGCGCACATCTGCTGCTCGCCGCCGGAAAGCGTGCCGGCAAACTGCCTGCGGCGCTCGCGCATGCGCGGAAACAGTCGATACACGCGCTCGAGGCGCTCCTCGAAGTGCGCGCGCGCCTGCGGCACGTAGGCGCCCATGCGCAGGTTGTCTTCCACCGTGAGCTTGGGAAACAGCCGGCGGTTCTCCGGCACATGGGCGATGCCACGGGCGATGACCTCATGCGCCGGCACGCCATTCAGGCGACGGTCTTCCATGGTCATCTCGCCGCTGGTGGTGTCGATCAGCCGCGAGATCACGCGCAGCAGAGTGGTCTTGCCCGCGCCGTTCGGGCCGATCACGGCGACGGTTTCGCCTGCTTTCACTTCGAGGCTGACGTCGACCAGCGCCTGGAAACTGCCGTAGCCGGCGGACACGTTGCGCAGTGTGAGCATCAGTCGCTCCTCGCGGCGACGGTGGCCTGCACGTCCACGGCATCGGTGCCGAGATAGACTTCGATCACCTTGGGGTCGTGCGCCACGTCCTCCGGCTTGCCCTCGGCGATCACCTCGCCGTGATCGAGTACCACGCAACGGTCGACCACGCGCATCAGTACGCCCATGATGTGCTCGACCCAGACGACGGTAATTCCGCGCTCGCTGCGAATGCTCGCGAGCAGGTCGGCAGCCTGCTCCATCTCCTGCTCGTCGAGCCCGCCGAGCGACTCGTCCGCCAATAACAGCCTGGGTTTCGTGGCAAGCGCGCGCGCGAGTTCGAGTTTCTTGAGGCCTGCGGCACCGAGCCCGTCCACGCGCGCATCGGGGGCGCACGGGAGCTTGAGCATCTGCAGCACGTCCTTTGCCTGCGCCAAAGCCTCGTCGCGCGACGGACGGTGCTCCTGACCGTAAAACGCGGCAAGCGCAACGTTCTCGACCAGGGAAAGCCTGCGGAAAGGGCGTGGAATCTGGAAGGTACGGGCGATGCCGTGATGCGCGACGCGGTTCGCGGACTCACCCGCGATCTCGCGGCCGAGGAACTTCACCGAGCCGGATGTCGGTGCAAGCGCGCCGGATATCAGGTTGAACGTGGTGCTCTTGCCGGACCCGTTCGGCCCGATCAGGCCGAGGATCTCGCCTTCCTTGACCTCGAACGAGACCCCGTTCACCGCAGTGAACCCGCCGAACATCTTGGTCAGTGCTTCGACCGCTAACATTCCCCTCCCTCGTTCTCAGGTACTCGGCGACCACTTCAAGAGAGAAACACGAAGGCACGAAGACACGAAGGATCAAATCGAGAATCTCAGCGCAAAGTCCGCAAAGGAGCGCCAAGACCGCAAAGATACGTATCCGAAATGTCTAGTTCTTCTTCCTGCCTTTGCTTTCGGCATTACGCTGGCTACCGTGTTGTGTGTCTTCGTGTCTTCGTGATCCGCTTTGAGCTAAACCTACTGATTGGAGTAACGGTGCCCTTTCGGCAGGGGCAAAACGGGGTCGGCGGTGCGCAGGTTGGCGGGCCATACGACCTTGGTGTCCCCGCCGACGTATTGCATCACCACCGGGAACGAGCGCTGATTCTGGCCGGACATCGGATTGCCGGGCGGATAGAACTTCACGCCGTAGCCCTGGATGGTGCCGCCGACCGGAATGTCGGTGTCGAGCGCGGCCTTGCGCAGCGATTCGGCATCGATCCCCCCGTACTTCTTGATCGCCCGCGGCAGAACGTCGGTGAGAAAGATCCACGTCTGGTTGAAGCCCATCGCCACGTGCGGCGGCACCTCGTCGGCGCCGGTCTCTGCCTTGTAGCGCTTCACCATCTCCTTAATGAGATCGCCGAGTCCGGGTGCAAGCGTCTTCGCATCGAGCAGCTGGGCTGCGACAGGATCGACGTTGTAGATATATTCGGCATCGGCGCCGAGCGTGTCGCGCAGCCGGTCGTATTGCCCGTAACCCGCGCCGTGGCCGATCAGCGCCGCCCAGCGCAATCCCTGCTCGCGCGCCTGCCGCCAGAACAAAGTGATGTCCGGGTTGTAGCCGGTATGCAGGATGACGTCGGCACGCGCGCGGCGCAGCTTGGTCACCAGGCTCGAGAGATCCGGCGCGGTCGCGGCGTAGCCCTCCTTCATCACCACGCGCATGCCGTGCGCCTTGCACGCACTCTCGTTACCCTCGGCAACGCCGGCACCGTAAGGGCCGTCCTCGTAGATGATCGCGACGCGGAGATCTTTCGGTTCTTTCTTCAGCCTGGACTTGGCGTTCTCCTTGAGAAAGGTGCATGAGGCATCACCGAACTGGTCGGTGTGGGTCTGTGCGCGGAAAACGTAGCTCAGGTTGCGGTTCTTCAGAACGCTCGAGGCGACGCACACGTTTATCCACATGAATCTTTTTGCTGCGTCCACCCGCTGCACCATCGGCACGCAGTGCGCGCTGGAATACACGCCCATGATCAGGTCGACGCGCTGCTGCTCGAGCAGCCGGGTGGCTTCGTTGATCGCAACTTCGGCGCGCGACTGCGCGTCCGAGTAGATGGCGTTGATTTTGTAGCCCTCGACCCCGCCGCGCCCGTTGATCATGTCGATCGCGATCTTGGTGCCGATTGCCGCGGCCTGCGAGCCGCCCGCCGCGAACGGGCCGGTGTAGTCGAAGATCACGCCGATCTTCACTTCCTTGGCGTGCGCCGGCGCAAGCACCAGACAGGCCGCCGCGAACAGTCCGGCGATCGATGCAGGTTTCGGCCGGCCGAACCGGAACGCAAAGGCCGCAGGCAGACGAACTGCTCTCATGCTCTCCTCCCGTGTGCGCTGTCCGGATTCGCCGCGGATCGTTGCGTCCCGCCGTGACCGGACAGCGGCAATGATAGTGGACATCGGTGCATGCGGGCCAGCGCAGTCATGGTGCCATGCAAGATCAGGCGATGAGATTGCGCCGGGGTTTCAATCGAGAGACCGTCGCGCGGTGTCGTGGTTCACGCGCCGAACGGAGACACCTGCGCCTCAGTCCACCACCCAGCTGTTCACCCGCTTGCCGACCAGTTCGCCGATGGTTTTCCACAATTCGGTTTCCGAAGGCACTGTGCCCCATGCGGTGGTCGAGTGGATCATCGCCCAGTAGGCGTAACCGGTGTCCTGTTCGATCACCTGTCGCTGCAGCTCGAACTCCACCAGGCAAAGAAAGCGGCTGGGCGACCCTGCAGGCTGTGAAGACACGCGCACCAGCAGCCGGTATTTCCCGCCCTGCTCCACGTCGGGAATTTGCGCTACCGCTCCCCCCGCACGATCCCTGACGAACTCGACCACCCGCTCGCGTTTCATCAGCGGGCCGTCGAGCACTGCCTCGATCGTGAGCGCATGCGCGGGGCCGATCCCGAACAGCGCAGCCAGCGTTATCGCATAAACGAAGATTCTCATGGCGACCCGCATTCTGCCTGCAGCGCCGCCCCGGGGCTACCGCAATTTCGCCCGACAGCACGGACACCGCCCCAGCTACGCTAGAATCGCGCCGTGCGCAAGGCGTGCTGATTGATCGAAATTCACGGAAAGGCCACAGTCATTACAACGATCCCCAAGCTTGCTGCCGCCGATGCAATGCGGTGTTCGCGCGAACATTCGCCGTGCTGATGCGATTCGCGGTCGGGCTGCTATGGGTGCTGCACTTCCTGCCTTTTCCGCTGCTGGCAGTGCTCGGCACAGGGCTGGGGCGGCTCGGGTTTTACCTGATCCGCGAGCGACGGCACGTATGCCTGACCAACCTCGCGAAATGCTTTCCCGATATGCCGGAGGCCGAGCGCGTCTCATTGGCGAAGCGGCACTTTGCCGCGGTAGGCCGGGCTTTTCTCGACCACGGCGTGCTGTTCTGGTCTTCGGCACGGCGCATCAGGCGCGTGGTGCGTATCATCGACTGGGAGCGCTATGTCGAGGTCTCATCCGGGCCGGTGATCTTTCTGGCGCCGCACTTCGTCGGACTGGACGCGGGCGGCACGCGGCTGACGATCGAAACCGAAGCGGTCAGCATGTATGCGAAGCAGAAAGATCCAGTCATCAACGACCTCCTCCGTCGTCATCGCAGCCGCTTCAAGCCGGTCCGGCTGTTTTCGCGACAGGACGGTATCCGGCCGATCATCCGGGAAATGCGCAAGGGCCTGCCCTTCTATTATCTGCCGGACCAGGACTACGGTCCGCGCGCTTCGGTGTTCGTGCCGTTCTTCGGCGTGCCGACCGCAACCATCACCGGCCTGCCGCGCGTCGCGCAGCTTTTGCGTGCGCGGGTGGTACCGCTCGTCACGCGCATCCTGCCGGGCGGAAAGGGCTACGAAATGCGCGTCTATCCGCCATGGACGGACTTTCCCAGCGGCGACGACGCGGCCGATGCGCGGCGCATGAATGCGTTCATCGAGGAGCGCATCCTCGAGATGCCCGAGCAGTACAACTGGGTGCACAGACGTTTCAAGACCCGCCCGCCCGGCGAGGCGGGGTTCTACTGACCATTAACAGTACATGCGCAGAAAGAACAATGCGAACCACCAAGATCACCAAGCGCACCAAGAGAACCCTTTTCCCGTTTAGCTTTTACTTGGTGCCCTTGGTGCCCTTGGTGGTTCG
>DATKEK010000369.1:0-2895 GCA_035512195.1 Burkholderiales bacterium
CCGGCCTGGAGGTCCACGAATACCGCTGTTGCAGACACGGCCGGGTCATTGTCGAACACCCGCACCACGCCGGCTTGCTGTACGACGAACCAGCGTGCGCCGTCACCCGGAGCCTGGAGCATTGCCACGGGCCGGTTGAACAAGGGCAGGTTGGTGAAAACGCCTCTTACCGAGAGCGGCGTCCAGGGCTCATTCGTTCCGCTGCCGCAGGCGACGAGCAAAGGCGTCGCAAGCGCAACCGCCAACCAGGGCAACAGCCGAAACCCGGACATGGTTCCAGCCGCGGGCTGCTCTGCGGGAGTTGACTCCATCGTGCGGCTGTCCGGCGCGCAATCGTCCGGAGCAACCGCGCTGTGAACGGCCATGGCGACCTTCCGGGAGTAGTGCGGGCACGGCAGATGGTGGCGAAAGCTGCCCGTACTTGTATGTGCGCTTGCGCACATACCGGAGACAGGCGGTGAATCCGGAGATACAGGCGATGGCGACGGTCACGATGCTGTCGACATCCGGCCCGCCGTCGATGCGCATGCGCGGCGCGCCGCACTGAAGATCGTTCGCATCGGAGCGGCGACGCCCGGAAAGTGTCGTCAGCGGAAATCCGCCGGTACTTCAGGCAATACCGATAAACGACAGGATTGCGACGATGATGACGACTGCGCCGACGATGTAAACGATGCTGTTCATGGGGTGGCCTTTGGCGTGGGATGAATGTCCGGATCGCACCGTATGCGCGATACATGACTGCTCTTCAACCATACCCGAGCCCTCCCGTCCGCTCCGTGCGCCAGCGCGCACAACGGTGGATGTCACCGGCGAGGCGTGTCGGGTTTTGCGGGAAAACAGTCGTTGCCCAGGAGCAGCGACAGATTACTGCGCGGCAGCCACGCGTATAGATCCGAGGATGCTGCTGACGTGTCTGCGTGTCATGAACAGCGCAAACGCCGCGAGTCTATGCACTCGCGGCTTTTCTGCGTAGGTGGCCTGTACCGTCCAGAGCGTCCGGCCTGCGGGATAGAAAATCCCGAGTTCTTCGACGCCGAATCTCTGTTCCCATCGTTCGGCGGAAAAGCCGATCCTGCGTGCGTCCAGTCCCGACACTGTCAGAGTCCGAATGGCGCACCTCGGATTGCGCACGCCGTCCAGATTAACCAGGTGTTTGGCGCTGCCTTCCACGATCTCATCCAGGTTCAGGGATGCGCCCGGGTGGAAAACGTAGCGATACACGCTGAAATCGGTGACGAAGCCGATTCCGCGTGCATCGTAAACATTCAGCGAAGCCAGGTGTGCAGCGATCTCGGCCGGCAGGCGAGTCCGGACCGTGCGCGCTCTTTCGATGTTGGGCCGCAGTTGCAACGGGTACGAAACCAGCAACCCGAGCGCCTTCTGGGTTGGCTCCGGAGCAGCGCTGTTCGTGAGCCTTTTCTCGGAGAACTCAGCAGACGGACTGTAAGGAAGAATTCTCATGTTCGTGCGAAGCGGGCGATCGTATCCAGACAGCTTGCAGAATAGGATCGAAGCAACCTGGGTTCTGTACGCTAACGTACATACAAGCTTGCGACGGGAGGCATGAAATCGAGAAGGACGAGGTCAAGAGTCTCGCCCTGCCGAAGCTGGCGACCGGTGTAGGCGGACTGAAGTGGGACGATGTGCGCCCCCTGATCGACAAGCATTTGGCCGATCTGCCGATACCGATCTTCGTCTATTCCAGCTATCACAAAGACCAACAGGCAAGCGAGCCCGGCATGTGATGATGCTACCCGCGCGGGGGGGAACTGCTGCAATCACGAATGCACCGGGGGAACCCCAGGTTTCAAGTTGTGGTTTGCCGGAGGCGGGTTCAGCCATACGTCGCGTTCCTCAGCCCGATGCCCAGCGCTCGAGCTCGGGCACCGCGCGCGAGTAGGGCACGTCGAGCAGCGGGCTCGAAAGCAGGAAATCCGCGGTCGCACGGTTGCACGCGATCGGCACGTTGTAGGCGACCGCGATGCGCAGCAGCGCCTTGACGTCGACGTCATGCGGCTGCGGCATCAGCGGGTCCCAGAAGAAGATCGCCATATCGATCTGCCCCTCGGCGATTGCTGCACCGACCTGCTGGTCGCCCCCGAGCGGGCCGCTCTTGAACCGGCGTACCGCAAGGCCGAGTTCGTTCGCGATCAGCCCGCCGGTGGTGCCGGTGCCGCAAAGTTCGTGGCGACTCAGGGTGCCGCGGTTGTAGCGTACCCAGTCGAGCAGATCGGGCTTGCGGTTATCGTGCGCGATCAGCGCAATGCGCTTGCGCGCGGCCATGGTGACCGTAGTGGTGCTCATTCGGGGGCCCTGTGTTCGGTACTGGTTGCGCAATCTTGCCTGTAATCGGTGCGTGCCGCAGCCGGGTACCATGCCGGTGTCGATGCGAGGATCGCGTTCACGCCGTGTCGGCCTTGAACTTGGTCTTGCCCGGCCCTATCTAATCACCGGCCGGCTGGAGATCGCACGTACTTTCCGCCCGCCCTCGCCCAACCCGTAGCAGGAGATATCGATGCCGAACGGCACACTGCGACCGCTCGCAGTTCTTGGAATTTGCGCAGCGCTCGCCTCGGCAACACCGTTGGTGTCCGCCCATCCGGAAGGCGAGCCCTGGGGCAAGTCGGAAACCGCGGTGCGTCAGGCCTCCAACCCCAGCCTGGGTGAGAATGTCGTATTCAGCGTGGACGGGGCGGGGTTTTTTCACGCGCTGGAGATCGTCAAGTCAGGCGGCGCGAACGACCAGACCCTGGTGATCGTCGAAATGGATGGCCGGCCATCGATGGATTTCTCGTTCGCGACGCTGGGAAATCCGATGCGTTGGCTCGATACGCCGGACATGGTGGCCAACGCCCGCAAGTCAGGCGATACTGGAACCATGACCCTCTGGTT
>DATKEK010000370.1:0-14889 GCA_035512195.1 Burkholderiales bacterium
GGCTGCAGGAAGAAGCGGCGGCGGTCGATGCTCCGCTGGCGGCATCTTCGCGCCCAGCAGGCGGTACGGGTTCGCCGAAAAAAAAGCGGAAGGGAGTACGGTAGGCCGATGCGGCTGTTGGTGCGCACGCGCGACGACTCGCACCTGGAGCTGTTCCAGAGCGCTGGTGCGACCGAAGTGATCCCCGAGACTCTGGAGGCGAGCCTGATGCTGATTGCGCATGCGCTGCTGTTGCTCGGCGAGTCGGCGGCAGGCGTCGCCAACCGGATCAGGGACATCCGCTCGGAGCGCTACCGGCTGCTGCGCGGATTCTTCCACGGGGGTTTGCCCGGCAGTGCGCTGGAGGCGGATGACGCAAACGAACCGCGGCTGCGCGCGGTTACCGTTGCGGCGGGCGCCGCCGCAGTCGGCCTGAGAATTGCGGATTACGGACTGCAGAACTTGGGGGTCATGGTGACCGCAGTGCGCCGCGGCGGGATGCGCGGAATGCGCCCCGATCCGCAGACGCTACTGCGTGCCGGCGACGTTGTGCTGCTATATGGCAAACCGAACGACCTGGACGCCGCGGAGCGCAGGCTGCTCGAGGGCCTCGCGGCCTAGGTGGCGAGGCCCGCCTCAGCCTGCGGTCCTCGCATGTGCCCGGCCGGCTATCAGCACGTCGCAGTCCGAACGCTCGACCACATGCTCGCTGACGCTGCCGACCAGCAGGTCTTCCATTTTCGATTCGCCGTGCTTTCCCACAGCGATCAGGTCGGCACCGATTTCCAGTTCCTTTTCGCGGATCACTTTCGGCGGATAGCCATGCACTACGAGATGCGGCGTGTCTCTGCCGATCGCGCCGGCGTCTGCGACGAAATTCTTTACCGCTGCTTCCGCCTCCTTCTTTGATTCGGTGCGGTACTTGAAGATGGTCTCGTCATCCAGCCCGGCGTATTGCAGCTTGCTCTCGAAAGGTATTTCGTAGGCATGCAGGATCGTCATCCGCCCGTGCGACCCCACGACTTCGCGGCAGACGTCGAATGCATTTCGCGAGTGCGCCGAGAAGTCCACCGGCACCAGGGCATTCTGGTATGGCATGTCGGGCCTGACCTTGACCACCAGCAGCGGGCGGGTGCTTCTGCGCATCACCTTCTCGGCGGTGGTGCCGAGAAGAATCTCGCGCAGCAGGTTGGCACCGCGCACGCCCAATACGATCAACGAGGCGTCGATCGATTCCGCGTGCGAAACGATTGCCGACGCGACGCTGCCGACTTCGACCGAACCCGTGACCGCGATGCCGTGCTTTTTCGCCACGCTCTCGGCCAGATGCCGGACCGCGACCTCCGCCTCTTCGACCAGTTGCTTCTCCGCCTCTGCCGGAGAGGCCTGCAGCAGCTTGCGCATGCCCTGCAGGGTGCCGCGATTTACCACATGCAGTATCTCCAGCCGTCGCGCGCCGCGCGCGGCGGCGACAAGCGCCGCGCGTTCGACCGCGTCGCCGGCGGGCTCTGAGAAGTCGGTTGCAGCGAGTACGGTTTCCAGTTTCATTTTGAGTTCTCCTCAGTTGCTCCAAGGTCGCCTGCGATATGTTCGGCGGCAAAGTCTGCGGCATCGTTGAACGGGCGCAATATGATCTCGGCGCCGTCTTCCCGCAACTGGCCGGCGGTGTACTCGGTATGCGCGGTCAGCGCAATGCGACCGCGATATCCCAGGCGTCTCAGCGTCTGTCCGAGGCCGATGTTCAGGTGAACTTCCGGCAGTGTGCTGACGACCCATTTCGCCGAGTCGAGCGGCAGCGTTTCCGGGAAGTCCGCGTCCTCGACATCGCCGAACACCACGGTGAACCCCTGCTTGCGCAGGGCAGTGACGTTCTCCGGGTCGAAGTCCACGCCGAGCACCGGAATGCCGGCGTCGCGCAACTGCCTGGCAAGCCGCCCGCCGTAGCGGCCGACGCCGAATACGATCACTTCAGGCGCGTCGACCGGCATCGGCTGCTCCTCCACCGCCGCCTCGCGGAAGGGATGCGCGCGCTCGAACACGTTCAGCAATCCGGCAATGCGTGCGTAGATCGGCTGCGAATAGAGAATCAGGTAGGTGGACAGCGTGATGGTGATGATGCCCACCAGCGTGACCAGGCCGAGCGTGCCCTGGGTCACGTGTCCGAGCGAAATGCCCATCGCCACGAACACGATCGAGAACTCGCTGATCTGCGCCACGGTCAGGCCGGCCATGAAGCCGGTGCGTTTGCGATAGCCCATGTAACCCATGATCACCATGACGATCAGCGGGTTCCCGATCAGCACAAACAGCGAGAAGATCATGGCGGACGGCAGGTCCTCGCCCATTGCCGAGAGTTCCAGTTTCGAGCCCAGATTGACGAAGAAGAACAGCAGCAGGAAATCGCGGATGCTGGTCAGGCGGGTGCTGATCGCCTCGCGGTACACGGTGGAGGCGAGCGAGAAGCCCGCGAGAAACGCGCCGACCTCCATGCTGAAGCCGAGCATGCTGCCGAGCGTGGCCAGCGCGGTGCCCCAGCTGATGGCGAAGATCAGCAGCAGTTCCTGCGAGCGCGCGAGCAGCCCGACCAGCCGCGGCAGCACGTAGCGCATCAGCCCGGCGATCACCAGCAGCGCGCCCGCCAGCTTGACCGCGACCGTGACCAGCGCCTCGCCCACGCCGAATGTTTCCTCTGCGCTGCCGAGCGAGCCCATCACCATCATCGCCACGACCACGGCGATGTCCTGGACGATCAGGAAGCCGACCGCGATGCGCCCGTGCAGCGAATCGATCTCGCGTTTGTCGGAGAGTAGCTTGACAATGATGATGGTGCTGGAGAAGGTGAGTGCGATCGCGACGTACAGCGCTTCCATCACGCCCATGCCCAGGCCGATGGCGATGAGATAACCGAACACGATGGTGAACGCGAGCTGACCGAGCCCGGTGGCGAGCGCGACCGGGCCGAGATGGCGCACAAGGCCGATGTCCAGCTTCAGCCCGACCACAAACAGCAGCACGGTGACGCCGATCTGCGCGAGCAGTTCCAGCGGCTCGTGATGGCTCACCCAGCCGAGACCGGACGGGCCGGCCAGGATGCCGACCGCGATGAAGGCGACGATCAGCGGCTGGCGCAGCCGCACCGCGATTGCGCCAAGCACCGCGGAAAGCAGCAGCAGCGCGGCAAATTCGGTGTACTGACCGTCCATCATGCGTTCCCGTCACGGGCTTGCATTGATGTCTCCTCAGTGAAGCCAAGCGCCCTGCGCAGCCATTTCTCGATCTCGAGAATGAACAGCAGCGCCACGCCGACCAGCACGATCTCGATGCCCTGGAAGATGCCCAGTGGCTGCGTGCCAAAGAAAAATCCCATGAACGGCGCATAGGTGAACAGCAGTTGCAGTCCGAATACCAGGCTGATCGCGACCAGAACCGAGGGCGTGCCCTTGACCCCGGTCATGGTAAACGAGGGCGTGCGCAGATAACGCACGCTGAACAGGTAGAACACTTCCATTGCCACTAGGGTGTTCACCGCGACGGTGCGCGCCTCTTCGATCGATGCATCGCGCGCAAGCGACAGCTCGAACATGCCGAAAATCCCGATCAGAAACAGCGCGGAGACCAGCGCGATACGCCAGAGCAGAAATCCCGATAGGATTGGCTCCGCCACGGGTCGAGGCGGCCGCAGCATGACATCGCGTTCGGTCGGCTCGAATGCGAGCGCGAGCGCAAGCGCCACCGAACTCACCATGTTCACCCACAGGATCTGCACCGGCGTGATCGGCAGGGTTGCGCCGAGCAGGATCGCCACGATCAGCGCGCCGGATTCGCCGCCGTTGATCGGCAGCAGGAAAGTGATGGACTTCTTCAGGTTGTCGTAAACGGTGCGGCCTTCCTCGATGGCGCGCTCGATCGAGGCGAAGTTGTCGTCGGCCAGCACCATCTCGGCTGCCTCCTTCGCGGCCTCAGTGCCTTTCACACCCATCGCCACGCCGACGTCTGCGCGTTTCAATGCCGGGGCGTCGTTCACGCCGTCGCCGGTCATCGCCACCACTTCGCCGTTCGCCTGCAATGCCTGCACCAGCCGCAGCTTGTGCTCGGGGCTGGAGCGCGCGAACACGTGAGTCTCCGCAACCAGTTTGCGCAGCGCTGTGTCGTCGAGCGACTCGATATCGTGGCCGGCGACCGCTTTGGTGCCGTCGCCGATGCCGAGTTGCTTGCCGATTGCGCGCGCGGTGACCAGGTGATCGCCGGTAATCATCTTCACGCGGATGCCGGCATTCCGGCAGGTCTTCACCGCGGCGATGGCCTCCTCGCGCGGCGGATCGATGATGCCGACCAGACCGAGCAGCGTGAGGCCGTCTTCCACGTCGCCAAACTGCAGTTCGCGCTTGCCGCCGTCGAATCCTTTCGTCGCGATCGCCAGCACGCGCTCGCCCTGCGCGGCCAGCTTGTCGATCAGCGACTCCCAGCGCCCTCGGTCGAGTTCGCTGTCCCCGCCATCCCGGCGCTCCTTTGCGCACATCGCCAGCACGCGCTCGGGCGCACCCTTCACAAAGGCAAATGCATGGCCTTCGTGATCGTGGTGCAGCGTCGCCATGAAGCGGTGCTCGGACTCGAATGGGATGACGTCGGTGCGCGGTCGTGCCTCGCTCTCGAAATCCGGGTCGAGCCGCGCTTTCAGCGCAAGAGTAATCAGCGCGCCCTCGGTCGGGTCGCCCTCGAGTTGCCAGGCGTCTTCCCGCCGGCGCAGCCGGGCGTCGTTGCACAACAGTCCGGCACGCGCCAGTTCGACCAGGTCGGCATGCTGTTCCGGGTCGACCTCGGCCTCATCCAGCATGAAGCCGCCATGCGGCGCATATCCGACGCCGCCGACCGTGAACTGCCGCTCGGCGCACGCCACGTTCTGCACCGTCATTTCGTTGCGGGTGAGCGTGCCGGTCTTGTCCGAGCAGATTACCGTCACCGCCCCGAGCGTCTCCACCGCCGGCAGCCGCCGGATGATGGCGTTGCGCCCGGCCATGCGTTGTACGCCGATCGCCAGCGTTATGGTCATGATTGCCGGCAGTCCTTCGGGGATCGCTGCCACCGCGAGACTGACCGCAGCGAGAAACATGTCGCTCGCGGAATAGTCGCGCAGGAAAATACCGAAGGCGAAGGTGAGCGTGGCGAAGGCCAGGATCGCGCCGGTCAGCCAGTGCGCGAATTTGCCCATTTTGCGCGTCAATGGCGTGGAGATTTCCTCAACCGTTGCGATCAGCGCGCTGATCCGGCCGATTTCGGTGGCTTCGCCGGTGGCGACGACGATGCCGGCGGCCTGCCCGTAGGTGACCAGCGTTCCCGAGTACACCATCGACAGCCGGTCTCCGATGCCTGCGTCTTCACCAACCGGCTTCAGATGTTTTTCCACGGGTTCGGATTCCCCGGTCAGCACTGCCTCATCCACTTTCAGCGTGCGCGCCTCCAGCAGGCGCAGATCGGCGGGCACCTTGTCGCCGGATGCGAGCAGCACGATGTCACCCGGCACTACTTCCGCTGCCGGAATCTCGTGCGTCTGCCCGCCGCGGCGCACGACCGCATGCGGTGAGAGCATGTTGCGGATCGCATCCAGCGCGCGTTCGGCCTTGCCTTCCTGGATGAAGCCGATGATCGAGTTGACCAGCACCACGCCGAGGATGACGCCGGTGTCGACCAGGTGCCCGAGCGCCGCGGTCACCGCAGCGGCGGCGAGCAGGACGTAGATCAGGACGTTATGAAACTGCAGCAGGAAGCGCTTGAAGGGGCCGCGGCGCTGCGCGGGCTTCAGGCGGTTGGGGCCGTGCTCCTGCAGACGGCGCGCTGCCTCTTCCTGCGGCAGGCCTCGCGATTCGGTGCGGAAGTGCTCCAGCGCCTCGGCGCCGGTGCGCGCATGCCACGGCTCGGCTCGTGGTGTGATCTGTTTTTCGGTCATCGAGAAATTCTTGTTCGTTCTGGCGGATGCGGCGAGCGTACGGGAGATTTTCTCACGCGGGCGCATGTCGGCGCTCGAACAGACGTTATCAGGCTCGATCCCCGGCAGTTTGCACCAGATCAATTTCGCGTCGGGTATTCGAGGCGACCTACGATCAGTTGGTTGCCGCCTTTGCGGTCGTAGTCTCCTTGCGCTCCGGCGACACCAGCCTCGGCAGGCGGGTCAGCCGTCGCGCAGCTTTTACCGACTGGTCGATTGCGCGTCGAATGAGGCTGGTTTTCTGCAGCAGCAGATCCATTTGGCTGACCGACAGCCGTCCCTGCACACCGGCGCGCAGCAGCGACTCCTTGTGTTCCTGGTAGTGCCGTTCAAAGGCGTCGAACAGCCGCTCCACTTCATCCAGCGAAAATTCCGGTGCGGCGCTGTCGCAGGCCGAAAGTACCCGGTCCGCCGCGCCCTCGAGCTGTTTGAGATCGTTGCTGACATCGATGTCATAGATCGACGCAGACGGTACGGCAGCCAGCTCGGCGGATAAGGTCGCGACCACGTCGTAATAGCGCCCGATCCGCAGGTATTCCGGCAACGCCGACGCGCTTTCTTCCGGCAGGCTGGCTTCGTTCAGTTTCGCTGCGAACCCAGCGATCGCTTCCATCAGTTTGTCCGCGGCGCCCCGTTGCCGGTCGAGACCGTACGCCGCGCCGCCGACCGAGTTGCGAGCGGCGGCGATCGCAAGCGAGCCCAGCCGCCTGACTTCAAGCCCGAGCGCATCCAGTGCCAGCGCCGGTACTGCCAGCACGTTATCGTCCAGATGACGCGGCCTTGCCTCGTCTTCTTCGGCGGTCCTGAACCGGCCGGAGAGCAGACGCACCAGACGATCGGACAGTGGCCACATGACGGCAACGCCGATCAGGTTGAACACGGTGTGGAAAACGGCGAGGGCGGTGACAGGGGACATTTCGATGCCGAATGCGTGCCCCGAGGCGACGATCATCCACAGCAGGACAGGCAGCAGCAGGAACGTGATCGTGCCGGTGAGCGCCTTGAACAGCACGTGCGCGGCCGCGGTGCGTTTTGCGTTCGGCGTCGCGCCGATGACTGCGATCACCGCGGTGATCGTGGTGCCGATATTCGCGCCGATGATCAGTGCCGCTCCCGCGGACAGCGACACCAGTCCGCCGCCTGCGGCGGTAAGGATCACCACCAGGGCGGCGCTGGAGGACTGCATCAGCACGGTCAGCAGCAGGCCGATCAGCGCATAGGCAAGTGTGCCGCCAATGCCGCCGATTGCAAACGAATGCGGGTCGAACTGCGTGCCGATGTCGGCGAACGCGTTCTTCAACAGTTCGATGCCGAGAAACAGCACGCCGAAGCCGGCGATTGCGAGTCCGACCGCGGCGCGCCTGCGGCCCTCCCCGGTCAGTTTGAGCAGCGCGCCGATGCCGATCACCGGCAGGGCGAGCGCGCCGATGTTCAGCTTGAAGCCGACCAGCGCGACCAGCCAGCCGGTGGTGGAGGTGCCGACATTCGCCCCGAACACCACCCAGATCGCCTGCGTCAGGGTAAGCAGGCCGGCATTGACGAAGCCGATGGTGGCGACGGTGACTGCGCTGGAGGACTGCACTGCCGAGGTGACCAGCAGGCCGGAGGCCAGTCCGTGCCACCGGGTGCGGGTCCACGCACCGAGGATGCGCTCCAGCGCATGGCCCGCGGCGAGCTTCAGTCCTTCGGTCATCATCCACATGCCCAGCAGGAAGAGGCCGAGACCGCCGATGAACTCGCCGATGCGGGAGAGGATTTCCATGGTCCTTAAGCATGGATTGTAAGCGAGCGCTTGCGCGTTCCGGCTGGCCAGCCGGTACGGCCCGGGTCGGCAGCCGCGAAAAAAAAGAGGGGCCAGAGGCCCCTCAAGTCGCTTTGGAGGAGGAGTAAAGCGAAACTTAACGAAAGATCGAGCTGTTTTCCCCGAGTTTGGCGACGTGATCGGAGCAGATTCTCGCTGCGAGTAAAGCTTCGGCGCTGCCATTCGGGGCGGGACTCATCGACTCCACGCGGGAGACATCCGCCCACACCGGGCGCCCATGGCCAAGTGCGCCTTCGGTGAAGACCCACTCGCTGACTCGCAGCGCACGGTCCTCGCAGCGCACCTCGACCAGCAGCTTCTTGGAGCGGTGCGGGTACCAGTCATCGCCCAGGGTGACGGGGATTCGGGAGCTTTTCAGCACTCAGGCTCTAACCGTCCCGGGCGCCGGGGTTGCCACGGCGCGATCGACAAAGACCAACTCCTCACGGTCCTGGCCGACCAGCTGCCAGTCGTTGGCGGCAGATGCCACGCCGGCCAGCAGCAGCAGGGCCAGCGCAAGCAGATAGCTGATCAGCATGGCGCCGCTCCAGGGATTGCCCGGCACGTTGTGGCGCACGCGGGAGTTGCCGTCGAGCAGCAGCGTTTCGATGTCTGCCGTGCCGTGCGTCGGGGCAGCCTTCGCCGCCCCAGTCGTGATCCCGCGGATCCGGCTATTGAGGGCATGTAACAAGGCTTTCATATCAACTCTCCTGTTTCGGGACCGGGATCCCGGTCCACTACGGACGCAACTATACTTTAATGCCTAACTATTGATAATTACATCAATAGGAATATGATTCATGCCTATAAAGCACCTAATAAGAGGGTAATGGACCGTTTTCGTTTGATGCAGCTATTCGTCCGGATCGTCGATTCGGGCAGTTTTTCCGCGGTTGCGCGGGAAATGGGGATGATCCAGCCCACCGTCAGTAAGCAGTTGACGGCATTGGAAGAAATGCTCCGGGTCAGGCTGCTGAACCGCAGCACCCGCAAGCTCTCGCTGACCGAGGCCGGGCGCGTGTATTACGACCGCTGCAAACGCATCCTCGACGAGGTCCAGGAGATGGATTCGAGCGTTGCGGACCTGCAGAACCGGCCAACCGGCCTGCTTCGGGTGAATGCGCCGGTCGCGTTCGGCCAGCTTTACATGGTGCCGATCCTGTTCGATTTCCGCCGGCGCTATCCCGGGCTGGCGGTGGACCTGTCGCTCAACGACCGTTACGTGGACGTGGTGCAGGAGGGGATCGACGTCGCCATCCGCTTCGGCGAATTGGCGGATTCGCAACTGGTCGCCCGCCACGTTGGCAGCAGCGCGCGTATGTGCGTCGCTTCGCCGGCATACCTCGCGGCGCGGGGAACGCCGGAACAGCCGGCCGACCTGCGCAAGCACAATTGCATCAGCTACACCTATTATTTCGGCACCGAGTGGCGCTTCCAGGGGCCGTCCGGGCCGCTGCCGGTGCGCGTGTTCGGCGACTTCCGCGCGAATAGCGGCCTGACCATCCGCGCCGCGGCCCTCGAAGGCATCGGCATCGCCAACATCCCGGCCTTTCTGGCGCGCGAGGACATCGAATCCGGGCGCCTGGTGCAGGTGCTGGGCCGCTACGGACCCGCGCCGGTGCGCATCAGCGCGGTGTATCCATCTGCCCGAATGCTGTCGCGCAAGGTCAAGCTGTTCGTCGAAACCATCCAGCAGGCCTTCCTGCAGATTCCGCTGCTGCATCCGAGAAGCCCATCGCGCCCGGTGCCGCGCGTGCGCCCGAAAACGGTCGTGAAGACAGAGGAACAGAAAACATGATCGCCGCGACTCCGCGGGAACATGCGCTTACAATACGCGCCGTGAATCACGGCCTAGGCATCTTTCGCGGCCTTTCCGCTCGCATCCGGCCGCCGCACGCGCGGCCGCCCATACCATCCGTCTCCGCAGGTCGCCCGCAGCGTCCGCGCGTGGCCGCGCGTGGCCGATTCGTTACCCGCACATTCTGAACATGGCAAAGAGAAACGGCACCTACACTGCGCAGGACATCGAGATCCTCGAGGACCTCTCGCCCATTCTGCACCGCCCGGGCATGTATACCGACCCGGTCAATCCGAATCACGCTCTGGTCGAGGTGATCGACAACGCCGCGGACGAGGGCCTGGCGGGGTTCGCGAAGTCCGTGTCGGTGGTGCTGTACGAGGATGGTTCGGCGGAAGTGACCGACGACGGGCGCGGTATTCCGGTCGATCTGCATCCGAAGAAGAAAGTGCCTGCGGTACAAGTGATCTTCACCACGCTGCATTCCGGCGGCAAGTTCCGCAAGACCGACAAGGACGCGGCCTACCGCATTGCCGGCGGGCTGCACGGCGTTGGTGTGTGCGTGAGCAATGCGCTGTCCAAACGGCTCGATGTCGAGGTGAAGCGCGACGGGAAAAAGTACCGCATCGTCTTCGCCGACAACGGCAAGGTGAAGGAGCCGCTGAAGCAGGCAGGTGCCGTCGGCCCGCGCGACACCGGAACCCGTGTGCGCTTCTGGCCCGACAGCAAGTACTTTGATACGCCGAAGATCGCCGCGGCCGAGATTGCGGCGCTGCTGCGCGCCAAGGCAATGCTGTTGCCCGGCGTAAAGTTCTCGCTGGGCGTCGAGAAGGCCGGCAAGATTGAAATGCAGACCTGGCATTTCCCGGAAGGCATCAAGGGTTACTTTGCGAGTGCGATTGCCGGGGCCGATCCGGTCGCCGATACCTTCCTGGGTGAACGTTACATCGTTGCGCAATCCGAATCCGACAGCTTCGCCGAGGGCGAAGGCGCGATGTGGGCAATCGCGTGGACCCCGGACGGCGACGTGGTCGCGGAGTCCTACGTCAACATGATCCCGACGCGCACCGGCGGCACCCATGTTTCGGGGCTGCGCGAAGGCGTTTACAACGCAATCAGGAATTTCATCGACCTGCACGCCATGGGCCAGCGCGGGCTGAAGATCGTGCCGGAAGACGTCTGGTCGCGCGCCAGCTATGTGCTCGCGGTGAAGATGCTCGATCCCCAATTCAAGGGCCAGGTGAAGAACGAGCTGATTTCGCGCGACGCGGTCAAGCTGATCTCGCAGATGGTGCGCGACCCGTTCGAGCTGTGGCTGAACCAGCATGTCGATGAAGGCAAACGCATTGCCGAGCTGGTGATGCGCCAGGCGATGAACCGCACGCGTGCCGCACAGAAAGTCGAGCGGCGCAAGACTTCCGGTGTGGCGGTGCTGCCAGGCAAGCTGACTGACTGCGCATCAGACGATCCGGAACGCAACGAACTGTTCATTGTCGAGGGCGACTCCGCCGGCGGCTCGGCCAAGGCGGCGCGCGACAAGGAATTCCAGGCGGTGCTGCCGCTCAAGGGCAAGCCGAAGAACACCTGGCAGGATTCGCCGGAGACGCTCTATTCGAACAAGGAGATCGAGGCGATCGCGCTGGCGATCGGCGTCGATCATCACAAGGCCGGCGACAACGTCGATCTTGCGGGCCTGCGCTACAAGCGCATCGTGATTCTCGCCGACGCAGACGTGGACGGCGCACACATCCAGGTGCTGCTGCTCACGCTGTTCTTCAAGCACTTTCCGAAGCTGATTGCGGGCGGGAACGTGTATGTTGCGCAGCCGCCGTTGTTTCGCATCGACGTGCCCGCGGGCGGAAAGGGCAAGCCGGCGAAGAAACTGTATGCGCTCGACGAGCACGAGCTCGAGAACATTGAGGAGAAACTGGTGGACGAGGGCGTTCGTGACGGAGCCTGGACGGTGAGCCGGTTCAAGGGACTCGGCGAGATGAGCCCGGAGCAGCTGTGGGAAACCACCCTCAACCCGGACACCCGGCGCGTGCTGGCAGTGACGCTGGAAGATGGCATGGAGGTTTCCAACGACATCTTCAACATGATGATGGCGCGAGAGAATGCATCGCAACGGCGCGAGTGGATGGAGACCTTCGGGAATCTGGTGGAAGCGGACATTACTTGAGGCAAGGATGACACCCCTTCGGGTGCATATGAGGCGGAAGGATGAAGGATGAACATTAGGGCCGCGATGCTGCTCATTGCGATATGTGCGTGCAGTGGCGCGTACGCCGAGCCGTTGAAGAGAAAAGTAACCGAGTTCGGGCTTTATTCGGCGGACCGGAAGCTGCTGCGTCAGACCCGAACGATTCCGAACGAGCACGGGGCGCGCTTTGGTTTCTGCTACGAGATCTCCGGGATGGAAGAAGACGGCTCGTTCATGCTGGTCGAGTCCCTGATGCACGCGGTGATGAAGGATGCGAAAGGCGTCGAGGGCACCGGCTACAGCGTGCCGCGCATGTACCGCTTCCGCAACGGCACCGCGCGCGGTTGCCTGGGTTACGGCTTCGACCGCGAACTGCCCGTCACCCCTGGTTCATGGCGCTTCACCATCAGCGACGGCGGCGACGAGGTCGTGGTGCACGAATTCACGGTCCGATGACACATTGGGCCAGGCCATCAATTTCGAGCTGGATACTTCATGACTGACCAGAAAGATCTCTTCGGCGGCGGCACGGCTGTCGCCGAGCGCGGCGCCAGGAAGAAGTCCGCGGCACCGAAGCCGGCCGGCGGCAACGGCAGCGGCGGGCTGCCGCCGCATTTCGCGCCGATGTCCGGCGAGCTGGGCGACAGCCTGCCGCTGGGCAGATATGCGTCGCTGCAATACCTGCAGTATGCGATCGCCACGGTAAAGGACCGCGCCTTGCCGCGCGTGGCCGACGGCCAGAAGCCGGTGCAGTCGCGCATCCTGTACGCAATGTGGGAGATGAACGCCACCGCCGGGACGCCGCGCAAGAAATCCGCGCGCGTGGTCGGCGACGTGCTCGGCAAATTCCATCCGCACGGCGACGCCTCGGTGTACGACGCGCTGGTGCGTATCGCGCAGGATTTCACGCTCAGGTATCCGCTGGTGGACGGCGAGGGCAATTTCGGCTCGCGCGACGGCGACGACCCGGCGGCTATGCGCTACACCGAGACGCGGCTCACGAAGTTTGCAGAGGTGCTGCTCTCCGAGCTGGACCAGGGCACGGTCGACTTCGCGCCCAATTACGACGGCAGCACCAGGGAGCCGAAAATGCTGCCCGCGCGGCTGCCGGTGCTGCTGCTGAACGGCGCATCCGGCATTGCGGTGGGCATGGCGACCGAGGTGCCAAGCCACAACCTGAACGAAGTGGCCAACGCCGCGATCGCGATGATCCGCGACCCGGAAATCTCGATGCGCGGGCTGATGCGCAGTATCAAGGGCCCGGATTTCCCGGGCGGCGCGCAGATCATCACCCCGCGCGACGAGATGATCGCCGCCTACAGCAGCGGGCGCGGCAGCGTGCGGGTGCGCGCGCGCTGGACCATCGAGCGGCTGGCGCGGGGTCAATGGCAGATGGTGGTGCAGGAATTGCCGCCGGGCGCCTCGACGCGAAAGGTACTCGAAGAAATCGACGCGATCGCCAACCCGCAGCCGAAGACGGGCAAGAAATCTCTGACGCCCGAGCAGACGCGCGAGAAGCAGCTGATGCTGGCGATGCTGGACCGCGCGCGCGACGAATCCGACCGCTCGCATCCGGTGCGCCTGGTGTTCGAACCGAAGACCTCGAAGATCGACGAGACCGAGTTCGTCAATCTGCTGCTGACCAAGACCAGCCTCGAAACCAACGTTTCGATCAACCTCGTCACCGTCGGGCTGGACGGCAGGCCGACCGGCAAGAACCTGCGCGACATCATTGCGGAGTGGCTGCAGTTCCGTTTCCAGACGGTCACCCGCCGCACCCAGCACCGGCTCGACAAGGTAGTGGACCGTATCCATGTGCTCGAAGGGCGCATGCTCGTCCTGCTGAACGTGGACAAGGTGATCAAGATCATCCGCAATGCGGACGAACCTAAAGCCGACCTGATCAAGGCCTTCAAGCTGACCGAACGCCAGGCCGAGGACATCCTCGAAATGCGGCTGCGTCAGCTCGCCAAGCTCGAGCACATCAGGATCGAGCAGGAACTCAAGGATCTGAAGGGCGAGCAGAAGGGCCTGGAGAAGATCCTGAAGAACCGCACGTCGCTCGAGGAACTGGTGGTCTCCGAGATCGAGGCGGACGCCAAGGCCTTCGGCGACAAGCGCCGCACCCGCATCGAGGAATCCGAGAAGGCGACCATCGAGACGCCGGTGGTGGACGAGCCGATCACGGTGATTTTCTCGCGCAAGGGCTGGGTGCGCGCGCGCCAGGGCTGGGAGGTCGATCCGGCCGCTCTGTCTTTCAAGGAAGGCGACGAACTTCTTGCGCTGCTCAAGGTGCGCACCGTAGACCCGGTGATTTTTCTCGACTCGAAAGGCCGTGCGTACACGGTGGAAACTTCGCAGCTTCCTTCCGGCCGTGGCGATGGCGTGCCGGCATCGTCGCTGGTCGACGTGCAGGACGGCGCGCACATCATGTACTGCCTGGCCGGCAAGCCGGAAACAAATGTCATCGTCGCTTCGACCGGCGGCTACGGTTTCCTGTCGAGAATCGGCGATATGGTTTCGAACCGCAGAGCCGGGCGTGAATTCATGTCGGTGGAACCGGGTGAAACGCCGGTCGCGCCGTTCGTCTACCAGGAGGCGCCCGGCAACTATGTCGCCGCGCTCTCCGCCAACGGCCGCCTGCTGTTGTTCCCGATTGCCGAACTGAAGGTCCTGGCAAAAGGCCGCGGCATGATCGTGATGGGCCTGGATACCGGCGAGAGACTGCTTGCGGTTGCAGTGTCGGACCAGCGCACGCTCAGCGTATTCGGCACCGCGCAGCGCAGCGGCAAGGAAAAGGAAGTAACGATCTCCGGCGACAAACTCGCCCACCACGTCGGCAAACGCGCCCGCATGGGCCGCGTCCTGCCCGAGAAACTCAAGCCGCCCAAAGGCATCCGGGTCGCAGCGAAATCGGCGTCGTAACGGGACGCTCCATCGCGGAGGGCGCGGAAGGGGAAGCCTCTCACCACCAAGACACCAAGGCACCAAGAGAATCAAGATCTGTACAGGCGTTTCTTGGTGCCTTGGTGGTTATTCAGTTTTCCTGTTTTCTTCTCTTTCTTCTCTTTCTCCTCCGTGGTGGGTTGTATCGTTGTGGATGCCTAGCGCGGATGCTCGGCGGTGCG